>JBAQKZ010000039.1:0-7686 GCA_049301475.1 Geobacteraceae bacterium | reverse complement strand
TGAACTGATTGAGCCAAACCGCAGACGTAGCAGAGCTACGTTGAGGATTTGGCGATTGAAGTTCGGCTAAAGATGGCCTGAAGATGAGATGCAAGATGCCCATGATATTTGTTTACAGTTCCTAAGCATGTCTCAGACGTTGGCAAGTAAATTGCGTTCTCATTAATAAGGTTGCGAAACTACCATGGTTAGGTGATAATAGGGTGAATCTATTTTGCCTGTCAATCTTTTAGAGGAACTCCGTGGATACATACATCTATGAACTCCATTAAAATAAAAATAATCGGTCTAATTACGCTGATAGTTGTGGTGATCATAACGTTTGCCGCATATCTGAATTTCCAGCAGCAGAAGAGGGTGATCACCAGCTTGACCGAACGCAATCAGACTATGCTGATGGAGACCATCAAGAACAGTATCGCGAAAGCCATGCTGACCGGTCACTCTCAGGAAGTCCACAACATCCTGTCTCAGATCAAGTCCGCCGGAGCCATTACATCAATCCGCATATTAGGCACCGATGGCCGGATACTCAACTCGGCAGACAGCGGCGAGATTGGCGGGATTGTCGGACAGGAAGAGGTTTTGGCGTCCCGCTCGGGGAAATTCGTTCAGTCGTTCACCCATGCCGAGCTAGGGGTGGACGACGTAACCTCCCGCATTACCAACGATCCCACCTGCCATCGCTGCCACGGCGCAACCAAAGAACTTCTCGGAATTCTTGAAGTCTACGTATCACTCAACTACCTGAACAACTTCATGTCCACCATCAAAACCAATTCCGTAATTGCCACCATTGCCATAATCCTGCTGATCATCGTCACCGTATCGGTGTTTCTCATCTTCTATGTGGACAAGCCGATCAAGCAACTGATTACCTCGATGCACGAGGTTGGGAAGGGTAATTTTGGCGTCAGGACCAACATCAGGAGCAGCACGGAAATGGCCCTCCTGTCGAACAACTACAATAAGCTGGTTGACCGGCTCAAGGAAACCACGGAGACCGCCATCAGCCATGATCACGAACTTGCCATGTCTCATGAAAAACTGGCGCACCATCAAGAAATCCACACGATGAACTTTAAACTTGAAGCGCAGGTGAATGAGATCGAATTATTGAACATAAGTCTGGAAGAGCGTATTGAGGAGATCGAGGAGGCGAACTACAAGATCGCCGATCTTGCCGGCGAACTGGAAGACAAGAACACCAACCTGGAAAAGGCTGTGGCAAGGCTCTCCACCCTTTACAAGATCGGCCTCGGGATCAACTCAACAATGCATGTGGACCGGCTTTTCAACCTTATCGTCAATACCTCAATGGAAACATTAAAAGCCCAGATTGGCTATATCATGCTCTATGATCAGGAGTTAAGCTGCCTCAAGATAACCACCCTCCATGGCCATGACTCCGTTGTTTCCAAGGGGGTGAGTATACCTATGACCCCATCCGGCGTCTCCACCTGGGTTGTCAGAAACTGCAAACCGCTCCTGGTAGCCGACATCAACGATACGCCTGAATTCGACCGTTCCAGTGTGCTGGGCTATGAGCGTAAAACACTTATCTGCGCCCCTCTGTTGGTGAAAGACGAGATCATCGGCACCATAACGGTAGTAAACAAGCTCGATAACTCGGTTTACGATAACGAGGAATTGGAACTCCTTTCCACCATTGCCACCCAGGCCAGCATTGCCATTAAAAACGCCCAGCTCTACGATGAGCAGCAGAAGACCTATCTAAATACCATCCATGCACTGGTTTCCGCCATTGAGGCGAGCGACAGCTATACACGCGGCCATTCCGAGCGGGTCAACTGCTACAGCATGGAACTGGCCAAGAAACTGGGACTCCCCCAGGATCGTATGCATGTTATTGAGCGGGCGTCCATACTCCATGACATCGGCAAGATCGGCATAGATCTTACTTTACTCCACAAGGAAGGTAAACTAACGCCCGAAGACGTCAGCGATCTGCAGCAGCACCCAACTATCGGCATGAAGATACTTGAGCCGATAGAGTTTCTCTCCGACATCCGGCTCTGCATCGGTCAGCATCACGAACGGTACGACGGCCAGGGGTATCCCAACAACACGCGGGCGGATGAGCTCCTTCTTGAAGCACGCATTCTCGCCATTGCCGACTCCTTCGATGCCATGACCTCCGACCGCCCTTACCGTAAGGCTCTGTCGATATCTGTCGCCGTCAAGGAACTCCAGGACAATGCCGGCAGTCAGTTTGACCCCGATCTGATCCCCCATTTCGTGGAACTTCTGAAGTCCGGCATGTTCACTTTCACCCACCTCTACGACTCCCCTGCGGTGCCTGCTTTCCAGCAAGACCAGACGCCCGTTTCCGCCGCCTAGGAGTCTGTCGATCTCTTCCCATTCATGTTAAAGCATTTGCCCCGACCCCATAATTCGTGCTATACAGGTTTGCGTATATCCTTGATTTGAAATTGATATAAGGAATGTCTACGTGTTACCGCTACTCCAGGTCAAACATCTTGCCACCCATTTCCAACTCCCCCACGGAGTATTGAAGGCCGTGGACGGGGTCTCGTTTTCCATCGCCGAGGGAGAAACATTGGCCATTGTGGGGGAATCCGGCTGCGGCAAGAGCGTAACCGCCTATTCCATTATGCGCCTCGTGGCTCCGCCGGGAAGAATAGTGGGGGGTGAAGTCGTGTTTGCAGGCCGGGACCTGCTCCGGCTTCCCGTGGAAGAGATGCGTCTTATGCGTGGCAACAGCATTTCCATGATCTTCCAGGAGCCAATGACCTCGCTGAACCCGGTACTGACCATAGGCTCCCAGGTCATGGAGGGCATCCGCTTGCATCGGGGCCTCTCCAAGACAGACGCCCGTGACGAGAGCATCGATCTGCTAAATCAGGTTGGTATCCCCACCCCGGCCATGCGGTTGGGCGATTATCCCCACCAACTCTCCGGCGGCATGCGGCAACGGGTAATGATCGCCATGTCGCTTGCGTGCCGCCCACAAATCCTGATCGCTGACGAGCCTACCACTGCACTGGACGTCACCATCCAGGCACAGATTCTGGAGCTTATCGACCGCCTTAAGAGCAAGCACCGGATGGCACTTCTCCTGATCACGCACGATCTTGGAATCGTCGCTGAAAGGGCCGCCATGACCGCCATCATGTACGCCGGCAGGATTGTGGAATACGCTCCGACCGCCGATTTATTCGCCAATCCTCTCCATCCCTACACCGAGGGGCTTCTCGCCTCGCTCCCCCAGAATGCCGAACCAGGGCAGCTGCTTAAGACCATACCAGGGTCGGTGCCGGATCTGCTCGGCGAGTTGCAGGGCTGTGGTTTCTGTGATCGCTGCCCGGTCAGGCGTGTGGAATGCCGACAGGAACGACCGGACCTGAAGGAAGCAAGGCCGGGACACCTGGTCCGGTGCTGGAAATTCCTATGACTGCACCGATTTTGACAACCTCCGCCCTGACCAAGCACTTCCCCGTAAAGAGTGGGCCATTCGGCACCCCAAAGATGCTGAAGGCCGTGGACGGAGTGGAGCTTAGCCTGGCGCCCGGCGAGACGCTTGGGCTGGTCGGCGAGTCCGGCTGCGGCAAATCCACCTTGGCAAGGCTCCTTATGGGACTTCTCACCCCCTCTAACGGGTCGGTGAGCTTCCGGGGCAAGCGTTTCAGTGATATGAACAGGCCGGAGTTGGCGGGCTTCCGCAAAGAAGTGCAGATGGTCTTTCAGGATCCGTTCTCCGCCCTCAACCCACGCATGAGGGTAGGTCAGATCATAGGTGAGCCCCTTGCCATTCATAATCTGGCCACGGGAGCAAGGCGGCGGGAGCGTGTCGCCCAACTCATTGCCAGGGTGGGACTTGCGGAGGAACACATCCACCGCTATCCCCATGAGTTCTCCGGCGGCCAACGCCAGAGGATCGGTATCGCACGGGCCTTGGCCGTTATGCCCCGGATCATTATCGCCGACGAGCCGGTATCAGCGCTTGACCTATCGATACAGGCGCAGATCATTAATCTGCTGCAGGAACTCAAAGAAGAATTTGCCATCTCTTTCCTCTTAATTGCCCATGACCTCTCGGTGGTCCGACACATGAGTGACCGGGCCGCAATCATGTACTTGGGGAAGATTGTCGAGATCGGCGCAAGCGATAAGGTCTTCGACGCCCCTCTTCACCCCTATACCGAGGCGCTTCTTTCCGCCATCCCTCAGGTCAGACCGGCCATCAGGCGTAAAAGGATCATTCTTCAGGGAGATCCACCATCGCCGATCAATCCTCCATCCGGGTGTCCCTTCCACACTCGCTGTCCATACGTCGAAGAGTTTTGTCGCAGAGAGCCGCCACTGCTGGATGAGAAGGAACCCTACCATCTGGCGGCCTGCCATTTCAGTACCAGACTCTTCCGTTGATAGCGAGATGATGTTGCATGAGTGTATCTGCTTGATATTGCAGAGTAATGATCTGTAATACCAATTTCAAATCAAAGATGCAGTCAAGGCGGCGAGGATTGAGGCGACGAAGGCATACAACCAGTATGTTGAGGAGCCGAAGACGAGCCAACGAAGAGGGCGCTTTGATTTGGAATTGCTATAAGGCACCTGAAGTATCCCCTTCAGCGCACTATGCGACGTAATTGAGACAAACCCTCCCGATTCAACATCTTTTTCAGTATGGGGTCTCATGACTTATTGCTGAAAAAAACGCTTGCATTTTCAGATAAGGCGTGATAAAAATTTACTCCTCAAGTTAATGTTCACTCAAAAAGTGAGTTCTTCCAGCTCGCTTTTTTTTATGGAAATTCTTATGGCGAAGATGGACGTGAAGGAGCGGGTTTTGGAGTTGGCCGCGCCTCTGCTCGCTTCATTAGGTTTATACCTAGTGGACATTGAGTACCGGCGCGAGGGGCATGACATGGCGCTGCGCCTGTTTATCGACAAGCCGGGCGGGATCATGCTGGATGACTGCGCCGCTCTCAGCAAGGAATTGTCCGAGATACTCGACGTGGAGGACTTCATAGGGGAGCGTTACACCATGGAAGTCTCCTCTCCCGGGTTAAACCGTCCCCTGAAAAAGGCGGAGGATTATGCGTGCTATACGGGGCGGATGGTGAAGGTCAGAACCTTCGAACTGCTTCCCGATGACGCAGGGAACCCCCGCAAGACGTTTCTGGGCGACCTGCTGGGGGTGGAAGACGGAGTAGTCAGGATCAGGCTCAGGGAAGGGCAGACTGCCGGCATACCATTGGAGAAGGTGGCCAAGGCTAATCTTGAATTCGAGTTTTAAATATGGTTTTGAGTCGCGAGTTTTGAGTTGTAACTTCAAACCCGAAACTTGGAACCAATATGCCAAGGAGATTTGACTGTGGAAACTAATATTAGCCTTAAGCACACCATTGATCAGATCGTTAAGGAAAAGGCCATTGACAGGTCGGTGGTGCTGGAAGCCCTTGAACAGGCGGTTCTTACTGCCGCCAACAAGAAATACCGCAATACCCGGGATCTGGAGGCCCATTTTAACGAGGAAGCCGGAGAGGTGGAGTTGTTCGAGTTTGTGACAGTGGTGGATGATGTGCAGGATTCCTACAAGGAGATCAATCTGGAAGAGGCGAGGGAGAGCGACCCCGAGGTACAGATCGGTGACTCGCTTGGGATGAAGCTGGATTCCACTGGTTTTTCGCGCATTGCCGCGCAGACTGCCAAGCAAGTAATCATCCAGAAGGTCCGTGAGGCGGAACGTGAAACCATTTACAATGAATTCGTGGACAGGGTTGGCGAGCTGATCAACGGCGTGGTGCGGCGCTTTGAAAGAGGTGATCTGATAATAGACCTTGGCCGGGCCGAGGCGCTTCTTTCCCACAAGGAACAGGCGCTACGTGATACGTATCGCCAGGGTGACAGGGTCAAGGCGCTGATTACCGATATCCGCATGACCACCAAGGGGCCCCAGATTCTGTTATCCAGGGTTCATCCAGGCATGCTCTCCAAGTTGTTCGAGGCGGAGGTGCCGGAGATTGCCGAGGGGATCGTGGAGATCAAGGGGGTGGTTCGTGAGCCGGGAAGCCGCTCCAAGATCGCCGTATATTCAAATGATTCGGATGTGGACCCGGTCGGCGCATGTGTAGGCATGCGCGGTTCACGGGTACAGAATGTGGTATCCGAACTGCGCGGGGAGAAGGTCGACATTATCCCCTGGTCGGAGGATGTTGCCAGGTTTGCTTGTAATGCCCTGTCGCCTGCGGTGGTTTCCAAAGTCTATGTGGATGAGGAGCACCGCAGCATGGAAATCATTGTTGCCGATGACCAGTTGTCGCTGTCTATAGGCAAACGCGGCCAGAATGTGCGGCTTGCCGCCCGTCTGACCGGTTGGAAGATCGATATAAAGAGTGAGGCGCGGGCGGCTGAGGCCGAGTTGGCGCAGTTTGCGTCCTACGATGGTGCTGCTGAAGAAGAGGCGGAAGCCGGAGAGCAGGTCTCGGACGGAGAATCCTCCGGGCAGGCCCCGGTAGCGGATGAACTCTCAACAAATTCGCCAGAGTGACAATGCCGAAGAGCGGACCGGACAGAACCTGTCTTGGCTGCAGGGCGGTGAAGGGCAAGGAGGAATTACTCCGCTTTGTTCTGGCGCCTGACAGCACGATTGTGCCAGATTTGCAGATGAAGCTTCCCGGCAGGGGCGCTTACACATGTATTAACGTGGCCTGCCTTCACGTTGCGGCTATTAAAAAGCAGTTCAATAGGTCGTTCAAGTTAGAGATAAAAGGAGGCGCCGCCACCGATTTGGTTGCACGGGTAACCGTATCCATGGAAGAGCGCATTGCCGGCTATTTATCGCTGGCCGCCAAGGCAGGCAAGGTGACGGCAGGCAGTGAGCCCGTTATGGATGCGCTGAAACATGGGGTCGCAGGGCTGGTGTTTGTAGCTATGGATATATCACCGAACAACCGAGAGAAAATAGCATATCTGGCGGAAAAGGCCGACACGCCACATTTTGCGCTGTTTGACAAAGAACGGCTCGGGACACTGACCGGCAAGGGGATGCGTGGCGCAGTGGCCATTGTCCGTGGCGGGTTCGTTGCATCTATTGAGAAAGAATTGACAAGATACAGGATATTTCTGGAGGGAGGGGCGCACCTAAATGAGTAAACTCCGCGTGTATGAACTGGCTCAGCAGATGGGCATCAGCAATAAGGATCTTATGGCGAGATTGGAGGCTATGGGGGTGGAGGTGAAGACCCACATGGCCGTTGTTGATGAAGCGGATGCCGGAAAGCTTCAGGTGCCTCCGACCGTCATGGAGGTCTCCAAGGAGGAAGTGCGGGTTACCACGACTGTAATCAGACGCCGCGCCAAGATTGTTGAGACAGTTGTAGTTCCGCAGTCGGTGGAGACCGTGACAGCGGCAGCGCCTTTAACTATCGAAGAAGCTCCGGTCAATATTGAACCGGACAAGCATGCTGTCACTGGCGGGACATCAGAGACTCTACCTGTTGCCGCGAAGCCTAAGCCGACCAAGACCGATCCGTCGCCACCGGAGCGGACTACCGCGACACGGGCGAGGATACTTGGCCGCATGGAGCTTCCGAGCGTTAAAACGGTTGAAAGGCGCCCACAGGAGCGGCGTGAAGTGCAACGACCTGCCCCTAGCAGTGCTCCTGGACGGCCTCCTGCCGCAGGAGTGGGCCGTGG
>JBAQKZ010000038.1:0-7507 GCA_049301475.1 Geobacteraceae bacterium | reverse complement strand
AAAGCTGGATGTTACCATACAGCCTCCAAGGACTCGCTACCCGGTGGTTGGCCTGCCTTCCGGGACGGGATTCCCACCCGCTGAATTACACGACCTTGCCCGGCCGCACACTTAACAACGTCCCCCTGCCATCCCCATGCCATCATGCCATGTTCAATAACCGGCATGCCAGTTGATCATTTTGGTAAAGGCCGCCATGTGCGGCATTTATATTTTTTCATTTCGCTGGGCCTGATTTTGATTTCAATAACTCAACAGCCGTCTGCACATGATTGAATAGTTCCTGTATTTCCTTTTGCAATTTCCGTCGATCAAGCGGCTCATCTACCGTTTCCAAAGGCTCGTAGCGCAATTGGGCTGCAAACGGGGTGAGCATGATCATCTGCTTGAACTTCTCGATATCACAACCCAATTCGCGCAGCGTCATTAAGAGTACCCACAAATCATGGGTGAAGCTATATGTTCCGCCGGTTACGGTTATCCAGGCTTTCAGTGACTTTTCAACCGCCTGCTGGGCATGAAAACCGAATATCTCATCATCGATGGATTCCGGCGATATCATGAGTTCCATCGCCCTCATGTCCTTAGCCGCCATCAATAGCAACTTACCGGCCTGATCAATGTGATTCATACAGCGTTCTCCCGTCCTGTAAAGCGTGAAAAACAACATGATTTCTGACATTCTTCCATTCTTCAATCTCCTGCTGCGTGAACACCAGAAAATCCATAGGGATGAAATAATCACAAAGAATGCTTCTCAAGCGCGTCATTTCAGCCCGGCGGCTGCGCTGAGCATCGAATGGGCCATCCTCAACAACCAAAAAATCAAGGTCTGAATCAGCACGTGCGGTACCGCGTGCGTGCGAGCCAAACAGGATGATTTGGCGGGGTTTCACTTCCCGCACGATGAGATCGGTCATTTCCTGCAAGAGTTTTTCAGTTACCTGGAGCATGGGGAGTCACCTTGGTTGAATTTATGTTGCTGCATTCTTTGTTCTTATTCGCTATCCACTCATCTCAACAAATAGCAATTCCGGCATGCCGGGAATGGGGGTAACTTTCTGATTCTTAAATTCATTTCAAGTATTTGTTGTTATAGGATTCTTGAAATTGCTTTTTCTTTAGCCTTTGCTTAGCGCCTTCGTTCATAATTCAAATATTGCAAGCCTGGCACCATAGAGCCGCACTGGTCAACGGTCTCGACTCAAAGCTGCTTCCCGCACAAATCCTGGCAAAGCCTTATGTCATTCACCCCAACATCCGTAGCAACGAATACTACAACTGACAACAAAGGAGAAACCATATGCTTATCCACCCTACTATCGACAAGCTCAACAGTATGCGGCTTAAGCGGCATGGCCAAAGGTGTCAGAGCACAGATGGAAAACCACGAGATCCACAACCTGCCGTTCGAGGACCGGCTGGCCTTTATTGTGGATATGGAGTTCATGGAGCGAGAGAAACGACAGCTCGCCACGCGGCTTAAAAGTGCGAAAATGCGCCAGAATGCTGTCCTTGAAGACCTGGACACAAAAGCCAGCCGGGGAATTGATCGTTCTCTACTCGCCAGCCTTTCCACCTGCCAGTGGGTCAAGAAAAACCACAACCTCCTGATAACCGGTGCGACCGGCGTCGGGAAAACCTGGTTGTCATGCGCCTTATCTCACACCGCCTGCCGCCTGGGAATTACTGCCGTTTATTACCGGCTCCCGACACTCATGCAGGACCTGTATCTCGCCCGGCATGACGGCCGCTACAGAAAAGTCATGAAATCGATCTCCAAGGCCGAACTCCTTATATTGGACGACTGGGGTATTGCGCCCATGTCGCCGGAGCATCTGCGAGATCTGCTGGAGATTATTGACGAGCGCTACCAGAAGGCTTCAACGCTGATAACCAGTCAACTGCCGGTAGCAAGCTGGCACGAGGCGCTAAACGACCCGACCATGGCAGATGCCATTCTCGACCGGGTGCTGCACAACGCGTACAAAATCGAACTGAAAGGAGAATCCATGCGTAAACTAAACTCAAAGATTGACGCAACCGAAACCTTATGAGAATGTAATTTTTAGCCCAGCGGCGAACCCCCTCAGGGGGTGGCCGACTTCAATCGGAATACGCAACCATATACGGACAACGCTGATAAAAGGTCTCTGCAGTATTCGAATTCACTATTTTCCAGCTTTTTTCGTTAACCGCATAAACGTCGGCAAATCCTTCCAAAAGCGTCGCCAGCTGTCTGGCGATTTCCACATCATGGTTGCATAGTTCAGCAATACCCTCGGTCTTGAGAAATATCTGCGATAAAATTCGAGATGCCTCTCTTCCAGCAGTTCTTTTGTAAATCCAGTGGGAATAAAGGTGAAATTAGCCGCATTCATGAGCCCCCAATGTTCGTCAAAAGTGCCATGTTCGCGTATGTCGCTGTACATGGGTGCGCCGGGAAAGGGGGTCAGCTTCGACAGGTTGAATTCATCCAAAGGAAGACTGTATACGTACGCCATACTTTTTTTGATGCTTTCCTCGGTTTCGCCTGGCAGCCCCAGCATAAACAGTCCTTTAACACGGATACCCGCTTTTTTTATAAGGTGAACCGTCTCGCGGATATTTTCCAAAGGATTGTCCATTTCCTTGCTTGGTAAATAAGAGCGATGCTTTTTCAGCAGTTCTGGGTCGCCTGTTTCAATGCCAAGACTGATCATCCAGCATCCGGCTTTTTTCAGTAAATCAAGCATGGCACTGTCGAGCTGTTCTGTACGAGCAGCGCAATTAAAGGTCATTTTCAAGCCGGAGTGTATCTTGAGTTCACAGAATTCTATTACCCGCTGTCGATACAGAGTGAATGTATCGTCGTAGATATTTACGTGTTTGATATTGAAGCGTTGCTGGAGATGTGTAAGATATTTCATCATATATCCAGGAGAATTGTATCGATACGTGCGTTGGAATACAGAACGATCGCAATATGAGCAGGTGTAGGGGCAGCCTCTACTCGTGATGACGGTGGTGTTAGGTGCTTTGGGATAACTGAAAATTGGCAGACAGTAGCTGTCTGGGAAACCCTGCAATTTCTCATATGCTGGAAAAGGGAGGGTGTCCATATCTATCAATTTTTTGCGAAATCCGTTGAAGATTACATTGCCCTGCTCGCGAAAGATGAGCCCTGCAATGCCATGTAAGTCGTCTCCATCCGATTCAAGGAGTTCCCGCAAAATTTCTTCGCCCTCACCGACGGCGCCATAATCGATGATCGGAAAGTCTCGGAGAAGTTGATCACGCAATGCCGAGATATGGACTCCACCAAATACAACTTGCACTGAAGGCAACACTTCTTTAGCTTTCGTTGCCAGACGGATGCCGTCCAAAAAACTGGAAGTTGTTGTAGAGAATCCTATAACATCAGGTTTTTCTTCATTTAAATACGAGTAAATTTTGTCATCATCACCAGGAAACGCATAACAATCGTGTATTTTTGTCAGATGTCCGTATTTATCCAGCCAAGCGGCCAGAGATAGGAGCCCGAGAGGAGCCATTATATTTACGACTCGAGCGACATTTTGTTCGCCGGGCATCCAGTTTTCACCTTGCGGGTGAACGAAGAGTATTTTTTTTTGTTTCAACAGCTTACTCCTTGGTGTTCCGCTTAATACCAATCCAAATCAAAGATGCAGTCAAGGCGGCGAGGATTGAGGCGACGAAGGCATAAAGCCAGTATGTTGAGGATCCGAAGACAAGCCAACGAAGAGGGCGCTTTGATTTGGAATTGGCACAAAGCATGGCCAATAAAGGTTTTATTATCAGGCTACTATGCCTTTCTTAACATAGAATATGTAAACTGGGCAGTGATGAATTTAATGTTGCCTTCTCGAAATCAGGATGTATTTGACCCGAAATCTCTCGCTTGTCCGGCTGTTGGGAAACTACAGCCAGGTTTTATGCGCCGACGATTAGCCGGGGCAGGAAGCAGGTTAAGACGATCCTGATTCCGTGTAAACTCCTCGATAGCACCAGTACCGTCTGCTTGCTATGGCGAGAGCGGATCAGATTTCAACAAAATAAGTCAGCCACGCCGCGTCTATGCTTTCTCTGGTGAGTTCCGGCGAATGCTGATAGTAGCGGGAATTGACGACAATGTGTTCAATGATGTCCCGTGGGTGGCAGGCGTTGAAGTTGATGCCGAGTCTTTTGTAGTAATTGGTAACGAGGTAGTCCAGTATTTCCTGCTTGAATGCCGTGCCGGTCGACGTGCAGACCCTTTTGAAGATTTCCTTATACTGATCTTCGGTTGGATGGTCTATTTTGATCTTGTACTGGATTCTCCGGAGGAACGCCTCGTCCACAAGTTGCTTAGGTTCGAGGTTGGTGGAAAATATTACCAGCATGTCGAATGGGATGGAGAACTTCATGCCGGTATGGAGGGTCATGAAGTCTATGCCCCGGTCAAGAGGGACGATCCAGCGGTTCAGCAAATGTTGTGGTTCAATCTGCTGTCTGCCGAAATCGTCGACGACAAACAGGCCGTTGTTTGCCTTCATCTGCAAGGAAGCCTCATAGAATTTGGAGATGGGGTTGAAATCCAGGTCCAGCATCCGCAGGACAAGCTCACCGCCTGTCATGACCACGGGCCGCTGAATCAGCACCCAGCGCTGATCGATGGAATCAGTCGGGTTGTCTGCCTTAACCTGGACATGGTTGACCGGGTCGAACACGCTTATGATCTGACCACCTACGGTTATTGCATATGGAATAAAGACGGTGTCCGGCAGGAGCCTCCCGATGGTTTCCGCAATGGCGGTCTTGCCGTTGCCGGGTGGTCCGTACAGGAAAATCGCCCGCCCCGAGCTGACGGCAGGGCCGACACGCTTCAGAATGATATCGCTGATGATGAGGTGGGAGAAGGCCCTATGTACGGTTTCTTCGGAGATTATGGCGCTCTTGATGGTCTGGACTTCCACCATGTCACGGTAATCATCCAAGGTCAGCGGCGCGGGGCCCACATAACGGCAGAGGTCCAGGCGTTCCATGCCCAGGGTCTTCCCTGTTTCGGTAATCTTGAAGGTGTAGGTCATGGTTGCATAGCCGGTCCCTCCCTTGACCTCCACCAACTTGTCCCGCCTCAATGTCTCCATGACCTTGTCGATGACCGAGAGTGAGAGTTTGACGCGCTCAGCCACATCGGTCAGTTTGAACTCACCCATGAACAGGATATGCTTCAGGATCAGATCTGTCAGGAAAGCAATATCGAGACCGGTTTCCTCCACGGTCTGGGGCGGAAGCGGGTATTTCTTAAAGAAGGCTGCAAGGTCAATTTCAGTGAGAAAGCCCAGCGCGATGAGATTCTGTCCGACTCTCCCACCTTGCTGGCGCTGCCGCTCTAATGCCTGCTCAAGCTCCGCTTCGGTGATGAGCCCTTCTTGTACAAGCCTGAAGCCGAGTTGTTCCATGTCATAACTCCTAAAAAACAGCCTCCTTACCGGTTGGGTATGGAGAGGCGGCAAATGAACTCTTTGCAGTTCTTACTGACAGGCCCTTATACCAATTCCAAATCAAAGCGCCGTCTTCATTGGCTCGTCTACGGTTCCTCAACACACTGGCCGTATGCCTTCGTCGCCTCAATCCTCGCCGCCTTGACTGCATCTTTGATTTGAAATTGGTATTAGGAGCCGGAAACAGTTACATCTGCACTCAAATTAATCCCCTCCACCTTGGCGGGTGAGGGTTTGGGTGGAGGGGAAGTTGCCATCATCTCAGGCAGTTGCAGCCTCACCCACCCTCCGGCCCCCTCCCGTTAAGGGAGGGGAAGTTTGCGAACTTAGAAGTATCACAAAGCGCCGACACAGACCGGTCGGAATGAATGGTTTCTTGAGAGGCGCCGGAGGCACCGCACTTGCCGAGCCTCAGCCTTATCCTGCATAGGTCGCACAACATCTGCAAGGGATCAGCGATTGGGTTTACCCGTGAATCCGGCGAATTAATCCAGGCAATCGGCATCTCAATCACTCGATACCCCTTTTGTCTGGCCAGCGCCAGTATCTCCACATCATATGCAAAGCGGTTGACCTTTGATTCACCGAAGAGTTCCCGCGCTACGTCACCCGTAAAGGCCTTAAAACCGCACTGGGTATCGAAAAACCCTTCAAGCACCATCAACCTTACGATCCTGTTAAATACCCTGCCCATCCCTTGGCGCCAACATGACTGCTTGCGGATCAGTTCGCTGAGCGCAAGGGCGCGCGAACCTATTGCCGCCTCGCACTCCCCAGCCAGGATGGGCGATGCAAGTTTCTCCAATTCTCCGATGGGGGTGGAGAGATCGGCATCGGTAACCAGCACCATATCTCCATGGGAAGCAAGGACGCCAGCGCGCAAGGCATATCCCTTCCCCCTGTTGACCTCATAATGAATGATGGACAGGTTGGGGATGGTGGGCCGCAAGGCTGTCAGCGTCTCTTTCGTGCCATCCACGCTGCCGTCATCCACCACGATAATTTCGTATTCCAGCCCCTTTCCGGCAAGGAATTCCACGATCCTGAGCAGGGTGCTCCCTATCCTTTGTTCTTCGTTGAATGCGGCGATGACGATGGAAAGCATCATGGGTATGGCGCCTCTTTCTGTCCCGGGTGCCAACGAGGGCAAAGCAGAATACTAGCCGTAACTATAGCATGTGTCCCGCAAGTTTAAAAGCACGTACTGATACAAAGCCGCAATCAAACAATAAGTCCCCCCTCCCCTCGCGGGAGGAGAGGCTAGTGTTTAATTGCATAAATTAGCGATTGTATTTCTCAATTGTGCACCTTTAACCTCTCGCTTGCGCCAAACAAAAGGAGAGGCTGTTTCATTGTGCCGGGTAACGAAGGCCTCGACAGATTGTACTAACTGATCAGTGCTTGAAAAACTGGCGCCAGAAAGAGTTTTCCGGCCAAGTATTCCGAACCATATTTCCACTTGATTAAGCCAACTGGCAGAGGTTTCTGCGCACAAAACTGTCGGACACGTCCCAGAGTTTCCCGGATGAAGGATATGAAACCGTTCTGGGGATGCTGGGAACCGGGCAGAAGGTGCTGGTTCACCATCCATCCCTCCTGGCCGAGATAAGCTGGAAGGCAGAGATAGCCGTCAACCTGCCGATAGGTGCGTTCTACATTCTCTTTCTTGCTTCCGGAATTGTCCATGACGAATCCGTCGAGATCAAGAGGGATGTGGCCAGTGGAGAGAGGTGTCAGAGGGACTTTAGTTCTCTCCAGAAACTCGATGGAAGCCCAGGAAACAGCGGCCAGAATCCGTTCGGCATATGCATCCATGCGCTGTCGCATGGTGCCTTCCGAAGGGACGCCCTTATTGTCGAGTGACTCCAGTAAGAAGTCGTCACCACGGTACTGCTCAACGGCAACGAAATCACTCTTGCCCTGTGCGAGGAGGGCGCAGTAGCTTCTGATGATATCTATGTCGGCAATCAGATCACCTGGAGCGCCAATGTCTGCAAGGGCTGAAGAAAGGGAAGTGAAAC
>JBAQKZ010000037.1:0-12026 GCA_049301475.1 Geobacteraceae bacterium | reverse complement strand
TTTCTCAACCGCTTGAAGCATTCCCGCAACAGTTCCTCGTTCATCAGGTGGTACAGGCTGGTGAACTTGAAGCGCGGCTCTTTACGGGCCTTTCCCGCTATGCGAAGCAGTTTCGTTGCCACCGGTTCTCCGTTTCCGTGTACGGACGGTGTTTCCTCACTCCGCGCTATCATGTGTAGCCTCCTTCCCTCCAGCGGCGTTATCCGCCTTCACAGGTACTACGAAGCTATCCGACTCCCCGCGCCTCATTTGCCTTTCTCCCTCTTCGGTTGTTCCGGCATACTCCCCCCACGGGAAGAGACACGGGGTCTCCCGGTTTGCCGTGTAATCAGATTGTCAGACATGCCATGGTCTCCGACCCCGAGGAAGCGAACATCTTCTTGCCAATTTCGTCGATGCTCGTGTTGACTTCCGGACCTACAACGCCGTCGTCCTTCCCAACGAGTCACTTACGGGGCTCTTTCCCTTCAACCTTGCGGCTTACGGCCTGCCTGCTTGCTGTCCTACGCTTAAAGTTGTATGTTACCACACAACCTCCAAGGACTTGCTACCCGGTGGCTGGCCAACCTTCCGGGGCGGGATTCCCACCCGCTTGATTACGCGACCTTGCCCGGCCGCACCGTAGGCCCAACCCATCATTCCACCGAGAGAAACTAGCACGACGGCATGGCGTCAGACTTGCTTCGTCAGACTTGCTTCATCGGATGTTCCTTCAGCCAATCCCGCAATGCCTCGTTCATGCGGGTCTGCCACCCCTTGCCCGTGGACTTGAAGGCTGCCAGAACGTCCAAATCAAAGCGGACTGTTTGTGATGCCTTGGTGAGGCCAGCCGGACGGCCCCGGCGGATAAGCTTGTCGCCTTGCATAAGGTCAGCTTTTTCAAACCAGGCATCGGTCAATTCCGGAGCATCGTCTGGGTCAACCAAGGTGTTTTTTGTAACGGCTGATTTCGCGGTCATTGGCGTACCTCATAGAAATAATTCGGCGGGCGTCGTTTCTCGGAGTCCAGACAATCACAACCATACGACCATCCAGTAGCCCGACGGTAAAAAAACGCTCCTCACCGTAGTCAGTACGATCATCACGAGCGATAAAGTGAAGGCCATCAAAGACCTTGTCGGAATCAGCAAAATCAAGCCCACGCTCCAACAGGGTCTTTTCTCTTTTTACAGTATCGAACTCAATGATCATAGATTTAACGTAACAACAGGAATGCTACACGTCAATAAAAAATGTTACAACATAAATATCTAACCTGATCGCGCTTGGAAGCGGCCAGCCGGACGGCCCCGGCTATGCATCCTCGAATCTCATCTTCCTGGTCTCCTGTGACCATTCCGTCCGTTTCAGCTCTTGCCTCCCTGGAACAAGATAAACCGGATAGTTTGTTTGTCTGCTACGGTCACTCCCTGTTATTGACACGGTAAGCGGTTTAATGGCATAATTCGCCAAAATTTAGCGAAACGGAAGATGGGAGCCGCACAATGATCGGTTCCCATTATTTGTGTGGAGTTTATGCAACAGCCAGGTTTTGTACATCTACATCTTCACACCCAGTATTCACTTTTGGATGGCGCCATCAGGCTGCATGACCTGGTCAGGACAGCCTTGGAATTCCAGATGTCGGCGGTGGCCATTACCGACCATGGCGCAATGTTCGGCGCCATCGAATTCTATGAGAAGTGCAAGGGGGCGGGTATCAAGCCGATCATCGGCGCGGAGCTTTACGTGGCGCCGGGCTCACGATTTGACAAGGAGACGGGACACGGCCACGATGCAATCACCAACCATCACCTGCTCCTGCTCTGCGAGAATTTGCAGGGGTACCGGAATCTTTGTCGGCTGGTGTCCGCCGGGTTCAAGGAAGGCTTTTACTACAAGCCGCGCGTTGACAAGGAGCTTCTGGCCGCGCACTCTCAGGGTCTTATCGCCATGTCCGCCTGTCTGAAGGGGGAGGTGGCGTCTCTCTGCCTCCGCAACCGCATGGAAGACGCCGTTGCAGCCGCCCGCTGGTACGCCGAAACATTTCCCGGCCGCTATTACATTGAGCTACAGGAAAACAGCCTGCCTGAGCAGGAGGTTGCCAACAAGCGGCTGATGGAGGTGGCAGGCGAGCTTTCGCTCCCCCTGGTAGCCACCAACGACTGCCACTACCTGCTTCGGGAAGACGCCAAAGCCCATGAGGCGCTTCTCTGCATCCAGACCGGCAAGACCATGAATGACCCGGCCCGGATGCGTTTTTCCGCTCCCGAGTTTTACTTCAAATCCCCGACTGAGATGGCGGCGGCCTTTCAGTACGCGCCCGAGGCTATCGCAAACACCCTGGAAATCGCCTCCCGATGCAATCTGGAGCTGGATTTCAATGGCTACCATTTCCCGCAGTACACAAAGCCTGCCGATAAATCCCTCGACGACCTCCTCGATGAAGAGGCAATCAGCGGCCTCCAGTCACGCCTGGCGGCGATTTGCGCCAACCGCCCCGGCTTTACTCCCGAACAGCGGCAGACCTATCATGACCGGCTTGTAACGGAGCTGGACTGCATCAAGCAGATGGGCTTCTCCGGATATTTCCTCATTGTGGCCGACTTCATAAACTGGGCCAAGAGTCAGGGTATCCCGGTCGGGCCGGGGAGGGGCTCGGCGGCAGGCTCTCTGGTAGCCTACGCCTTGCGTATTACCGACATTGACCCGCTCCCCTACAATCTCCTGTTCGAGCGCTTCCTGAACCCGGAACGGGTATCCATGCCGGATATTGACGTGGACTTCTGCCAGGACCGCCGGGATGAGGTGATACGTTACGTGGCGGAGAAATACGGCCGTGACAAGGTCTGTCAGATCATCACCTTCGGGACCATGTCGGCCAGGGCTGTGATCCGCGACGTGGGGCGGGCGCTGGATATTCCGTACGGCGAGGTGGACAGGATCGCCAAGCTGGTCCCGGAGGTACTCGGCATCACACTGGACAAGGCGTTACTGCAAGAGCCCAAGCTGGGTGATTTGGCCGGGTCCGACCCGAGGGTGCGCGAGCTGATCGACATAGCGCTGCGCCTGGAAGGGCTGGCCCGCCACGCCTCCACCCATGCGGCAGGGGTAGTGGTCGCTCCATCCATGATCGAGGATTTCTGCCCGGTCTACAAGGACCAGAAGAGCGGCTCCATAACTACACAGTACTCCATGAAGTACATTGAGAAGATCGGCCTGGTGAAGTTCGACTTCCTGGGGCTGAAGAACCTTACGGTCATCCATAACGCGGTGAAGCTCATCCGCGAAGGCCCCGACCCGGCCTTTGACATCACGGCCCTGCGGGACGATGACCGGGAGAGTTATGAGTTGATCTCCTCCGGCAACACCACCGGCGTATTCCAACTGGAATCCTCCGGCATCAAGGAAATGCTGGTAAAACTCAAGCCCTCCTGCTTCGAGGACGTCATAGCCGCCTGTGCGCTTTACCGTCCCGGTCCCCTGGGGAGCGGCATGGTGGATGACTTTATCGAGCGCAAGCACGGCCGCCGCAAGGTAGTATACGATCTGCCGCAACTGGAACCGATCCTCAAGGACACCTACGGGGTAATCGTCTACCAGGAACAGGTCATGCAAATGGCGCGGACCCTTGCCGGGTACTCACTGGGGGGGGCCGACCTGCTGCGACGCGCCATGGGAAAGAAGGACCCCGTAGCGATGGCAAAGGAAAAGGACAAGTTCGTGGACGGGGCGAAGGAGCAGGGAATCGCCCGGAAAAAGGCCGAGGCAATCTTCGATCTCATGGCCAAGTTCGCGGATTACGGCTTCAACAAGTCCCATTCAGCCGCCTATGCCCTTATCGCCTTCCAGACCGCTTTTCTGAAAGCGCATTATCCGGTGGAGTTCATGGCGGCGCTTCTTACCGAGGACATGGGGAACACCGACAAGATCATGAAGAACATGGCCGACTGCCGGGAGATGGGGATCGAGATGCTGCCGCCGGACATCAACGCCTCGCACCACTCCTTCCGCGTACTTGGCAAATCCATCCGTTTTGGCCTGGGGGCGGTCAAGAACGTCGGAGGCTCCGCCATAGAGGCGATCATCGATGCCCGCAAGAAGGGCCCTTTCCCGGACATCTTCGACTTCAGCCAGCGGGTTGATTTGCGCAAGGTGAACAAACGGGTGGTGGAGTCGCTTGTCAAATGCGGCGCTTTTGACTCCACCGGCGCGAAGCGGGCGAGCCTGATGGCCGTGCTGGACGATGCCGTTGCGCTTGGACAGCGAATACAGCAAGAGCGTGAGAGCGCCCAGGTTTCCCTGTTTGGCGAGGCAGAGATCGTGAAAGGGAACGGCAACGGCGGCGTCAGGATGCCGGATATGCCTGAATGGGACGAGAAACTCCGGCTGGGATTCGAGAAAGAGGCCTTGGGATTCTTCATCACCGGCCATCCCTTGCAGCGCTATGCCGCCGACATCCGGCGTTTCGCCACGGTTGACACTGCCGGGTTAGGGGAGTTGACCGACAAGAGCGAGGTAAAAGTATGCGGCATAGTAGCGGGATTGAAGGAGATCATCACCAAGAAGGGAGACCGGATGGGGTTCGTTACCCTTGAGGACCTGAGCGGCTCCGTGGAGGTGGTGGTTTTTGCGGACGTCTATGCAAAGGCAATGGAATATCTCAAGGCGGAAGAGCCCATAATGGTGACCGGCGCCATTGACATCGGAGAAAAAAGCACCAAGGTCATGGCGTCCGATATCGCGCTGCTGCGAGACATTACCGAACGTGAAACGAAGCTGGTCCATTTCACCTTGAAAGCCGACGGCCTGGAGCGGAGGCATCTGGAGTCGCTCAAGGAGATCATCAGCCGCTATCGCGGCCCATGCAGGAGCCTGATGCACATAGATATTCCAGGCGCCTGCCGGGCCACCATAACCCT
Source organism: Geobacteraceae bacterium (assembly GCA_049301475.1). Taxonomy (GTDB): domain Bacteria; phylum Desulfobacterota; class Desulfuromonadia; order Geobacterales; family Geobacteraceae; genus JBAQKZ01. The sequence goes on along the minus strand of JBAQKZ010000037.1, from coordinate 7,125 downwards.
CCCCGACGCCTGCCGGGTCGCCCCGAGTGAAGAGTTATTGATGGAAGTAAAGAGGCTGCTCGGGTATAATGCCGTTAAGTTGGAATAATACCAATTCCAAATCAAGGCGCTATCTTCGTTGGCTCGTCTTCTGCTCCTCAACGTACGTGGTTGTGCGCCTTCGTCGCCTCAATCCTCGCCGCCTTGATTTCATCCTTGATTTGAAATTGGTATAATACCTTTCAATCAAAGGAGGTTGCAGAAATGGCGATCCACTATTATTTGGATTTCGAGAAGCCGCTGGCGGAGCTGGAGCAAAAGGTTCAGGAACTGCGCGAGGTTTCCATCGACAACGTCGATATCATGGCGGAAGTGGCCAAGCTGGAGAAAAAGACCGAAAAGATGCGGGAGAATATATTCGCCAACCTCAACCGCTGGCAGAGGACCCAGGTGGCCCGCCATATCAACCGCCCTTTCACCATGGACTACATCAAGCGCATCTTCACGGACTTTACCGAGTTGCACGGCGACCGCAACTATGGTGATGATCATGCCATTGTAGGCGGGCCGGCGCGGCTCGACAACGAGCCTGTTATGGTGATAGGCCACCAGAAGGGACGCGATACAAAGGAAAAGGTCTACCGCAACTTCGGCATGCCCAATCCCGAGGGGTATCGTAAGGCCCTGCGCCTTATGGAAATGGCGGAACGCTTCAGGCTTCCCGTCATCACCTTCGTTGACACCCCCGGCGCATTCCCCGGTATAGGGGCGGAGGAGCGGGGGCAGGCGGAGGCAATCGCCCGTAACCTACGGGGAATGGTCCGTCTTGCAGTGCCGGTCATCGTGGTGATAACCGGGGAAGGGGGCTCCGGCGGGGCGCTTGCGATAGCGGTCGGCGACCGCATCCTCATGTTGGCGAATTCAGTCTACTCCGTAATCTCTCCGGAAGGGTGCGCCGCCATCCTCTGGTCCGACGGGGCCAAGGGTGAGCAGGCCGCCGAGGCCCTGAAGCTGACCGCCCCGGACATAAAGGGGCTTGGAGTCTGTGACGAGATCGTAAGCGAGCCGCCTGGTGGCGCCCACCGTGACCATGAAGCAATGGCCGTGATCCTTCATGAGGCGCTGACCCGCAACCTGAAAGAAATACGGGGAATTCCCGCCGACCGGCTTGTGGAGGCGCGTTATCAGAAGTTCCGCGCTATGTCGAGGTTTGTGGAGTAGTGATAGATGACTAACGGAGACCTTGCCGGACTGAAGATTGACGAGTCCGCCAGGATAAACAGATCGACAAGGCGGCATAAGCGACTCTTGTGGGGCGCTCTCCCGATCGTGGGGGTTGTGGCTGGGACTCTCCTGTACCGGCTGTTTTTTGCCCCGGTGGTTCAGGTAGAGCTTGGGACCGTCTCCCATGTCTACCCTTCACAGACCTTTACCCTGCTTAACGCCAGCGGCTACGTGGTGGCGCAGCGTAAGGCGGCTGTGGCGGCCAAAACCACTGGCCGCCTTGAATGGCTGGGGGTTGAGGAGGGGAGCAGTGTGCGAAAGGGGCAGATTCTGGCCCGGCTGGAAAGCCGGGATGCAGTTGCCGCGCGAGACCAGGCCGCCGCAAATCTTTCGGGTGCGAGATCGGCCCTTAAGCAGGCAGAGGCCGATTTGTACGATGCAACCCGTTCTTTCAGCAGGCAGAAGGAGCTCTTAGATCAGGGAATTGTGGCTCAAGCCGAGTACGACGGTGCGGAGGCCCGCTACAGGAGAATGGAAGCCGCTGTAGCCGTAGCGGAATCGAATATCCGATCTTTTGCGGCGGCCCTGAGGGGAGCGGAAGCGACGCTGGACTACGCCCTGATCCGTGCGCCATTCGATGCCGTGGTTTTGACCAAGAACGCCGATGTTGGGGACATCGTTACCCCTTTGGGGGCGGCCGCCAACGCAAAGTCCGCCGTGGTCACCATTGCCGACTTGCGGTCGCTCTTGGTGGAAGCGGATGTCTCCGAGTCAAATCTGGAGAAGGTGAAGGTGGGCCAGCCCTGCGAAATCCAGCTGGATGCCCTGCCCGACCTGAGGTTCCGCGGAGTTGCGCATATGATCGTGCCGACTGCCGACCGTAGCAAGGCGACGGTGCTAGTCAAGGTTCGTTTTCTCGACCAGGACAACCGGATACTGCCTGAGATGAGCGCCAAAGTGGCTTTTCTAAAGCGACCGGTTTCCGATGCGGAGAAACGACCGAAGAACGCCGTCAACCTGGCTGCGGTCAAATCCCGTGACGGCAGGAATCTGCTCTTTCTCGTCAAGGATGACAGGGTGATCGAGGCGCCGGTGATCCTTGGCGACAGGATAGGCGACATGGTCGAGATCGTGGGCGGGGCGAATGCGGGGGACAAGCTGGCAATTAAGCCGCTTGATAAGCTGAGGAATGGTACGAGGATCAAGGCTGCGGAAAATTAACAGGGTTAGATGCCTGTTTATTCAGATCAGGGAGCCATAGGTTTATGGAATCAAGTAAGCGATTAACTCCCAGCAAGACAAAACCTGCTGGCGAAATTGTTGAACTGATGGCTCAGGCGTTCAATCAGCTTGACACCCTGGCCGGCATCGGGGACGCCGAGGGGAGGCTTATCTTCGCCAATAAGGCAGCGCTCAAAGCGGCAGGAACTACTCTGGACGCCGTCAAGGGGGTCTTGTTTCGAGAGTCGCCATGGAGAAACCACTCGGAGCAGGCGAAGAAACTAACGGACGACATGGTGAGTCGGGCTCTCGGGGGTGAATCGGTTCTGGTCGAAGACTCAATCATAGACAAGAAAGGGGCGAACGTACTCTTGATATTCTCGGTCTCGCCTCTTCGAAATGCTAAAGGCAAGATCGTTGGATTTATAACAGAAGGAAAGAACATTTCCGAAATCAAGCAGCTTCAGGCCCGCCTGCAGAGAGAGAGGTGGGAGACCCGGCAATGGCTGGATTCCATGGTCTCATACGTTTTCAGGTGTGATCCGGATGGCCGGATTATCTTCTGCAACGCCCCCTTGTTGCAGGCCATTGGCATGAAACTGAAGGATGTTATCGGATTAAGTCCACTTGACCTAAGCTGGCGAGCCAATCTCAACGGAGGTAAACATCGTATAGCAGAGGCGATTGCCAAAGCGCGTCAAGGGGAAAAAAGCACTATTGAGATCCCCTACAAAGACCGCAGTGGAGAAGTAAATACTGTGCTCATCAGCGTAAGCCCCATTGTCGATGCCGATGGTAAAGTGGTTTTTCTGGCCGCGGAGGCCAAGAATATAACCAAACAGGTTGAAATGCGCGAGATGCTGCTTCGAGAAGAGCGATACCATTCCAAGTTCCTCGAAAAGGAAGTGGCGAAAGCGACGTCAGCATTGGAGGCCACAGAGCAGTTCAACAAAGACCTTATCGAATCCGCTCCCATGGGCATAGTGTATCTCGATGATGTCGGGCGAATATCCTTTGCAAACGACGAAATGAAAAGCAAATTCGCGCTGGCCGGTCTCTCTCCAGATGATATCTGCGGGAAGACGCTGGATGAGTTGAGCATTTTCCCGGCAGGGCCCTCATGGAATGTTACAAGCAGCTTCGAAGGTAACCCGATTGAGTTTCGTTACGACAAGGTGGTCATGTGTTATGGTGAAAAGGAAAAACTGATGTTCGAGGCCAACACGGCTCCCTTGAAGGGTCCTTCCAATAAAGGCACGGGGACAGTGGTCATACTGAACGATGTCACGCAAAGGAGCCGCCTGGAGGCCGAGTTAAGCCGGACCCGTATGCAATCCGAGAAACTGGCCGCCCTCGGTCTCCTGGTTTCCGGTGTCGCCCATGAGATCAACAACCCCTTGACGAGCATCATCGGCTGCGCCGAGTTTCTGTCTGAGGATATGAGCCTGGATGGGAAGGCTCGTGAGGCTGCGGAGATAATTGCATCGGACGCCAAAAGGTCCGGTGAAATAGTTCGCAATCTTCTTGCATTCGCCCGTCATTCCGTAGGACGGAAGGCCGTAACAAACATCAACGAGGTCATCCGGACCGTTATGCGACTTCGTTTGGCGGGACTCCGCGACCAGGGGATAAATGTACTCTTTGACTTAAGAGACGTCATGCCATACGTCGAAGTAGACGTGACGCAAATGCATCAGGTGATCCTGAATCTGGTCAACAATGCGGCGGAAGCTATCAAAAACTCCTGTCTGGGCGGCACTATCGCCATCCGCACAACCAGAAAAGGCGAATCGGTAACCATCGCGTTCGAGGATGACGGGCCGGGCATTCCCAAAGAGATTCTGCCCAGAATTTTTGACCCTTTCTTCACCACCAAGAATCCGGGCGAGGGGACAGGCCTGGGGTTGTCCATATGTTACGGCATCATAGAAGAGCACGGGGGAACCATCAGGGTTGACAACAATTACCCCCACGGCGCCATATTTGTGGTCAAGCTCCCCACATCGGCGGCTGTTGAGCAATCCCGCAAACGAGAGCGAAACATAGCCTGGATCCCGTCGAGTGTGCTTGTCGTGGATGATGAGAGTAATATTTGCCGCAGCCTCTCCCATTACCTCACCGGCCTTGGTTCTTGCGTTGACGTCTCCTTCGACGGCCAAGACGCGATCGACAAAGCCGGGCGGAAGCCCTATGATCTGATGCTTGTCGACTTTAAGATGCCAAACATTAACGGTCTTGCTTTGTATCGGGAACTGGCCAAGAACGATCCGGATATTGCGAATCGCTTTGTTTTCATGACCGGCGCCCAGGAAAAAGAACTTGAGGAGTTTCTCCAGACAACGAATAGCCATCTGTTGACCAAACCTTTCACCCGGGCGGATATTCTGGAGCTCTTATCCAAATTCCGGCAACAATCCGATATCTCGCAAACATAGGAAGCGTTACTACATGAATATCCTGGTCATTGACGACGAGCGCAGCATACGAAAAACGCTGAAGCTAAGACTGGAACAGTGGGGCCACGAGGTCTTTGAGGCCGAGGACGGCGCTTCCGGCATGAGGTTCTTGTCCGAGATGGAGTGCCAGGTAGTAATAACGGACCTGCGCATGCCGGGGCTTAAGGGAGAAGAGGTCTTACATCTTGTCCGCCGGGAGCACCGGGATACGGAAGTGGTCGTCATAACCGGATTCGCCTCTGTTGAATCTGCTGTAGAGCTCATGAAGGCCGGCGCTTACGACTTTTTGATCAAGCCGCTCAATTTTGACCATCTGCGCGTTGTCCTGAACAAGATTGCGGAGCAGCGCTCGCTGCTTCACGAAAACAGGCTGCTCAAGGACCGCGTGGGAACCCTCACTGAAGAGGTGGAGCAGCACTATAGACTCGACAATCTGGTGGGCAAGAGCAAGCCGATGCAGGCCGTTTACCGCCTGATAAACGCTGTCGCTCCCCAGGAGAGCACGGTAACCATCTGTGGAGAGACAGGCACGGGGAAGGAGTTGGTGGCCCGGGCCATCCACTACAATAGCCCCCGCAAGACCTTCCCTATGGTCACTGTGGACTGCGGCGCTCTTTCGGAGACCCTTCTGGAGTCCGAGTTGTTTGGGTATGACAAGGGGGCGTTTACGGGCGCAAACCAGACAAAGCGCGGACGCTTCGAACAGGCGCACGGAGGAACGATCTTTCTCGACGAGGTGGCGAACGCTTCGCTGTCGGTGCAGAAAAGGCTGTTGCGGGTAATTCAGGAAAAGACGTTCCAGCGGTTGGGGGGAGAGGCGACCCTGCAAGCCGATGTGCGGGTGATCGCAGCCGCCAATCAGGATTTGTCAAAACTGGTAAAGGAAAAAGGGTTACGTGAAGACCTCTACTATCGGCTGAGCGTGGTCGTAATACAACTCCCTCCTCTACGGGAGAGGAAGGACGATATTCCGCTTCTGGCAAGACATTTTCTGGATATGTACGCCAGCCGGATGGGCCGGGAGAGGGTTGAGATATCGGTCGACGCGATGAAACAGCTTACACGGCATTTATGGCCTGGGAATGTTCGGGAGATGTCAAATGTGATGGAGAGAACGCTCATCATGACGCCGGACAGGACTATCCGGCAGTTTGAGCTTCAGGAAGACGAAGAGGCCGGGAAGCTTCCCGACTCAGGACCGGTTCGCCTGGATCCGCCTCTGTCGGCTCAAATGGAGGCTTTGGAGCGGGCATATCTGAGTTTGGCACTGGAAGTGCACCAGGGTCGGGTCAAGAAAATCTCGGAGCAGTCGGGGTTGAACCTGCGCACGCTTTACCGGAAGATGCGGGCGTATGGACTGGGCAAGAAGTATTTCCGTTAGACTCTCCTCGCCGCTTGGTCTCGCTTGTCGCGCCCGCATTTCGTCCTTCTGTGGAACGGGCGCGGTAAGCAGCGCCCCTACATTTCGGCTTTCTTCACGTAATTCAGCGTTCCACCGGCCAGCAAATCCTGTCGTTCCCGGTTGGAGACCTCCAGAAGAGTCAATACCTCCCGCCCGTTTACTCGTACCGGTATCTCCGTCGCGCCGTCGGCGACCAGATCTCGAAGGTTCCCTAATGTCAAAGTATCTCCCTGCTTTATGATCTCGTAATCGGTCGGATTCTTGAAGCAGAGCGGCAGTATCCCGAAGTTTATCAGGTTCGCCTTGTGGATGCGGGCGAAGCTTTTTGCGAGCTTCACGCGGATACCCAGGTAGCGCGGGGCCAGTGCGGCGTGCTCCCTGCTTGAACCCTGGCCGTAGTTCTCGCCGGCTACCACTACGCCATTTTTCTTTGTCTTGGCCCGCTGGGGGAACCCGGGATCGATCTGCTCGAAGACGAACCGGCTTATGGCGGGGATGTTGCTCCGGAAGGGGAGCACCCTGTTACCCGCAGGCATGATGGTGTCAGTCGAAATGTTGTCCCCTACCTTGATGATTACCTCCGCCGACAGCTCATCGGGCAGCGCCTCGAACTCGGGAAACGGCACTATATTCGGACCGGTGATGATTTCCACTTTGCCTGTGTCAGGATGGGGATAGATGATGCTGGAGTCGTCAATCACGTACTTCTTCGGGTTTGCTACTGACGGCCAAGGCATGAGTTCTCCGAGCTTGCGCGGGTCGGTGATGATGCCGAATATCCCGGCGGCGGCGGCTGTCTCCGGTGAGCAGAGGTAAACGCGGTCGTTCTCGGCGCCGCTACGC
>JBAQKZ010000036.1:0-7327 GCA_049301475.1 Geobacteraceae bacterium | reverse complement strand
TTCTGGTGATAGGTTTAATGCAGAACGCTTTGCCATGTGCCACCCCCTCGTGAATTGAAGCAACCGCGAGTAAGTATAACACAAAAGCAGAACATTTTAAATGTTATTTAAAGAACGAACTACTAGTAAGTGGCCACCGCATTGATAGGATTGCATGAAAGAAGCTTTCAGTCAGCTCCAAAGCCGATTGGCGCCACAGAACCAGGCGTGGGAGAGAAACCTTGCTGCTTTTCGGCGCGGGCAACTTTCTTGAAACGGTTTGTTTTTCTTTATTTATACCGGGGAAATAATATGATTAAAAAGGGTTTCATGCTTCTCCTCTGGATTGCCCTGTTCTCGGCTGGTTGCACGACCGGCCGGGTGAACGTGCAGGGGTCCGAACCGTCACGGGAAGGCGCCGCGCTTGTCAACATTGCTGCTTCCCGCGCGATGTATATTTATTCCATTTCCCGTATGCATCTCCTTGATGGTGATCTGGAAGGCGCGCTGGTGCTCGTCCGGGGAGCCATTGATATAGATCATAATGCCCCATTTCTGCATACGGCGGCTGCCAATATCCTGGTCAGGATGAACCGGCTGGAGGATGCCCTGACTGAGTGCGAAACAGCCATAAGAGTTGCGCCAACCTTTGCCGAGGCCCATTTTTTGGCAGGCAATATCTTGACTAGTATCAAGCGGCCCAAAGAGGCGGTAGACCATTACAAACTGGCGCTGGAAAGCGACCCTTCCAAAGAGCTTGTTTATCTAAACCTCTCAATAGCCTATGTCCAGCTTTTTGACTATGAGGAGGCAGTCAATACCTTGAAGGCGTTGCTGAAGGTGGTCCCGGATTCTTACCTGGGCTACTACTATCTTGGCAGGACGTACGATCAGGTGAAGCTTGGCGCAGAGGCCATCAACTACTACAAGAAATCCATTGAAAATAACCCGTACCACGAGCCAGCGCTGGTAGACATGGGGGTTTCCCAGGAGAGTCAGGGATTTTTCGGCGAAGCCATCGTCACTTTTGAGACCGTGCTTAAGATCAATCCTAATAATGTAAACGTCATCCAGCATCTGATTCAGCTGTATATACAGCAAGGGCGCCTGGAGGACGCACTCGGACTGCTTCTATCAGCGAAGCAGAGCGACATGAAAAACGTTGAAATTCGTCGTAAGATAGGTTTGATCTATACGGAACTGGAGCGTAACGACGACGCCATCCGCGAGTTCAGCGAGATACTTGTCATGGAGCCGCTGGCCCAGCAGATACGTTTCTACCTGGCCTCAGCCTATGAGGAAAAGGGGGTTTTTGACAAGGCCATTGAGGAGTTCGGCAAGATAACAAAAGACGCCGACAGTTACTTCGCTGCCCTCGGGCATATTGCGCATCTTTACCTGAAGAAGGGAAGCCCGGACCAAGGTATCGCAATACTTGCCTCTGCAATCACTGTCGATCCGGAATCCCCTGTTCTCTATCTCTATCTCGCCTCACTCTATGAGGCTATGGGACGGCTGGAGGATGGCATTAAGACCCTGACCGCCGTTGAGGGGAAATTTCCCAACGAGTTGCGGATCATATTCCATTTGGGGGTATTATACGACAAAATCGGGAAAAAGGACGAATCGATAGCCCGCCTGAAGCAGCTGCTCGCCATCGTACCAGACGACCCCCAGGCATTGAATTACCTGGGCTATACCTACGCGGAACTGGGGATTAATCTTGATGAGGCCCTCCGCTATCTGAAAAAGGCTGTAGCGATCCGTCCCAACGATGGTTTCATACAGGACAGTCTGGGGTGGGTTTACTACAAGATGAAGCGCTATGCAGATGCTACACTGGCGCTGGAGCTGGCGGCGGAACTGACCGACGACGACCCGACGGTACTCGAACATCTGGCCGATGTCTATTACGCGTGGCGTAACTATCAAAAGGCGCTTCACATTTACAAGCAGGTGCTGCAACTGGAGCCGGGGCGCAAGGATGTTGCGGACAAAATCAGGAAGATACGGGCGGAGAGCGGAGAGAAATGATCTCAGGACGTATGCTTCTCCTCTCATTTTTTCTCTTGTTAGTGACTGGCTGCCGGGAAGGAGATGAGGCAGCTTTGCCGTTGCCACGTCCACCCGGTGTTCCGGCCTATGGCGACGCCATCGTGGTCGGCTCCATCGGCGAGCCGTCCACCCTGCTCCCGCTTCTTGCATCTGATAGCTCGTCACGTGACGTGGCGGGGCAGATATACAACGGACTCGTCCGCTACGACAAGAACCTGAAGCTTGAAGGTGAACTGGCCCGTTCGTGGGATGTTTCCGGGGACGGTTTGACCATCACATTCCATCTCCGCAAGGGGGTGAAATGGCACGACGGCCACCCCTTTACTTCCCATGACGTCCTATACACCTACCGCGTCACCATTGCCCCGAAAACCCCCACCGCATACGCCGAAAATTTCAAGCAGGTAAAAAGCGCCGAGGCGCCTGATCCATATACGTTCCGCGTTACCTACGCAAAGCCATTCGCACCGGCCCTGGAGTCGTGGGGTGAATCCGTGCTCCCCGCGCATCTCTTGGAGCGGAATGATATCACCAGAAGCGAGCTGGCCCGCAACCCTGTAGGTACGGGTCCATATCGTTTCAAGGAGTGGATTGCCGGCCAGAAGCTGGTTCTTGAATCCAACCATGACTACTTCGAGGGTCGCCCATACATAGATCGCTACGTCTACCGGATCATCCCCGACAACTCTACCATGTACATGGAGCTGAAGGCGGGAGGGCTGGACATGATGGGGCTTACGCCGGTTCAATACCAGCGCCAGACGGTCAATCGGGAGTTTCTGTACCGGTTCAACAAATACCGATACCCGGCATCGGCCTATACCTATATGGGCTATAACCTGCGACATCCCTTGTTTCGCGACAAACGGGTCCGGCAGGCCATTACTGCGGCGATCAGCAAGGACGAGATCGTCCAGGGGGTGCTGCTGGGGATGGGACAGGCGGCTCACGGCCCATACAAACCCGGCGCCTGGGCCTGGAACCCCCATGTAAAGGAGCCCGGATACGACCCTGAGAGGTCCATGTCGCTCCTGGCCGAGGCGGGGTGGCGGGAGAAAAACGCAGACGGGATTCTCGTCAAGGACGGCAAGCCGTTCCGGTTCACCATCTTGACCAACCAGGGGAATGACCAGCGCCTCAAGACGGCCCAGATCATTCAGCGTCGGCTGCGCGCAGTGGGGATAGAGGTTAAGATCCGGGTGATCGAGTGGGCCTCCTTTCTTGCCCATTTCATAGACAAGGGGAGCTTTGAGGCAATCATACTTGGCTGGACCATCGGTCAGGATCCGGACCTGTTCGACGTGTGGCATTCCAGCAAGACAGCCCCCAAGGAGTTGAATTTCATCGGTTTCAGAAACAGCGAAGTAGACCGGCTTATCGAAGAGGGGAGGGCTACCTTCGACCTGGAAAGGCGGAGGCGTTGCTATTACCGCATTCAGGATATCCTTGCGGAGGAGCAGCCCTACACCTTCCTTTATGTGCCCGACGCATTGCCTGTCGTAAGCGCCAGGTTTCGCGGCATTGAACCGGCCCCTGCCGGGATTACACACAATTTTATCAAATGGTATGCGCCAAAGGGAGAGCAACTCTACCCGTGATACAATATCTCCTGAAAAGAATCGCTATGCTTGCGCCGCTCATGCTGGGGATTACACTGATAACCTTCCTTGTGATCCACCTTGCCCCCGGCGAGCCTGTGGAAATGCAGACCGCCATGAACCCCAAGGTCTCCGCCGAGGCCAGACAGCGGATGCGCGAATTCTACGGCCTCGACAAGCCGCTTCACGTACAGTACGTAACCTGGCTAGGCAAGCTGGCGCGGCTTGATTTCGGCCGCTCCTTCGCTCCGGACAACAGGCCGGTAATCGATAAAATCCGTGAGCGGATACCGGTTACGCTTTCCATAAATTTCATAGCGCTTATACTGGAGTTTGGCCTGGCCATCCCGATCGGCATCCTCGCGGCGGTGCATCGCGACTCCCTCTTGGACAAAGGTATCACGCTATTTGTTTTTGTCGGCTTTGCGGTGCCGACCTTCTGGCTGGCGCTCCTCCTTATGTATCTGTTCGGCGTAAAGCTCGCCTGGCTCCCCATCTCCGGGCTACATACGCTTGGTAGTGAAGCATTCGGGCCGCTCCGCTGGTTCTGGGATATGCTCAAACACCTGCTCCTCCCCCTGTCGGTCGCCGCATTCGGCAGTCTGGCCGGCCTGTCGCGTTACATGCGCTCCACCATGCTGGAGGTGATCGGCCAGGATTACATTACCACGGCCCGTGCAAAGGGGCTCCCGGAACGGACGGTTATATACGGACATGCCCTGCGTAACGCCCTTCTGCCGGTTATAACCATGCTCGGCTTTTCTATCCCGGGATTGATCGGCGGTAGTGTGATATTTGAAACGATATTTGCCATTCCGGGGATGGGGCAGTTGTTCTACCAGGGGGTGATGGCTCGTGATTACCCTCTTGTCATGGGTATCCTGGTGATCGGCGCCTTTCTCACCCTTTTCGGCAATCTCCTGGCGGATATCGGATATGCCCTGGCCGACCCTCGTATCCGGCGCAGCTAACCCGTTTTCATCCGGTGATTTGGGATGAGAAATTGACTTCGAGTTATGCATGAATAAATTGGCCAAAAACAGTTATTTTTACGACATTATATGGCAGCACCTAAAAATGCGGCGGATGGCGCTGGGTGGTGGGGTGGTGGTACTACTTCTGTTCATCATCTCCCTTCTTGCCCCCTGTCTCACCCCTTACGACCCCGATGCCATTGATGCCTACAATGTCCTTATCTCCCCTTCATTTGCCCACTGGTTCGGCACGGACGAACTGGGGCGGGACGTCCTGACCAGGGTGATCTATGGGGCGCGGATATCCCTCAAGGTTGGCTTTGCGGCGGTTGGTATCGCGGTGCTGGTCGGAACCGCAGTCGGCCTTGTGGCGGGCTTTTACGGTCGATGGCTCGACAACATCCTCATGCGATTTGTCGACATAATGCTCTGCTTCCCGACCTTCTTCCTGATCCTGGCGGTTATTGCCATGCTGGAGCCCTCCATCTGGTACATAATGATCATTATCGGTCTGACCGGCTGGATGGGTGTGGCACGGCTGGTGCGCGCGGAGGTCCTTTCCATCCGGGAACGTGACTACGTGATGGCGGCCCGCGCCATCGGGGCCTCCGATTTCAGGATAATAGTGCGTCATATTCTTCCGAACGCCATGTCGCCAGTGCTGGTCTCAGCCACACTCGGTGTGGCCGGGGCGATACTCACCGAGTCGGCGCTCTCCTTTCTCGGGATCGGGGTTCAGCCTCCCACCCCGAGCTGGGGAAATATTCTCACCTCGGGCAAGGACTATATAGAGTTCGCCTGGTGGCTGTCGCTCTTTCCAGGGCTTGCCATCCTGGTGACGGTGCTATCCTATAACCTTCTCGGAGAGGGGCTACGGGACGCCCTTGACCCGCGGATTTCAAAATAATACGGTGTAGCGGCAGTGATTCTGTATTGTACTTTTAAGACGGTATAAGGCAGTTTGCCATGGACTACGACCTCTGGATCAGGATCGGCAAACGATTTTCCTGCCGTTATCTTCAGGCTTATAGTCGGCCAGCGGAGGATATCATTTGAAGGTCGTAATGATCGCACCACACTATTACCCTGCGGTACGCGGCAATGCGGTGACGGTCCGCCGGATCGAGAGATGTCTGGCTGCCTCCGGATGCCGGGTTCGGATATGTTCCCTTGACACCATGAGCGCCGAGGCTGTCATGACAGAGATCAGGAGGTACCCGCCTGACCTGATCCACGCCTTCCACGCCTACACCGGGGGGAGGATCGCCCGCCTGGTGGCCGACGCTACACGCATTCCCTACATAATCACTCTCACCGGGAGCGACGTATATGAGGCGCTCTTGGACAGCCGCAAGACGGAGACCCTTGCCGCTCTGCGGGAGGCAGCCGCTCTGGTGGCTTTTCATAAAAGCGTCAAGAGTCGGCTTCTGGCCAATCTGCCGCTCCTTGCAGCCAAGACAGCGGTCATCCCGCAGGGTGTCGAACTGCCGGGCGACTTTTTTCCCTACACCAAGTTCCCCTTTTCCGACGGGGACTTTACCTTTTTCCTTCCGGCGGGGTTGCGTCCGGTGAAAAACATCCTCTTTCCACTGGAACCCCTTGCCCTGCTTTCAAAAAAGTATTCCATGCTCCGCTTTCTTGTGGCGGGACCGGTACTGGACCCCCATTATGCGGCGACGGTTCTGGAGAGGCTGGAGAACTACCCCTTTGCCTTCTATCTTGGCGGGATCGGGCATGACGCGATCGGCGCACTCTACAAGCGCGCCGACGTTGTGCTGAACTGCTCGCTGTTCGAGGGGGGAATGGCCAACAGCGTGTTGGAAGCAATGGCGCTGGGCCGACCGGTGCTGGCCTCTGCCATAGACGGGAACCAGTCGCTCATAAAGAATGGCGTGACCGGTTTTTTGTACAGGGATTCGGCGGATTTCGCTGATAAGGCGGAGAAACTGATTCTGGATGAAGAGCTGAGGATCAGGATGGGGGATAACGCCCGCAGGCTTGTGCTAGTGCATCACGCGCCCGAGAAGGAGGCGGATGCGTATTTGCGGCTGTACGAGAGTGTTACGGCATGAAAGTCTTGAATACGGTTTTTCGATGAAGGAGCCGCCAATGGGCAGACAAGCCGCCGAAGACCGCATAAAGGAGTTGATGAGGGAGATCGAGCGTCACAACCGCCTATATTACGCGGAAGACCTGCCGGAAATTCCGGACAGTGATTACGACCTGCTCTTCAGGGAGTTGCAGCGGCTGGAGGAACAGTTTCCCAATCTGGTCACCCCCGGCTCTCCGACACAGCGGGTGGGGTGTGCGCCGTTGGAGAAGTTTGCACAGGTCAGCCATCGCATCCCCATGATCTCTCTTGAAAATGCCTTCACAGAGGAGGAGGTCCGGGAGTTCGACGACCGGGTAAAGCGCTTTCTGGCGCTTCCATCGGATGAGGAGATCGACTACCTCTGCGAGCCGAAAATGGACGGCCTGGCGGTTGAGCTGGTCTACGAGCGGGGGGAGTTCACGACCGGTTCCACGCGGGGGGACGGCTTTACCGGCGAGGATATCACCCTGAACCTGAAGACTGTCAAGAGCATTCCGCTTCGTCTCTTCTGCGACCATCCGCCGGAGTTATTGGAGGTGCGGGGAGAGGCCTTTTTGCCGCTTGCCGCATTCCAGAAGCTGAACGGTGAACGGGAGGAGGCCGGAGAGGCCCGCTTCGCCAACCCGCGC
>JBAQKZ010000035.1:0-2256 GCA_049301475.1 Geobacteraceae bacterium | reverse complement strand
CCCACAACATCATCATGATAGGCCCGCCCGGCTCCGGCAAGACCATGCTGGCCCGCCGCATCCCTTCCATTCTCCCCCGCATGTCGTTCGAGGAGGCGATCGAAACCACAAAGATATACAGCGTCATGGGGCTTCTGGAGCGTGACAGGGCGCTCATCGCCAATCGCCCCTTCCGCTCCCCGCATCACACTATCTCGGACATCGGACTCATCGGCGGCGGCAACACCCCGCGCCCCGGCGAGGTTTCCCTCTCCCACAACGGCGTCCTGTTCCTGGATGAGCTTCCCGAATTCAAAAAACATGTGCTGGAGGTGCTGCGGCAGCCGATGGAAGACGGGCGGGTCACAATTTCACGGGCGCTGATGTCCATCACCTATCCCTCCCGTGTCATGATGGTGGCCGCCATGAACCCCTGCCCGTGCGGCTACCTGGGCGACCCTCTTCATCCCTGTTCCTGCACCCCGGTCATGGTGCAGCGTTACCGCTCCCGTATCTCCGGCCCGCTCCTGGACCGGATAGACCTCCACATCGAGGTGCCTGCGGTCAAATACCGCGAGCTGGCGGACCGGAACGACGGGGAAGGCTCCGAGGCGATAAGCCTGCGTGTGGAGCGCTCCCGGCACATCCAGCAGGAACGCTTCAAGGGGAGCAAGGTCCACTGCAACGCCCAGATGACGCCGCGTTTCATCAAGAAATTCTGCGAACTCGACGCCGCCGGGAACCGGATGCTTGAACTCGTAACCGACCGGCTCGGACTCTCCGCCCGCTCCTACAACCGCATACTCAAGGTGTCGCGGACAATAGCCGACCTGGAAGGGAGCCAAAACATCCATGAGCAGCACCTCGCAGAGGCGATTCAGTACCGGAGTCTGGACAGAAAAAGTGCATGAAAAGTATTGGCGGGTCGGCATATATGGCGTTACCGGGGGATAAAAGCGGGGATAAAGGATAAAAGTAGAGCCCCAAGGGGACGTTCTTGTCTATTTATCTATTACCTGGAGAGGTGAAAATGATTGGACATCAGTGCCCACGCAAAACAGCGAGTCTCGGTCTTCTTAAGCAGGGAGAATAACCGTTCGAGAAACAAAGACCTATCCTGGTCGTTGTGGAAAATATCGCGGCGTTCAATTCCCCGAACGATTACGTGTTGCAGTATCCCTGGCATGTCCAGTCTGGCGGTTCGTGGCATGAAAGGAATTTAGCGGAAGAACTGCCAAATGTCAATTAGACAAGAACGTCCCCCATTCCTTCCCATTCCTTCCGAAGAACGTCCCCCATTCCTTCCGCTGATTCTCTTTTAGACGGCAATCTTGAGGTTTATAGTGTCGTAGTTAACGGTGAGGATGTGGGCTCGTTTTATCTTTTTCATTTCCAGCAAACCAATTTCCGAAAGATATTTTACGTCATCAGCAACATTGGTGACGTCTCTACCGGCAAGACGCGCCAAATGTGTTATGGATTCGGGATGTTCGTTTTTGATTATGTGCAGAAGTTCAAGACGTTTTTGGGTCAGTACTTTTCGGAATGCTTCCAGATTAGTGAAGTAGATGCCCTTCAAAGGAATTACTTTTTCGCCACGTTCGATTGCTTCTCCGGTCATCACGAAATCATTAAGTGCTTCCTCAACTGACTTGATTCCAATATTTACATTCTTGGCTTTCATAGCGGATGCTCCTTTTTCCAGGTTTCTACGTCTGCCAGAAAATCCCTGGCCAATTGCTTCAAAGTCGTGAAGTTGTATGGCTGCTGCTTGTCTCCTAAATGCCAATGGTCGCTTTGTCCTTCGCCGTTGTCGTAACCAATGACGCGGACGCCGTCCACTATGTATACCAAGGAGTACTTGTAACCGTGGGGCTTGTCCGGAGTGGGAGATACCTGCCACATTCGAGTTTCAACGATGTTGCCCCGTTCATCACGCACCTTGACGTGGTTGACAAGTATTGCTTTCATATGGGTATCCTATACCCCTGTTAGTGGGTTGTCAAGGTTTGAAGCCAAGTTTGAAGCCAAGTGTATTTCTATGCCACAGGCGACTCAACAGGGGGGGCTAGGGGGACGGGGGGGCTAGAGAGAGGCTCCGGGGTCAAGAGAGGCTCCGGGGTCAAGCGGATGAGGGGACGTTGTTAAGTGTGCGGCCGGGCAAGGTCGTGTAATTCAGCGGGTGGGAATCCCGCCCCGGAAGGCAGGCCAACCACCGGGTAGCGAGTCCTTGGAGGCTGTAACAGTTTAGTCCTTTCGGACTTCAGCGTACAGAGC
>JBAQKZ010000034.1:0-3093 GCA_049301475.1 Geobacteraceae bacterium | reverse complement strand
TTAAAGCTGGATGTTACCATACAGCCTCCAAGGACTCGCTACCCGGTGGTTGGCCTGCCTTCCGGGGCGGGATTCCCACCCGCTGAATTACACGACCTTGCCCGGCCGCACACTTAACAACGTCCCCCTGCCCTTCCGAGAAAAACGCGGTGCGCCCTTATTTATTGAACTGAACCGTTCAATGCCGGGGTTTAGCGGCCTACCTCCGCCCTTGAATGACGTTTACCAGCACCATTATAATGGCAATTACGAGCAGAATATGTATCAGTCCGCCCATGGTGTACGAAGTTACCAGACCTAACAGCCAGAGCACTATCAGGATCACGCAGATTGTCCAGAGCATAACATCCTCCTGTTTTATTTTTTATTTTACAATCAGGTCGTTTTTCACCGATACGACGCCTTTAACGCTGCGGACAACCTCTGCGGCCTTTGAGGCGCTCTGCGCCGAATCGACAAAACCGCTTAACTGAACTACCCCTTTGAACGTCTCGACATTTATCTGTAAGACTTTTAGCGCCGGGTCTGTAAAGATTGCGGATTTTACCTTGGTTGTGATTGCAGTGTCATCGAAATACTCGCCGCTGCTTTCTTTTTTTTGCGTGGCTGCGCACCCCAAGAATGTGGTAATTAACCCGATACAGACCAGTAATTTCAAAATGCGATGCAGTTTTTTCATGATGCTTTCTCCTTTCCGTTTAATGGGAATGTTACCTTCAGTGGTGTTTAGTGTATATCACGATTTCGACTTGTCAATGCGATTGACAATCAACCACGCTGTGCTATTCATACTAATGTAACCAGAATAAAAAAGGGTACCGATAGCCGGGACTGCGACATCTTTCCGGGCGGCATCAGTTACCGGTTTTGAGACGTCCGAAGATGAAAAAACCAGGGAGGATGCTATGAAGAATCAAATGAAAGAGCTTCAAAAACTCAATGGGATAGGGGAAGTCCTATCGCGGCGTTTAGTCGAAGCTAGCTTTGACACAATTGCCAAGGTTGCTGCTGCAGAAGAAAAAGGGTTGGAAAGAATAGCGGGGATGAACCCTCAAAAGGTACGCTCTATAGTAACCCAAGCCAGGAAGATGGCGGGGGAAGCTGAGAAAAGTCGGCACACATGGTCGAATGACAGAAGCGGCAGGTAGAGTCCGTCAACAGGGGACGGGCTGAAAGCGCCGGTCCATGTCGGCCAATCCATGGTATGAAGGCCATACCCCATTCGATTTAGCCTTTGCCTTTTCCCACCCTCGGAGCAAAAAAGCAGTTAACAATAGGTGCAGCTTGCTGCAGGGGGGTCATTTTCGCAGGAACGTGCCCTCTTCTGATGCGGCAGATACCAATGGAATAAATAATGGTACAGCAAAAACCGGAAGAGAATCCTCTTCATGGCAGAAAGCCATTCCATCGGTTGATGAATATCTCCCGCTCTTTGCCGAAAGCATTACGCTGGGGTGTCGGCATTGTCGTCACCCTCCTCCTCGTACTGTTCATTGCTTCATACTTCCTGGACGAGCCGCTCCGCAACTCCATGGAAAACAAGATGAACAGCCATCTGAAAGGATACTCCGTCCGGCTGCCGAAACTCCATTTTCAACTAGTCGGGTTTTCCTTGACACTAAAAGGGCTGACCGTTTTCCAAGATACCCATCCGGACCCTCCCATCGCCTATTTCCCGGTTCTTCGTGCGAGCATAGCCTGGCATGAGATTCTCTCCGGCAAGCTCGTCGCGGAATTCATGCTCGACAGGCCGGAAATCCGGATCGACCAGCGACAACTGAAAAGCGAAGCCGCCAGTCCGGTAACGCTCAAGAAGCAGGGGTGGCAGCAAGCGGTAGAAGCCATTTATCCCCTCAAGATCAACGACCTGACGATACGTGACGCCACTATCAACTATATCGATGAGGATCCGAAAAAGCCTCTCTACTTGAGCCGCCTGAACCTGAAAGCTAACAATATCCGCAACGTCCGTCTGCCGGACAAGGTCTACCCCTCCTCGTTCCACCTGGAGATGGCTATCTTCGGTACCGGGCGCGGCGTCATCGACGGCAAGGCCAATTTTCTTGCGGTACCGTTTCCCGGAATCAACGCCCGCCTGACTCTGGGAAAGGTCCCCCTCGACAATTTCAAACCGCTGGTCGCCCGCACCAATCTCTCACTGCGCAACGGGCTGCTCTCCGCTTCCGGCGAGATCGAGTACGCTCCCAATATCAAGAAAGCAGATATCAAAGAGATGACGATCCAGGGGATGGAAATCAATTATATCCATACTGCGCGCACGGCAGCCGCCGAAAAGAGACGCGCCGAGATGGTCGTGAAGGCGGCCAGGAAAGTGGGCAAATCCGAAATGGATATCCGCGTCAACCAGGCAAGATTTAGCCGATGCACGGTCGGCCTGGTGAATAAGGCGGCCCGCAACCCGTACCGCGTTTATATCGCCGACGCCGATCTCACTATTTCCAATCTTTCCAAGAACTTTTCGCAGGGTCCCGCCAAAGCGGAGCTGCATGGGAAATTCATGGGGAACGGCGCCAGCAGGATGACCGCCCATTTCCGCCCGGGCCGTAAGAACCCGGACATCGATCTCGATGTCAAGATAGAGGAGACCCAAATGACGGCAATTAACGACCTGCTGCGCTCCTACGCGAATTTCGACGTGACGGCGGGGACATTCTCCTTATATTCGGAGCTGCATATAAGGGATAAAGCCATCTCCGGCTACGTCAAGCCGTTCTTCAAAGGGATGAATGTTTACGACCGGCGCCTGGACAAGGATAAAAAAGTTTTCCGCAAAATGTACGAGATGATGGTCGGCGGAGCCGCCGGTCTCCTCAAAGGGGGGCCTCAGGGAAAGGTTGCCACGAAAGTCGATATTACGGGCACGCTGGATAAGCCTCACACGGACAGATGGCAAATCATCGGTCGGTTGATCAAGAACGCATTTTTCAAGGCGATCCTCCCCGGTTTTGATAAAGAGGTTTCCGGCTCGCAGAAACGTTGAATTGATGCAGACCCGAGCAATGGCAGCCGAACAGTGGCATGGGGAATGCCTGGATAAGGGTAGGGGGACGTAGTTAGGGGACGGGGCAGGGG
>JBAQKZ010000033.1:0-7799 GCA_049301475.1 Geobacteraceae bacterium | reverse complement strand
GCGCGAGCAGCAGTTGGAGGGTCAGCGGCTAGCCTCGCCGGGGGCCGCCGTGCAGGTCGGCACTCTTATTGACGCCCAGATGCTCGTTGTGGGATCGGTTACGGATTTCGAGCAAGCAGCGAAAGGCGGTGGATTGGGTATCGGTTTGAGTGGCCCGCTGGCCGGCATCGGGTTGGGTGGCAAGGCCGTTGTGGGACACGTTGGAATGGACATCCGGCTGGTCGACACGACGACCGGACAAGTGGTGACCTCTAAGCATGTGGAGGCGCGCTTGTCGGCGCGCGACGTTTCACTCAAAATTATTTCTCTCAAAGGTGTGGAGTTTGGTGGGGACGCCTTCAACAAAACGCCGCTGGGCCAGGCGACGCGGAGTGCAATCGAAGATGCGGTGGCCCTCATCGTTGGGGAGATGGAAACGGTCCCATGGGCGGGACGGGTCGCGGACCTGTTGGGAGAGCAAGTCTTGGTGAACGCCGGGCGGGATATGAATCTCAGGCCTGGAATTATTCTTGTTGTCTCGAGCGTCATCAAAGAGGTCAGGGATCCGGCGACAGGGGCCAGCCTGGGGATCATCGAGGCGCCGCTGGGGGAGATCCAGATCGAGCAGGTGCAGGAGAAGTTCTCAACGGCTCGCCTCTTGACCGGCGCCCTCCCTAAGCGGGGCGACTTCCTGCGGCTGAAAAGTATTGATTGAGTCGTGAAGGACAGGAGAGCACAGACAAAGGGGTCACCCATCAGAATCAAGGCTTGTTGTGGGAGTAGTGGATATACAACAGCCCCTTCCGCGTTTCGCGGACCAGGCGGTCAGCTCTCGGTGAGACACAGGCGGTATTTGCTTCCCTCATCCGGCGGATCACCTCTGCCAGTATTTCGCAATGGGAGAAAAAGGAGAACGCTGCCATTGGAATGCAGACTCGCACTCTGTCGGCACTGCGCAAGGCCTGGGAGTTGACTCATTCCTGAATACGTTACGATTGAGTGGCCGAGGGGAAGCCGACTGATGGATGGTAGTGGCGAAGTGTAATTTTAGATATCTCGCAAGCTTTTGTACTTAGCTTTGGCGACAGGAAGATCTTCCGCTAATTCCTTCGGCAGACTTGCCTTTAACTCCTGTGTGGCTTGTTTAAAATCATTCAACAACGAATTTGCCGAATCATTTAAGCCGGAGATGTTGTCCGAAGGTGTTAGAGCCAGCGAATATGAGCTTAAATATATCCCGTTGAGTTTGGCGAGATTATTTTTGATATTGGCAAACTTCCTGGGTGGTTTGTTTAATTTCTGCATAATTTTTTCAACTTCACCTTTAATCTTGTTTAGCCTGATTTCATCCTCTGCGCTGATAAGTGGATTGACATTCTGCCCTCTACCCATTCTCGTTTTCCATTCGGTAGAAAGCTTTGAGCAGGTTTGGAGACTCAAGTCTGTACCAGCCGTAATTACATAGAGTGCAAGGAAGAAATTTGCTGAATATTGTCGTTGCGCTTTTAAGCCAATGAAATAACTACCTCCACCAATTGCTAAAAATAATGCAAGTACAACCAGGGTGGCTTTAATAAAAAAAGCTTTAGAATATTTTACGCCATGTTTTGGTGTAATGGCGTAGGTCGTTCTCTCCGATCTATACGACTGCGTGTAAGTCGGCTTGAAAGATAACTCCAGGTTCTTGATGGCTTGCAGTATCTTGAGGATTTTCTTTCGGGCAGTTTGAGGAGTTTCCGCAAAGAAATAGTCTGGAAACAGAATCCAGCACG
Source organism: Geobacteraceae bacterium (assembly GCA_049301475.1). Taxonomy (GTDB): domain Bacteria; phylum Desulfobacterota; class Desulfuromonadia; order Geobacterales; family Geobacteraceae; genus JBAQKZ01. The sequence goes on along the minus strand of JBAQKZ010000033.1, from coordinate 6,048 downwards.
ATGGGCAGTGTAAAGAGTGGTCTAGTGCTGTCCCGCAGTTGGAGCAGTTTATTTCCCCCGCTTTTCTTAAGGCTCTCCTGACAAATGATTCTTTACTTATCAGATAGCGGGCATTGCAAGCTGGACACTTGCCGGATATCCCCTCCGCCGGTATCTGGGAGAGGTCTAACTCTACGCCAGCATCACATTTCGGGCACGAGCATTTCATATGTCATTCACCTTCTTACAATGGCAAGTTGATCGAAGCAGATCTTTTCTATGAATCCATACCTTGCGTAAACAAGACGCCTGACCATGCTTGAATATTCTGCCGTAAGGATGCGGGGATTTTGTTCATGGTGACGTCAAAAATCTCTAATTCCAACATAACCGCCGTCGCTGGCGCGTAGTATGTCATCCTTTGCCTCGTCAGCACCAAACGCTATATTAGTCGCCCCATCTACGCCGAGGCTGTATAGGTCAAAGTCTGCGTTGTATGGTAGCGTCACTATGCCCGTAAGCGCCGCCCCAGGGTCATTGGCAATAATAAGGTAATTGTAATGTCTGGCCCAAGGGTCGAGAAGATTTCCTCGCCCAATGTCATTCAAGGAATTTGGGAGAGTAGCTTTCTCCTGGTCGTCAAAAGCGGACAATTCATTTGCTACAAAACCGGACAAGTCTATTTGCTCTTGACAGCAATAAATTCCTTTAAGCAATCCTCCCGGCTTTGCTGGGGGAGGATTGCTACTAATTTCCAAATACCCATTAGCAAAGCTCTACTCCGGAATCTGCATGGCCCAGGAACCTGCAGACACTTCTCACGGTGAGCTACCGTTATTTCTTGCAATTACCGGATGATATAGATATATTTCTATGTTTGTAGTAAAGCATGTTTACGCAATTTAAGTGAAAGGAGTAATTAATGCTTAAAGTATTGGACTATTTCTTCGGGATGTTTTCCAACGACCTGGCCATCGACCTCGGTACAGCCAATAGCCTGGTATATATCAAGGGAAGGGGAATAGTGGTCCGCGAGCCGTCAGTCGTAGCGGTTCAGAAGCTTAATAACGGCCAACAGAGGGTGCTGGCGGTAGGGAGCGAAGCCAAGAAGATGCTGGGGCGCACACCAGGCAGCATCACAGCCATTCGGCCCATGAAAGACGGCGTGATCGCCGATTTTGACATCACCGAAGAGATGCTTCGCTACTTCATCCACAAGGTGCACAACCGCAAGACCCTTGTTCGTCCGCGCATTGTCATCTGCGTGCCGTCGGGAATCACTCAGGTGGAGAAACGGGCGGTCAAGGAATCGGCGGAATCGGCTGGCGCCCGGGAGGTCTATCTGATAGAGGAGCCTATGGCTGCGGCGATTGGAGCCGGACTTCCCATTACCGAGGCATCCGGCAATATGATTGTAGATATCGGAGGGGGGACTACCGAGGTGGCGGTTATTTCCCTTGCCGGCATCGTTTATGCCAGGTCTGTGCGGGTTGGTGGCGACAAGATGGACGAGGCGATCGTCCAGTACATCAAACGCAAATATAACCTGCTAATAGGTGACCGTACGGCCGAATCAATCAAGATCGATATCGGAGAAGCGTTTAAAGGGAGTGAAGTGCTTCACATGGAAGTCAAGGGGCGCGACCTGGTGTCGGGTATCCCCAAGACCGTCGAGATCAATTCAGAAGAAATCCGCGAGGCGCTTTCCGAGCCTGTCAACGCCATAGTTGATGCAGTCAAGATATGCCTGGAGCGGACCCCTCCCGAACTGGCCGCCGACATTGTGGACAAAGGGATAGTCCTTGCCGGCGGCGGCGCACTGCTTCGCAATCTGGACCTCCTTTTGCGTGAAGAGACCGGTCTTCCCGTGGTGATTGCCGAAGACCCGCTTTCATGTGTTGTGCTTGGTGTCGGCAAGGTCCTCGATGAACTGAACCTGCTCCGCAATATTGCGATCAGCTCCTGACTATCGCGGGACAATGGAAAATCATGAAATCGACATAGTCATACCGGTCTGGAACAGGCCCGTTGAAACCCGTAACTGCTTGGTGAATCTTCTCAAACATTCCCCATTTGCCCGCTTTATACTGGTAGATAACGGCAGCGACAAAGAAACCGAGCTAATTCTACAGGAATTTGCCGAACACCTTGTCCACCGGGCTCTGCTCTTGCGTAACGACGTTAATCAGGGCTATGTCAGGGCCGTCAACCGTGGTCTTGCGAGGGGCGAAGGGGCCTTTGTAGCGGTTTTACGCAATACTTCACTGGTCAGCGCCGGATGGCTGGAGCCGATGGTTGCGTTTGCCACAGCCAGGCCAGACGCGGGTCTGCTGATCCCACGATTGACCGCCGACTACACCGATGGTAAGCGTCTGGAGCGGTGTGCCGCCGCTCCGATCGAGACAGACCACGCCTCATTGTCTGCAATGTTGGTGAGCAGGCCTCTGTACTCCACCATTGGCGGACTCGACGAGGAGTTGGACGGCGGCGAATGGTGTCTGCGGGACTATTCTAGACGTGCCCTCAAGTCCGGCTTTATGACATTTTGCGTGGATGGGGGAACGGTCCGCTATACCGAAGATGCGCCGCTCGGCTCACTGGTTCGGCGAATTGAAACCCTGGAGAGGAGCATAGCCAAATGCCGGGAGCGCTGGGGAAAGACAGGAGACTTCTGCATCCTGTTGCCAAAGGAGGCTGATCTGTCGCTGCTCTGGGGATTCTTGACGGTCCTGCTGCAAGGGGCGCGCTACGGACATCGGTTCACCGTGCTGTTGAATCCGGGGCTTTACAAGGGATTGATAAAGATGGGCTGGCGCCCGGTTCATGAGAACATCACCCTAAAGCCGCTTCCGCTGTTGTTTGCCTCAGCCGCTGCACGGAGGGCGCTGGCCTGCTGCCGGGAATACCAGCCCAGCACTGTTGCTGTCAAGGCGACCGATGGGATGGAGTGGCCGGGTGTGGACAATTGCATCCCATTTGCCAGATTGGAGCAGGAAGTTGCCGACCTGGGAAGAGAAAAGTATGGAGTCCCGCTTTTAGAAAATGGGGTTTTAGGGTCTGTCATGGATATGGGTGGAGGGGTTGAACTTGATGGAAAATGAGATTCGCGGCCAACTGAAGAGCCATTGTGAAGTCATCAACGCAATCGGTGAAGAGATGACGCCGACCGTTGCCGCAACGGTGGAGCTTCTGATCGAGGCCCTCGGGCGCGGGAGCAAACTTCTGGTGATGGGTAACGGTGGCTCTGCGGCTGATGCCCAGCATTTTGCGGCAGAAATCGTTGGCCGCTTCAAGCTCGAACGACGGGCGCTGCCTGCCATTGCCCTTACCACCGACACCTCGATTCTCACCGCTGTGGCAAATGACTACGGTTTTGACAATGTGTTCCGGCGGCAGGTGGAAGCCTTGGCAACGCCGGGGGACGTGGTGTTCGGCATCTCCACCAGCGGCTCCTCGAAGAACGTCCACGCAGCCTTGCTGCTTGCGGCAAAGCTTGGCTGCCAGACCGTAGGTCTTCTGGGCCGCGATGGCGGTAGCATCAAGGAGATAGTAGATATTGCCCTTGTCGTGCCGAGTGACGACACGCCGAGGATACAGGAGGGACACATCACCCTCATACATATTATCTGCGACCTTGTGGAGAGAAGGCTGTTCACGAGTTCAGCGGTATATTACTCCGGCAATTAAACATCACAACCCATGATGTAGGGGCGCTACTTGCCGCGCCCAGATTGGGCGGAGCAAGCGCCGCCCCTACCATTGATATGTTTAATTGCCGGAGTAATAAACCCAGGGTCTGAACGCTGAACCGTAAAACGGAGCGGATATGGAACGCAAAGATGCTGAATCGCTGTTCGGAAGAGCCCGGAAGATCAAGGCGCTGGTTGTAGGCGATCTGATGCTTGACGAATACCTTTGGGGTAAGGCGGAACGCATTTCGCCGGAGGCGCCGGTTCAGGTGGTGGATGTAACCCGCGAGGAGATGCGGCCGGGCGGGGCCGGTAACGTAATCAACAACCTGGCTGCACTCGGTTGCCAGGTGACGTCATGCAGCGTCATCGGCGACGACGAACAGGGTATGCTTCTGCGAAATCTTTTTACCGACAAGGGTGTGGACACCAGCGGGATTTTCGGGGACCCCTTACGCACCACCAGCAAAAAAACCCGTCTTCTGGCCGCTAACCAGCAGATCGTCAGAATAGACAGGGAGACCAGGGAGCCAATCTCACCAGCATCCGAGACAGCCCTCATCGGTTTCATAAACGACCGCGGAGGAGAATTTCAGGTGGTTCTGGTGTCCGACTACCAGAAAGGGGTGCTGACCCCGGCGCTGCTGGCAGCTATCACCTCCTGCGCCCGACGCCACGGAATTCCGGTGGTGGTTGATCCAAAAGGGAGCGACTACGGCAGATACCGTGGCGCTACATTGTTGACCCCAAACCGGCGGGAGGCGGAGTTGGCTGTCGGCATTCCCATTAGTGACGAGGCCGACCTGCAACAGGCCGCATCGGAACTGCTCGCCCAGACCGAGGCAGAGGGACTGCTCATCACCCGCAGTGAACAGGGGATGTCGCTATTCCTGCGCGATGGTGGGCACGTGCATATTCCCACCATGGCCCGTGAGGTGTACGATGTCACCGGTGCTGGTGATACCGTACTGGCGGTCATGGGGCTTGCCTTGTCCTGCGGGGTTGCGTTTGCCGATGCGGCGCGGCTCTCCAATGTGGCGGCGGGAATCGCGGTATGCAAGGTCGGAACCTCTACGGTAACGCCTGCCGAGATCATTGACGAGATCGGGCGCGGCCATCTTGACAGCAACGCAAAGATAAAGAACCAGGATGTGCTGGCCAGCATAATCGCAACCGAGCAGGATAAGGGGAAGCGGGTTGTTTTCACCAACGGATGCTTCGATCTGCTGCATGCGGGCCACGTTAGATATTTGCAGAAGGCGCGAACCTTTGGTGATCTGCTGGTGCTGGGGCTAAACAGCGATGCTTCGGTGCGCCGGTTGAAAGGAGAGAAGCGGCCTCTGATCGGTGAGGCGGAGCGTGCCCACATGCTGGCCGCTCTCGACTGCATCGATTACGTGGTCATCTTCGACGAGGATACTCCGTTACGCCTCATCGAGGCCTTAAAACCATTTGTGCTCGTCAAGGGTGGAGACTATGCTCCCGAAGGGGTGGTCGGCAGGGAACTGGTGGAATCATACGGCGGTCGGTTGGAGCTGGTGGAGTTTGTGGATGGGAAATCGACAACCAATATTATCGAGAAGATATTGGAGAGATATAGTTAAACCGGGTGAGCAACGATAACACCTGACGTATTACCGGAGAGGTTCCTGGTGGAGCGAAATAACCGAGCCGTATTCCTTGACCGGGACGGCACTATCAACGAGGAAAAGGGATACCTCTTCAGGACCGAGGAGTTCACTTTTATTCCAGGGGCTCCCGAGGCGATAAGGCTCTTGAAGGAAGCGGGTTTCCTCGTTATTGTGGTTACCAACCAGTCCGGAGTTGGCCGGGGCTACTACGACGAGGCGGCTGTGGATGCTATCCACCGCCACCTGGACAGGGAACTGGCAGCGCTGGGAACGGGGGTGGACGACTATTATTACTGCCCGCACCATCCGGAACACGGCATAGGCCCGTACAAGCTGGAGTGCAAATGCCGCAAGCCGCTCCCCGGCATGCTGCTACAGGCGTCCGTCGATCACGGTATCGACCTCTCTAGCTCATATATGATCGGCGACAAACTTGTGGATGTGACAACCTGCATTAAGGCCGGCTGCCAACCGCTTCTTATCAGAACCGGCTACGGGGCCGGGGAGTCTGCGGAGTTGCCGCCCGGTGTGCCTGTCTATGACAACATCCTGGCTGCAGTGCGAACCATTGTATCCGAAGGGGTCAGGCCGGATGGCCTAACCCCTTGATTTGGAATTGGTATTATACCAATTTCAAATCAAAGATGCAGTCAAGGCGGCGAGGATTGAGGCGACGAAGGCATACAACCAGTATGTTGAGGAGCCGAAGACGAGCCAACGAAGAGGGCGCTTTGATTTGGAATTGGTAT
>JBAQKZ010000032.1:0-1718 GCA_049301475.1 Geobacteraceae bacterium | reverse complement strand
ACGGTGAGTGTCGCACAAAAAATGAGACAGCTCATGAGAAACGTGCGTATGGTCTTTGACTATTTGAAAATGACTCAAAACTCCTGTCCAGCATGACTGCTCACATGGAGAACAAATTTACCGTGAGTGCTTGACAGTCAAATATCAATCCGTTATAAAGGGCACGTATTGGTAACAATCAAAAATTTTGAGGGAAGTAATTTTTTGCTGTTTTGCTCTTAAACTCCTGTCAAAGCCCCTTCCCCGCCAGTTCCTCCAGCAGTTGTCGCTGTGGCGTGGTCAGTTGTTCCGGAACCTTGATTCCGATCCGCACATATAGGTCGCCGTGGCCTGATCCCCCCTGATGAGGGAATCCAAACCCCTTGAGCCTTATTTTGGTTCCCATCTGTATGCCTGCGGGTACCTTTATACGTTTAGTACCATCCATGGTCGTAACCTCCAGCGAGATACCAAGCGCCGCCTCGGTAAACTTGATCTGCCGTTCCATGATGATGTCGTCACCCTCCCTGACATAAATGGGATCGCTCCCCACCGTGACGGTCAGGAATAAATCGCCTGGCGGGCCGCCGCCGATTCCCTCCCCTCCTTTCCCCTGGATACGCAGTCGGGCGCCGCTCTCAATGCCGGCAGGCGCCTTTACCGATAGTTCCTCGCGCCGACCAGCCCGTGTAAAAGCGATCCTTTTTTCACATCCGGTGAAAGCCTCCCTGAAGGAGATTTCCATCTCCATGTTGTAATCATCACCTCGCTTGCGTCCACCGTGTCGCCCCTCACCTCGCTGCTGGAATCGACCACCGAAAATACGCGAATAAATGTCCTCAGTTCCGAAACCGGCGTCCTTGAACAGGTCCCCCACATCAAAGCCCCGGAAGATGTCCTCCTGGGAAAAACGCTGGTGGAAGCCGTCTGAACCGAACTGGTCATACTGCGACTTCTTCTGTGTGTCGGAAAGAACCGCATATGCCTCGTTGATCTCCTTGAAACGCTCCTCCGCATCCTTGTTGCCAGGATTCTTGTCCGGGTGATACTTTACCGCCAGCTTGCGATAGGCCCGTTTGATCTCGTCGGTGGAGGCCCCTTTTTTGACGCCGAGCACCTGATAATAATCCTTCTGGTTCATCACGGTTCCTTTTGTCGCATGTCGATGTCGCGAATGTAATGCCTGTCGTCTCAATTGTCAACATTAACAGATGCGTATGGCAAAAGTGGCCTTGAGGAGAACAGTCTATTTAACTTGGGTTTTCAGTTGACAAGCATTATTTCAGGGGCTAATAAGTATGTGGCAAATACAAGACAAAGGGAGAGGGCATGAAACGGGTAATAGTCGTCGGAGGGGGTATCTCCGGCTTGGCCACCGCGTATCTGCTACGGGAAAAGGCGCTTTCCACGGGAATTGAACCGTCCGTGATATTACTGGAAATGGAACCGCGCACCGGGGGGAAGATGTGGAGCAGAAAAGAGGATGGCTACCTTTGTGAATGGGGCCCCAACGGCTTTCTTGACAGTAAGCCCCAGACCCTTGACCTCTGTCGCGCACTGGGGGCAAACAGCCGACTCTTGCGAAGTAACGATAACGCCCGCAAGCGCTTTATCTACACGGAGGGTCGGCTCAACCGCCTCCCTGAGGATGGCCTTTCCTTCCTGAAGAGTCGACTCATCTCATGGCCGGGCAAGTTCCGGCTCGCACTGGAGCCGTTCGCCGCGCCGCCGCCCGAAGG
>JBAQKZ010000031.1:0-8530 GCA_049301475.1 Geobacteraceae bacterium | reverse complement strand
TCAAATCAAAGATGCAGTCAAGGCGGCGAGGATTGAGGCGACGAAGGCATACAGCCAGTATGTTGAGGAGCCGAAGACGAGCCAACGAAGAGGGCGCTTTTGATTTGGAATTGGTATAACGCGATATAATAATCCCTCCGCTCGTCCACCCATTCCTGCTTAATGATTGCCTTACCATTTCCGTATGGTAATATAAATTCACGAGTACACTAAGGAGAAATATGAACCCGCCTCTCAGAGCACTGATGATTGATGAAGAGGAACTCGCCATACTATCGCGGGCCATTGAGCAAATCCCGGTAACTGTGGTCATCACCGATATCGAAGGTTCCATAGAGTATGTCAACCCTAAATTTACCGAGTTGACCGGCTATACAGCCACAGAAGCCATTGGGCAAAACCCACGCATCCTGAAATCAGGCAAAATGGATCAGGAAGAATACCGGCGGCTGTGGAAAACCATTACTGTCGGCAATGAATGGCACGGAGAATTTCTCAACAAGAAAAAGAACGGAGAGTTTTACTGTGAAAGCGCTTCCATATCCGCCATAAAAAATTCTCAAGGTGTTATTACCCATTTCATAGCGGTGAAGGAGGACATAACCGAGAGTAAAAAGACTATGGAACAGCTCCGCATGGCCCAGAAAATGGAGGCCGTAGGTCTGCTGGCAGGCGGCATATCACACGACTTCAACAACCTGTTGACCGTAATAAACGGCTACAGCAACCTTCTGATTCATGATCTGGCAGGGCAGCCGACCCTGCGGGACCAGGCGCTGAAAATTCTCCGGGCGGGAGAACGCGCGGCTGAGCTTACCCATCAGTTATTGAGTTTCAGCCGCAAACAGATACTGGACCCCAGGATTCTAAACATCAACAGTATCGTAAACGACCTGGAAAAGATGCTCTCCCGCATCATAGGCGAACAGATCGAACTCGTGACCATCCTTTCGGAACAGGTCGGCATGGTGAAGGCGGATAGCGGCCAGTTGCAACAGATTATCATGAATCTGGCGGTCAATGCGCGGGATGCGGTGACAACCGGCGGGAGAATCACCATTGAGACGGCCAACCGGGATATTGACGCCGGTTTCGTGCATGAAAACATGGGGGCAGTGCCCGGAGAGTACGTGATGCTCTCTGTGACAGATAATGGCCCAGGCATGTCAGATGAGGTAAAGTCGCGCATCTTTGAGCCGTTTTTCACCACCAAGGAGCAGGGAAAGGGTACCGGCCTCGGACTTGCAACGGTTTACGGGATCGTCAAGCAGAGCGAAGGGTATATCCAGGTCATCAGTGCGCCGGGCCAGGGGGCATCTTTCCGGGTGTTCCTGCCGCGCGTCCATCAACAGCCCGACCAACAGGGCAAGACAAGGGAAGCCATAGCGCCTGCGGGAAAACAGACCATCCTCGCAGTGGATGACAAGTTAGAGGTGCTGAACTTTATTGCTCAAGCCCTCTCCAAACATGGCTACACGGTTATCCGTGCAAACAGCCCCAATGAGGCGCTGAAACTTTTCGATCAGCAGATGGATCAAATCGACCTGTTGCTGACCGATGTCGTCATGCCTTCCATGAGCGGCCCGCAACTGGCGCGGGAGCTACTGGCAAAGAAACCGGCTTTGAAGGTTATCTTTATGTCCGGACACCCTACCGATGTCGATCACTTTCAGGAGATCATCGACCAAGGTATGGCATTTCTGACCAAGCCCTTTATCAATGGGGCGCTTATAGACAAGGTTGGAGAGGCGCTAGGCTAACTTAAAAACAGCTACCTTTATGGAGGAAAACAGGTGAAAGCAAACATATTGATAGTTGACGATGAGGAAATGATCCGTGAACTCCTCTGCGCAACCCTGACAGGGGAAGGCTATTGCTGTTTTCAGGCGGGCAATGCCGATGATGGACAGATAATCCTGCATAACGAGCGGATCGATATCGCTCTGCTCGACATCACGATGCCGGGCAGAACCGGCATAGAGTTACTACAGGAGATTAAAAAAGTCCTCCCTGATTCCGGCGTCCTAATGATCACCGGACTGACTGATATTGACACCGCATTGACTTGTATGCATCTGGGCGCGGATGATTACATCGTAAAACCGTTCAATATTGACCGGATTATTATTACAGTAAAAAATTCTCTGGAAAAACAGCGCCTGATCAAAGAAAACCGGGAATACCGCACACATTTGGAATTGAGAGTAGAAGAGCAAACCAACGAGATTCGTTCTGCCATGATGGAGGTCAGCCAGGCCTACGAACATACCCTTACCGCGCTGGTCAGGGCGCTTGACGCCCGCGAAAAGGAGACCGGCTCACATTCCGAAAGGGTGATGGCCTACACCACCCTGCTGGCTAAGACAATGGGAGTCTGCGAAAGAGATGTCTCCATAATGGCAAAGGGGGCTTTACTGCACGATATCGGCAAGATCGGCATATCCGACAATATTCTACTGAAACCGGGCAAGCTTACGGATGAAGAATGGCTGGAAGTAAAAAAACACCCACAGGTAGGCTGCGACATCCTTTCAGGTATTAGCTATTTCAGCGAAGCTGCGGCATTTGTTCTGGCCCACCATGAAAGGTACGACGGAAACGGATATCCACATGGGCTCCGTGGAGAGCAGATTCCCTTGAGCGCACGCATATTTACGCTGGTAGACACCCTGGATGCGATGACATCCGACCGGCCTTATCGCAAAGCGCTCTCGTACGAGGCGGTGCTTACCGAAGTAGCCAAGTGTGAAGGCAGCCAGTTCGATCCGTCAATAGTGAAAATATTCATGGAAATTCCACGGCATCGGTGGTCGGAAGCGGCGGGAAAGGAGATATAGTCGGGGGCTGAGGGCATCAATTGATTTTATACCGCTCCAGCCTGTCTCTGAGCGTATTACGACTTATGCCGAGCAGTTTTGCGGCCATGACCTGATTCTTGTTGCTTTTGTCCATAGCCATGTGAACAAGGGCCTTTTCCAGTCCCATATTGATGCTTTCGTAAATTGATCCTTTATTCTTAAGGCAGAGGCTGTCAAAGACCGGCTCAAGCATGCTCCAGAAAACAGCGTAGTAATCATCTCCGGCCTTCTCCAAATCGACTTCCTTGAAACCTACCTTTGCTTGAAGCAGGGACTCGAAATCGCTGGGCATCAGCATTTCTCCCTTGCTGAATACCACGGCGGAATTGATTATATTTTTCAGTTCGCGGATGTTCCCTTCCCATGGATGGGTGCCCAGCAGGTCAAGCGCATCTGGCGCTATTCCCTTGATATTCTTACTGTATTTGAGGGAAAATTTTCTAATGAACAGATCCGTAAGTAGCGGCATATCCTCAATCCTCTCCCTAAGTGGAGGTAGAAAGAATGAAACGACCCTTAGCCGGTAAAACAGATCCATCCTGAAGAGCTTTTCCTTAACAGCGTTGATCAGACTTCGGTTGGTAGCCGCAATAATGCGCACATCAACCTTGATGGTTTCGTTCCCTCCAACCCTCTCAAACTCCTGGTTCTCCAGCACCCGCAACAGTTTCCCCTGGTTTGCCATGCTTGTTTCGCCAATCTCGTCGAGAAAAATGGTTCCGCCGTTGCACTGCTCGAACTTGCCGATCCTGCGCGTGTGGGCATCGGTGAATGCCCCCTTTTCATGGCCAAACAGTTCGCTTTCGAGAAGGGCCTCCGGCAGAGCCGAACAGTTAACCGCCAGAAACTGCCGGTTTTTGCGGCGTGAGTTGTTATAAACGGCTCTGGCCAAAAGTTCCTTACCTGTGCCGCTCTCCCCCTGGATAAGAACGGTAGTATCCGAATCCGCCACCTGACCGACCATCTTCCATATTTCTATCATTTCTGGTGACGAGCCGATCATGATGTCGGCGTCGCCAGGATCTTCGTTTAACTGGTCACGGTCACGGGTGTACCTGACCTTCCGGCTGAGCAGATTGCATTCAACTGCCTTCGCCACTGTAATTTTCAGCTTTTTCAAATCAAATGGCTTGGTCTGATAGTCATAAGCGCCGAACTTCATCGCCTCAATAGCATTCTGGGTGGTCTTGTAGCCGGTGGCCATGATAACCGCGAGGGCAGGGTCCACTTTCTTCGCCTCTTGCAATACCTCCAGACCCGACTTCCCCGGAAGACGGATATCAAAAATCGCCGCATTTGGACGGTCGGTCATGATGCGCCTTAAGGCCGATTCGTAGTCGCTCTCAAGCAAGACTTCCATATCCTCATCGGTAAAAACCGTATTCAGCAATTCAAGAATCGCTTGATCATCATCCAGTACCAAAAGTTTCCGTCTCATTATGGTTCCTCCTCCTCCTCCTCCTCCTCCTCCTCGTCATCCGTGTCAAAGGAGTCGTCATAAGCTATATCGTCTCCCTCTTCCAGATATTCCAACTCGTCTGCAATATACTGTTGTTCCGGTGAAGGGTCGTCATCTTCGGCTATGGCCTCGAATCTGGCAAGTATATCTCCCTTGGTGCAATAGCGCCCATCCTTATGTGAGCATATGTCCTCGTCCTGGCACAGATCAAACAGCCGTATCTCGCTGCAAAGTCGCGGCTGAGTCGCCCCCTTCTTCTCCATAACCTTTTCCTCTCCTTCTAGCTAAGCCCCCACCTGCGTGAGGCCAACCTGGGCTTCAGCTACATCCCTTTCAGGTACTGCATCGCCTTGTCCACATCCTCAGCGCAGCCGATGTAGACAGGCGCCCGTTGATCAAGACTTTCCGGTTTTATGTCGAGAATAGGCCTCTCCCCGTCAGTTGCCTGACCTCCGGCATGCTCAATGATGAAAGCCATGGGGTTCAATTCGAACAACACGCGCAACTTGCCGTTGGCGGAACCATTCAGAGCCGGATATATAAAAATACCCTTCCCCTTCATCAAAATCTGGTTGATGTCCGGTACAAATCCACCTGAATAACGAAGTTTGCAACCCTTTGCCTCCAGAAAGCGAATGAATTTCTCATCACACTCATGGTATTTGTTACGGAGACCTCCCGGCGAGTAGATATTACCCGACGGATACATCCGGACATTTTCACGTGACAGGGTAAATTCCATAAGATGGTTCATGGTGAACTCATGGACACCGTCTCCGACAGAATAGACCAGCGACACCCTCGGGCCATACAGGATATACATGGCTGCTATCTGCTTGCGCCCTTCCTGCAACAGATCGCAGCCGGGGAAAATGGAGACGATTGTCCCGACAGCCAAATTAACGTCCACCAGCGAGGAGCCGTCCAGAGGATCGTAGGCAACAGAATAGAGACCATTTGCATTGGCCTGTACTTCATAGATATTTTCCATTTCCTCCGATGCAATATTGCAAACCACACCGGAATGCATCAAACGCTTCCTGATAATACGGTCGGACAGCACATCGAGGGCTAGCTGCTCCTCCCCGTAGAGATTTGAAGTCCCGGCTACTCCAAGATCCCCGGTCCTGACGGCATTGATAACGTATTTGCTTGCCTCTGCGATTTCGCAGATCAGATGGACAAGGTTGTCGCAGATATTCTGGCTGCGCAAGTGCTGCCTGAGATAAACCTGAAACTTGGTTTTTCCCGCTTCACCGAATGGCATTTACCGCCTCCTGGAAAATATAATGACATACCTGTAAAAAGGTTAATGTAATTAAACCCGCAAAGCAAGCCGAAAGGTAACGAGAGCCTCCTGCAAAAGCACATTCAATAAGCTGAATATGCAAAAAGACCCGCCTTTGACTCAAGAGCGTTAATCAGCCAGGTGTGGACAAACCGCCATTTACACTCAGAGTCTGGCCGGTAATCGCGTCCGAGGCCGGACTGACGAAAAATGCGACAGCTTCGGCAATATCTTCACAGGTAACGTCAAAGATCATACGTTTGCGAAGATTCTCCAGCATCCCTTTCTTGTTGCCATGTTCATCCTGTTTATCCGCCAGAGGGTCAGAACTCTGTCCCCATCGGGGAATAGCGTCGGAGATAAAACTCATGGAAACCATATTGATGCGAATGTTCTTTCTGCCCAACTCCCTCGCTAGGGCGCGACACATCTGCATCATGCCGCCACTGGCCCCCCCGATCATAGACTCGCCAACCGTTGCAACCCTCCCCGCATCGGTGCCGACCACTACTATCTTGCCGCTTCCCTCGGCGTTCATATGGCGGGCAACGGCCTGTATGGTATAGGCGCGGGTAAGCCAGTGGGTTTTAATGTAGTATTCCATCTCATCGTGGCTCATATCCTGAAACAGGAGAAACGGCAGGGAATCTGCGCTGGCGCCCGCGCCACTGGCTACCAGAATATCAATCCCGCCAAGGCGCTCTATAACCCGTTCCACCATTTCCTCAACCTGAGCGCCCTCGGTTATATCGGCCTTCTCAAAAAAAGCCCGACCCCCTGCGGCCTCAATCTCTGCAACCACTTGTCGGCCTGTTTCCGGGTTGCGACCGTTGATTACAACGGTTGCGCTTAGGTTTGACAGCCGTAGCGCCACCGCACGACCAATGAATGCCGTTGCCCCGGTGACCAAAGCCACCTTGCCCGATAGATCATATTTACTGTCTCTTGCCATACGCAATATTGTCTCCCTTGCTGATATCCAAATGTGAGCGCCCACGTTTAAGAGAGGGACAGTCCCTTGCCGATATTATGCCGAGCCTGTTGTAGGCGCATGTTCTCTGATAGGAGAAATATAATAGTAGAAATCTAATTGAGCCCATTGGACTTTTATGGTATCGTCGATTGCCACCAAATAACGCTGATACAGGATGTCGATGAAACTTTGCGAGAGATTATCATGGTCCATCTGAATAATAAATGAGTATTTGCGCTGTAATCTCGATCTGACAGGATGATAAGTCTTGTTCAAACCCCTGAAGTTGAATGGTGGGCGTAAATTCACCAACAGATAGGAGTCTTGATCTGACGGTTTTAGGCGTGACGGATTGCAATTTTGCTGCGGGATGGTAACATATCAGGCATGTATGCGGGCAAATGCCGCGGCGACTCTTCTGCCGTCGGCCCATGCAGACACAAAAAAAGGGGGCTACGACTATGACGTACAGTGCCAGGGACTATGCAAAACTGATCGGTATGCCGGGATTCAGCGAGACGCTTCTGAAGAACCACTTTACCCTCTACCAGGGGTATGTGACCAATACAAACAAGTCGCTGGATATTCTGGAGCAGATGCTAAAGGAGGGGAAGACCGCCACCCCGGAATATGCCGAACTCAAGCGGCGGCTCGGCTGGGAGTTCAACGGCATGCGGCTCCACGAGTTCTATTTTGAGAACTTAGGCGGAAATGCGCCGCTGGCTGCCGACGGCAAGTTGGCCCGGAAGATGGCGGAGAGTTTCGGCGGCGCCGAGACGTGGGAGAAGGACTTCCGGGCAACCGGCGCTATGCGCGGCATAGGTTGGGCAATCCTGTATCAGGACACCGTCAACGACCGGCTGATCAACTTCTGGGTAAACGAGCATGACGTGGGCCACCCCGCAGGCTGCACGCCGGTACTGATAATGGACATCTTCGAGCATGCCTTTATGATTGACTACGGGCTGAAGCGGGCTGACTACATCAATGCGTTTTTCAGTAACATCGACTGGAAGGTCGTGGAGTCGAGGCTTAAATAAGAGCAGGAGTGCTGTCCGAGAATATTTTCTTCACGCCTGTTCCGGAGGGCCATGAGAAGGATGTTGACAGTATTGGCGCTGGTTCTGGTCTGGTGGGGTGACTCTACCACTTCATGCCTCAAACGGCATAGTTCGTTTTTGCGAGTGCATCAATTATATTTTTGTTAAGTGCAACCTAGCATCTCTGGTGTCGGCCCCTATTCGGGGAGTAATCAGCGCAGTCCCAAACGCGAGAGTACCAGGCCAAGGTACTTGTTGGCGGGGTGATTGCGCGGCAGTTGTCTGAAGACGGCAGGTTTCCGTGAACCAAGCGCCACCAGCTCACGTATGATCTCCGGATGGCCGCCAAACCTCGCCCCCGTTCTGAACACCTCCACAGCCCTGGCCTTGTCACCGATCAAAAGGCAAACCCGGCCTAGACGCAGATAGTGTAGGGGATCGTCAGGTTCCGCCGCCACCGCCTCTTCAGCCAGGGAAACCGCTTCCATCGCCTCTCCGCTTGTACTGGCAATAGAAAGTGCAAGATAGGAGCAATGATTCGGACTCCGCTCTTCCGTAACCGCCCATTTGAAACAGAACCGGGCCAGATACAAGTGCCCGTGGTCAAGCGCCTTCATACCCTTGCTGAAAAATTCAGATGCTGTCGTAGCTGACATGTTTATCACCTTGGCCCTGTATTCCAGATTAAGCGTGGCAATCGTACCTTATACATGTGTACCTACAAGAACCAGGCCAGGAGGAAAAAGAATCTCCATCCGCTTCTCATGCGGCTTAGGTAAACATGCTCCACGGTAAATTTGTTCTCCATGTGAGCAGTCATGCTGGACAGGAGTTTTGAGTCATTTTCAAATAGTCAAAGACCATACGCACGTTTCTCATGAGCTGTCTCATTTTTTGTGCGACACTCACCGT
>JBAQKZ010000030.1:0-2695 GCA_049301475.1 Geobacteraceae bacterium | reverse complement strand
ACGAGGAGTCGCGCATCATCGCCCCGGCGATAGCGGCGGCGCGGGCAGAGGGTATTGACGCCGTTGGCCCGTTATCGGCCGACACCCTGTTCCATTTTGCCGCCAAGGGAGAGTACGACGCAGTGGTTTGCATGTACCACGACCAGGGATTGATCCCCCTGAAGCTGCTTCATTTCTATGACGGGGTGAACATTACGCTTGGGTTGCCCATCATCCGTACATCGGTGGACCATGGCACCGCATACGACCTTGCCGGGAGCGGCGAAGCCTCACATCGAAGCATGGCTGCCGCTATAATGACTGCAGCGAGAATGGCGGTTGTCAAGGCAGAGGAAGTGGGTTAAATATGGAATCCTTCTACCTGAGCCGCAGAAAAGTCATTGGTAACCTGCATAACATGCTCCGCGCCGTCCGTCTCAACCTTGACAGCGCATATACTGCCGGGTGTGGCATTGGTGTAGCGTAGAAGAATCCTCGCAGCCGATTCCAGGAGCGTCTGATCCTGCCTCCCCATGATCACGCCGAGGGGGCTTCCTCCATCCAGCCAGAGAATTGCCGTCTCGCCGGGCTGAACAGCCGCCTCCAGCCCCATATTTTCCGCTTCGTCGCGGCCTATAATCACCTTGGTTCGCGGCCCTGTCCTGAAATGCCGTCCTGTCTTAAGAAGCCGGAAATCCCGCAGGTTGATACTGTCGGCATGGTCGAACATGTCCCGCACCTTGGAAACGAATGAGAGCTCGGTCAAGAGGCAACCACCGGCTGGGCAGGGGTAATTCCTGACGTCGAGTTCGTCAGCAAGCTGGATCTGCTCTTTTCGAGAGCGCCCCTGCATGGAGAGGAGCCGCTCCCGGTCCACCCACTGCTCCCTTTCCGGGATGGTCGGCTCGAAGTGCTTGGCCGACAGGGGACGGAGCAGTAATCCTTCCAGGCCGCTTTCCTGCTCGATAAGCCGCAGGGTGTCGCGACGCTGGCTCATGGGGCGCTGGCCCAGAACCTCGCCGGTGATGATGAAATCGGCGCCGCTCTCCGCCATATATTCCTTTGCCTTCCTGAGCAGGAATATCCGGCAGTCGATGCATGGATTCATCCCCTTGCCGTAGCCGTGCCGCGGCTTTCTGACGACTTCTAGGTATTCGACCCCTTTCTGCATGACCTTGACGGGAATGTTGAATTCGGCGGCTACCCTGACGGCCTCGGACTTGCAACCGGCGTTCCTCCCTGTGCAGGTGCAGAAAGGGGAAGTAAAATTAAGGGCCTCGACCTCTATTCCTTGCTCAAGAATGACCTTGACGGCAAGGGTGGAGTCGAGTCCGCCGGAAAGAAGGGCGAGGGCTTTTCTTTGCATGTTATCTCCTGGTGCGATATAGCGGCGTATGTCGGCATTGGATATGACGTTGCGGAATGCATACAAGGCTAGCATATAAGAATCAAACATGTAAAGCCGGAAGAACCGCCGATTAAGCAACATCTTTTCTGTAAATTTGGCTTCTCTTTTTTTGGTTAATGCCGTCTTACATTTTTAAATAAACTTTTCCTGTTTCCCAGTCTTCTGAGATATCCATCAACACAGCGCTGACGAGTCTTAGGCAGGAGGCGTCATTTGGGAAAATACCTGCAACACGGGTTCGACTGTCAGCGGTCTCGGGCATGGGGACGTTGTTAAGTTGTTGACTAACTCGTTACCATCTGCTATCTTTCTTCCATGCCACGACACGCTCGACTCGATATACCTGGATTGCTCCAGCACGTCATTGTACGCGGGATCGAAAGACGGGATATATTCCTGGATGATCAAGACCGACAGTCATTTATAGATCGTTTTCTACGTTGCTGCATAAAACAAATACGGAATGCCTTGCGTGGGCGCTAATGACTAACCATTTTCATCTCCTGCTTTGTCCACGGCAGGTCAAGCTCGCCATTTTCATGCGTCGGCTGCTTACCGGCCACGCTGTCACCTTTAACCAGCGCCACCGGCGTGCCGGACATCTTTTCCAAAATCGCTACAAATCCATAGTCTGCGAAGAAGAGCCATATCTCTTGGAATTGGTAAGGTATATTCACTTGAATCCTTTGCGGGCAGGCCTGGTCAAGGGCATGCCTGAACTCGATCACTATCCGTGGAGCGGCCATGCTGTTCTTATGGGTAACAGCGCATTTGTCGGCCAGCAAACTGAGGAGGTCCTCGCCCGTTTTGGCCGACGGCAGAAAGATTCCCGCCAGAAGTATCGAACATTTGTACAGGACGGGATAGCACAGGGGAAAAGAGGTGAACTGGTGGGGGGAGGGCTGCAACGCAGCCTTAAAGGAGCAGGTATAGGCGAGGAGGAATTCTTTGACGAGCGTGTCCTTGGCAGTGGAGATTTTGTAGAAAATCTTCGACAGGAACAGGAGCTGGCAAAGCGGTTGCCAGTCGCCACGACGTTGCCGGAGATGATAAAGCAAGTGGCCGCAGTATTTGGAATAAAGCCTGAAGCATTGTCGCAGCGTAACAGGAGCAAGCAAATTGCAGATGCCCGATCTGTTCTATGTTATTTTATGGTGAGAGAAATAGGACATAATGGCGCCGAAATTGCCAGGGCATTGCGTATAAGCCGCGCTGGGGTGAGTATGGCAGCACGCCGGGGAGAAGTAATTATTCAAAATGAACCGTCGCTTCGAAAACAATTAATGGGTTAGTTGACAACTTAACAGC
>JBAQKZ010000029.1:0-4101 GCA_049301475.1 Geobacteraceae bacterium | reverse complement strand
TACATTGGTTTCTGATGAGGTAGCCATTGACAGACTGAAGAGGACCGTATCCCGCAACCGGCCCGTTGTGCGCAAGCACCGGCTGAAGAGCGGAGAACTCCGCGATGTGGAAGTATACATTGGGCCGATCATTATTAAAAATAAAACCTATCTCTTCTCCATCGTACACGACATAACCGATCGCAAGCAGGCTGAGGCCGACCTAAGAGAGAATGAAGAAAAACTGCGGGCCGTTACCGATACGACCGAAGACGCCATTATCATGACCGACAACGATAGAATTATCACTTACTGGAACCCCGCCGCGGAGCGGATGTTCGGCTACTCCCGTGATGAGGTCATGGGAAAGGATGTCGGCCTTATCGTTCTCCAGAGATACCGGGAAGCATTCGACATGGCCTGCCGAATATTTAAGGAGACCGGCCAAGGCCCACTACTCTGCAAATCCCGCGAAAGGCTTGTTCTCGCCAAGGGGGGGAGAGAAGTTCCCACGGAATTCTCTTTTTTCGGCGTCAAGCTCAAGGGCAGATGGCATGCGGTTTCTATAATCAGGGACATTACGGAGCGTAAATCCCTGGAAGAACAGCTCCGCCAGGCGCAGAAGATGGAGGCGATAGGAACGCTCGCCGGAGGCGTAGCCCACGATTTCAACAATATACTGACGGTGATCCTCGGCTTCGCAACCATGATGCGGAAGGATATTGCCGCGGATAGCCCCCTGGCCTCCCCTCTGCGGCATATCCTATCCGCCGGGGAGCGGGCCGCCAATCTCACCAGGTCGCTCCTTGCCTTCAGCAGAAAGCAGGCGATGGAGTTGAAAACCGTGGATATGAACCAGGTCGTCCTGGAGACACAGACACTGATGAGAAGGCTGTTACGGGAGGATACGGAACTCCTGATCAAAACAGCGGAGACTGTTTTACCAATACGGGGGGATGCGGGACAGATTGGCCAGATTCTGTTGAACCTGGTTAACAATGCCGCGCAGGCCATGCCTGACGGCGGCATGGTGTCAATCTGTGCAAAGATGATCGAGCTGGATCAAGCGTTCGTAAAGGCCCACGGATTCGGCAAGCCGGGGAGCTATGCCTTGCTCTCCGTCAGCGACACCGGGACGGGAATGGATGAGGAGACAAGGCTGCGGATTTTCGAGCCGTTCTTCACCACCAAGGGAGTAGGGGAAGGGACAGGGCTCGGACTTTCCATCGTGTACGGCATCGTCAAGCAGCATGGCGGTTATATCAACTGCTACTCCGAACCGGGTAAAGGTGCCACGTTCAGGATATACATACCCTTGATCACCGAAAACATGAAGCAAGATAAAAGCGCCGTGGTTGATGCATCACCACCGCCACGGGGAACAGAAACCATTCTCGTGGCGGAGGACGAGCCGATGGTGAGGGAGCTCGTAAAAACCTTTCTGGAGCAGTCCGGCTACACGGTCATCGAGGCGCGGGACGGTGAAGAGGCCGTGGCGCTTTTCCTGGAACGAAGGGATGATATCCGGCTTCTTCTCCTCGATGTGATCATGCCGAAAAGGAACGGGCGGGAGGTTCTGGAGGAGGCCAGGAAAGCGGCCCCAGGCATCCGGTATATTTTTATGAGCGGCTACCCTGGCGAGGTGTTTCAGAGGGATAACTTCCTGGATAATATAAGGGATAATTTAATCGAGAAACCGGTTCAGTCGTCCGTGCTGTTGTGCAAGATACGGGAAGCGCTGGACCGGTAATTTCCAGAATTCACACCAAAATCAGACACCAAAATCAGATTGACAGACGCTTGTCCGGATGATATTCTTCTGACCGTAACAGTTCGATAATGCAGGAGCATTCAACATATTTAAGTAAGGAGGATGTGCATGGAAAGATTCATTCACAGGTTTAACATTGCTACAGCAGTAATGCTCTCTTTGGTGATTTTCTCGCTAAATGCGGCATGGGGAGGAGAATTGGCTCCCAAGGATGTAGTGCAAAAGTACTACAATGCACTGCAAAAGAAGAACTTTTCAGCGGCTTACCAGTGTATCTCCAAGGGAATGCGCGACGATAAGAGCGAGGGGCAGTGGGTTGAGTTGATGAAAGAGCTTTTTGAGAGCGGGAATGTGACTTTTACGGGAATTACCATCACTCCCGGACCCGTTTCAGGCAAAGAAGCTCAAGTGGATACCGTTATCAACTCAAAAGATGTGTTTAATAAAGATGGTATGATAGAACACAACGTTGAGCATCTGGTTTTGGAAGACGGCTCCTGGAAGATAGACCGGACTGAACTTAAGGACAGCAAGATAATTGAACCTTGACCCGGGGTTACAGAATTGTACAATTCCCAATCCCCAGGCGGCGCATCTTTTCCACCAGAGTGGTGCGGTTAAGGTTGAGCATGGTTGCGGCCCGCGCCTTGATCCCTTTGGAGAGGGAGAGGGCTTCCAGGATCATCTTCCGCTCGATGTTATTGACTGTCTTCATTAGGTCCACCCCCTGCTCTGTCACCTGAGTAAGAGCTTCTTCCCTGATATAAGAGGGGATATCCTCGATGGTGATCCGGTTCCCGTCGGTGAGCGCTACGGTGCGCTCCACCACGTTTTCAAGTTCTCTCACATTCCCCGGCCATATGTAGCGCTCCAGTGCTTCCAGGGCGTCCTTGGAAATAGACATTATGGGGCGCTTCATCTCGGTGCAGTTCTTTCGGAGGAAATGCCGGGCCAACGGCAGTATGTCCTCCACTCGTTTCCGCATTGGCGGGAGTTGCAGGGGGATGACGTTGAGCCGGTAATAAAGGTCTTCGCGAAAAAACCCTTTTTTCACTTCCTCCTCCAGATCGGAATTGGTAGCTGAGATCACCCGGACATCAAGCTTGATCGTCCGGGTTGAACCGACCCGCTCCACCTCCTGTTCCTGGAGTATGCGCAGGAGTTTGGTCTGTAGGTGTATCGGCATGGAGCCTATCTCGTCCAGAAAAATGGTGCCGTGATTGGCAGCCTCGAATTTCCCCACCTTGTCCCGGATGGCGCCGGTAAACGATCCCTTGGTATGGCCGAATAGCTCGCTTTCCAGAAGGTTCTCCGGAATGGCGCCGCAATGGACAGCGATAAACGGCTTCTCCTTGCGTTGTCCATTGAAATGTATTGCCTTGGCTACCAGTTCCTTGCCGGTGCCCGATTCCCCCAGGATGAGGACGGTTGAGTTGGTCTTGATGATCCGCTGCATACGGGAGAAGACCTTCTGCATGGAGGGGGAACTCCCGATGATATTCGCGAATTCGTATTTATCCCGAAGTTGTTTCTTCAGGTAGACGTTTTCGTTGACCAGCCGGTGCTTTTCCACAGCTTTGTCTATTATGATCCGCAGTTCGTCGATGTTTAGGGGTTTGATGATGTAGTCGAAGGCCCCTTCCTTCATAGCCCTGACTGCAGTTTCAGCAGAGGCGTAACCGGTGATGAGAATCACTTCCATGTGGGGGGAGAAGGTCTTGACCTTGGTAAGGATATCGATGCCGTTTACGTCCGGAAGAAACAGGTCGGTTATGACGATATCGAAAGGCTCCCCGGCCAGAAGGCGGAACGCCGTTTCGCCCGAACCTGCCCCTTGGACGTCGTAGCCGTTACCCTTGAGTAGCAGCAACAGGGCTTCGCGGCTCGGCTCTTCATCATCGATCAGCAGTATTTTGACATGCTCTTTCATAGCGTCCCCGCCAACGCCGACGGGCGGTAACATAGCATTTTTATCCGTTTTTGACAAGGCCGGATTTGACGTGGATTCAGGGACGAGTATACAAGGGCTTGTCATGGAAACAGTCCGGTTTTGAACGTGGTATTGCAAAGAGGATTGTATATGCGTCTGGTCTGCTTGCTTTTGGCGTTGATGGCGGTTCCGGTGACTATCACATTCGGCGGGGAGCCCCGGATAAGGGTTATCGCCATTAATGGCCCGGTTAATCCCGTTACGGCGGATTACCTGCGGCGCAATCTGAAAGATGCCAATTCCCAGGGCGATAGACTCGTGCTGCTGGAGATGGACACGCCGGGCGGTCTGGACAGCGCCATGCGGGAAATCGTCAAAGAGATTATCGCGAGCCGGACACCTGTAGCGGTGCATGTGACGC
>JBAQKZ010000028.1:0-1797 GCA_049301475.1 Geobacteraceae bacterium | reverse complement strand
CTCCTGGAGGGTGGACAGGTCTACCCGGTCGCTGATCGCGGCGCGCAGGCCGTCTGTGAAGTCAAGCACCTCGTAGATGCCGGTCCTCCCTTTGTAGCCGGTTTCCCGGCATTCGCCGCACCCTTTCCCCTGGTAGACCCTATGGGGCTTGCGCTCCAACTGAAGGAATTCGATTTCCATGTCGCTTAGTTGCCGCTCCTCCCTGCATGCCGGACAGATTTTTCTGAGCAGGCGCTGGGCGATGATGCCGATGATGGTGGAGGAGATGAGGAAGGAGGGTATCCCGAGGTCCAGCAGCCGGGTAACCGACGAGGGGGCGTCGTTGGTGTGCAGCGTGGAGAGCACCAGGTGCCCCGTAAGGGCCGCCTGCACGGCGTTATCGGCAGTCTCACGGTCCCTTATCTCCCCCACCATGATGATGTCCGGGTCCTGTCGGAGGATGTTGCGCAGCACGTTGCTGAAGGTGACGCCAATGGCGCTCTGCACCCCTACCTGGTTGAATTCCTCCATCACCATCTCGATCGGGTCTTCGATGGTGACGATGTTTACATCCGGCGAGGAGAGGGAGCGAAGCGTCGAGTAAAGGGTGGTGGTCTTGCCGCTGCCGGTGGGGCCGGTGACGAGTATTATGCCGTTCGGCTTGCGGATGAAGGCATTATATATCTGGTACTCGCGTGGATAGAAGCCAAGTTGATCAAGGTCCTGCATAAGGATATCCGGGTCGAATATCCTTATCACCACCTTTTCGCCGAAGGCCACAGGCAGTGTGGAGACGCGCAGTTCGATCTCTTTTCCCTTGGAGCTGGTCTTGATACGGCCGTCCTGGGGCCGCCGCTTTTCGGCCAGGTCCATCCGGGAGAGCATCTTGATCCGCGAGACCATGGGGGGATGGAGCTGCCTGGGAATGGTGTGGACGTTGTGCAGCACCCCGTCCACCCGTAGCCGGATCAGGGCGATGTCCCTTTTTGGTTCGATATGAATGTCGCTCGCCCGCTGGTCGAATGCGTAGCGGAGGAGGAACTCGACCGCGTTGATGATGTGCTTGTCGGTTCCCTCGATTTCATGCTGACCCTTGAGCCTTATGAACTGCTCCAGGTTGCCGAGGTCAACAGCGCTACTCACCTCTGACTGGGCGGCCTGGATCGACGCCCGAAAGCCGAAGAACTCCCGGACGATCTTGAGGATATCGCTCTTGGAGCTGAGCACGCAACGTACTTCCACCTTGCGGGCGCTCTTCAAGTCTTCGATGACATCGGTGTTGAAGGGGTCGGCGACGGCGATGGTGATGATCCCGCCATCAGTGGAGATCGGGACTATCAGATGCTTTAAGGCAAAGGGGCGGGGGATGAGGGTGGTGACCACGTCCAGATCGAGCTTGAGCGGGTCGATCTTGACGTACTCCATTCCAATAACGGCTGCGATGGTCTCCGTTATGAGGTCCTCGGTGAGTACCTTGCCGCCGCTATTGTGAACCTCCAGGTTGAAGGAGGAGACCACCTCGGCGGGCGAAACCAGTTCGGCGACCTGCTGGAAGCGCCTCGAATAGCCGGCCTGCTGGTAGCTCTGAAGGCGGACGGCCTGCGCATCCCCCTTGGCGAGAATCTGCCCGTGTTGTTCGTCGTTGATAAGCCCCCGCTTGAGGAGTATCTGTGCGACATTCCGTATGGTCAGGTTTTTTTTCTGTGGCATGGCTCTCTTTCTTGAAAGAGGTAGATTGACCGTCCTGGTAACATTTTGTTGAACTCAGCATTTGGCCGGGGCCGGTCGGCGGCGTCTCCGGCGCCTTACCCTTTGGCT
>JBAQKZ010000027.1:0-2534 GCA_049301475.1 Geobacteraceae bacterium | reverse complement strand
TACATTGGTTTCTGATGAGGTAGCCATTGACAGACTGAAGAGGACCGTATCCCGCAACCGGCCCGTTGTGCGCAAGCACCGGCTGAAGAGCGGAGAACTCCGCGATGTGGAAGTATACATTGGGCCGCTCGTTATTAAAAATAAACCCTATCTCTTCTCCATCGTACACGACATAACTGATCGCAAGCAGGCTGAGGTTGACCTAAGAGAGAATGAAGAAAAACTGCGGGCCATTACCGATACGGCGGAAGACGCCATTATCATGACCGACAACGAAAGGAAGATCACATACTGGAACCCTGCCGCGGAGCGTATGTTAGGCTACTCCCTTGATGAGATCATGGGGAAGGATGTCGGCCTTATCGTTGTCCAGAGATACTGGAAGGCATTTGACGAGGGTTGCCGAATATTTAAGGAGACCGGCCAAGGCCCACTACTCTGCAAATCCCGCGAAAGGCTTGTTCTCGCCAAGGGGGGGAGGGAAGTTCCCACGGAATTCTCTTTTTTCGGCGTCAAGATCAAGGGCAGATGGCATGCGGTTTCTATAATCAGGGACATTACGGAGCGTAAATGCCTGGAAGAACAGCTCCGCCAGTCGCAGAAGATGGAGGCGATAGGAACGCTAGCTGGAGGCGTAGCCCACGATTTCAACAATATACTGACGGTGATCCTCGGCTTCGCAACCATGATGCAGAGGGATATTGCCGCGGATAGCCCCCTGGCCTCCCCTCTGCGGCATATCCTATCCGCCGGGGAGCGGGCCGCCAATCTCACCAGGTCGCTCCTTGCCTTCGGCAGAAAGCAGACGATGGAGCTGAAAGCCGTGGATATGAACCAGCTCCTCCTGGAGACACAGACACTGTTGAGAAGGCTGTTACGAGAGGATACGGACCTCCGGATCAACACTGCGGAGTCCGCCTTGCCGATACGGGCGGATGCGGGACAGATTGGCCAGATACTGTTGAACTTGGTAAATAATTCCGCCCAGGCGATGCCCGGCGGCGGCGAGGTGTCAATCAATGCAAAGGCGATCGAACTGGACCAAGCGTTCATAAAAGCCCACGGATTCGGCAAGCCGGGGAGCTATGCCCTTCTCTCCGTCAGCGACAGCGGGACGGGAATGGATGAGGAGACGAGGCTGCGGATTTTCGAGCCATTCTTCACCACCAAAGAGGTAGGGAAAGGGACCGGCCTCGGTCTTTCCATCGTGTACGGCATCGTCAAGCAGCATGGCGGCTATATCAACTGCTATTCCGAACCGGGCATTGGGACCACGTTCAGGATATACATACCCTTGATCACCGAAAACATGAATCAGGATAAAAGCGCCGTGGTTGATGCATCACCACCGCCACGGGGGACGGAAACCATTCTCGTTGCGGAGGACGAGCCGATGGTGAGGGATCTCGTAAAGACCTTTCTGGAGCAGTCCGGCTACACGGTCATCGAGGCACGGGACGGCGAAGAGGCCGTGGCGCTTTTCCTGGAACGAAGGGATGATATACGGCTTCTTCTCCTCGATGTGATCATGCCGAAAAGGAACGGGCGGGAGGTTCTGGAGGAGGTCAGGGGCATGGCGCCCGGCATCCGGTATATTTTTATGAGCGGCTACCCTGGCGAGGTGTTTCAGAGGGATAACTTCCTGGAAGATATAAAGGATAATTTAATCGAGAAACCGGTTCAGCCGTCCGTGCTGTTGCACAAGATACGGGAAGCGCTGGACCGGTAATGCCAATTCCAAATCAAGGAGTGTAATCGCAAATTCTCTTTGTAGCAGAGGGGGTTAGCATGGCTGAAAATATCAAGGTCACGCAGCATGTTTCATTGCGCAAAGCGAAAACCGCGTTCGCCTTATTTCTGCCGCTAACACTTTTTACAGCAATATTGATGATCGTGCTTTACCGGCAGGAGGTCAAACCTGTTCAGAATGATTTGAAACGACAAGCCGCGCAGATGGTAAATCTGCAAAAATACAAAATCGGCAACAGTTTTGGCCTGATTTCCTCTGACTTGCTATTTTTAGCCGGTCATGTTCACTTGTTGGATATGTTTGCTACGTCAGGTGTTCATCGAGAGGATTTTTCAAACGATATGGCTTTCTTCAGCAGGGTAAACAGAATTTACGATCAGGTCCGGGTTCTTGACTCCGGCGGCATGGAGTTGATCCGGGTTAATCTATTGAAGGGTTCGCCACTTGTTGTCCCGGATGATCAGCTACAGTTCAAGGGAGACAGATATTATTTCAAAGAGACCTTTTCCATGGGAAAAGGGGAGGTTTTTGTTTCTCCTCTCGATCTGAACATCGAGCATGGTCGGATCGAGCAACCGCCAAAGCCGATGATCCGCTTCGGGACACCCGTTTTTGATAGAGCAGGCCGGAAACAGGGCATCCTCATCTTCAACTATCTGGCAGCGTTGTCCGTATATGGTCTCCCCCCTATTTGCAAGGGTTATTTCACTTAATGACAGGGACAGGATTGCTTCCGTATATACGGCCTCTTAGTGAGGGATAATGCCCTCGGGCCTTGATGAAA
>JBAQKZ010000026.1:0-16341 GCA_049301475.1 Geobacteraceae bacterium | reverse complement strand
TGAACTGATTGAGCCAAACCGCAGACGTAGCAGAGCTACGTTGAGGATTTGGCGATTGAAGTTCGGCTAAAGATGGCCTGAAGATGAGATGCAAGATGCCCATGATATTTGTTTACAGTTCCTAAGTTCAGGGCAGAGAAACTCGATCTTTATACCGTTTCTTTCCAGTGGTTCCCGATAATGCCACCAGTCAGTAGCCGCCGCATTCAAGATGGTTGGCTTATTACGGCTTGCCGAATTCAAAAGCGATATCCTGGTGGGCAAAGGTGCCGCCATATCTGCCGGATTTGGTTGTGATGCCGATTGCGTTGGTTGTTTCTATCCATTTGCCGGGTGAAAGCACAAAGGAGTTGCTGCCCGCCTCGTACATAAAGCGGTCGAATTCGACCGCTTTAAAATCCGGGTTGTGCAGTTGTTCCCAAAGGCCGATGAACTCTATAGTAGTGCGGCTCCGCAGCCAGTTTTTGATAATATCGATCGGTTCATTTGGGTTTTTGTAACGGGCAATATCGGTCAGCGAGATATAATCTTCCTGCTCTTTGCGGGAAACGGTGATTTCGC
Organism: Geobacteraceae bacterium; assembly: GCA_049301475.1. Classification (GTDB taxonomy): domain Bacteria; phylum Desulfobacterota; class Desulfuromonadia; order Geobacterales; family Geobacteraceae; genus JBAQKZ01. Next base: position 15,780 of record JBAQKZ010000026.1, on the reverse strand, counting down.
TCCCCTTGACGCTGATAGTTCTTGCCTTTGTCATTTCTTCCCCTCCACCACGGCAATCTCCTCATCCGTCAGGGCGTAGAGGGCGTAGACGAGGCGGTCGATCTCGGCTTCCAGGATGGGGATGCCAGCAACCTGGGGGGAGACCTCCGAGGTTTTGGAAACCTCGGAGGTCTGGTCTTTCTGTTTCTTCGCCGCCAGAATCTGCTCCACCAGCACCACAATCGGGGCCTGTTTTTCCGGCGGGACGTCGGGGATGGGGAGTTTTTCCAGTGGTATACTGCTTGCGTTGTGCTGTTTGCATTTGCATAAATCATAAAAATATGCTTTCCTGTTCTCAGCTCATCCGCCATGCGTGGAAGGAGATAGGGTCCCGTTCCGGCGGGGGTCTCATTTTACCCAGCTTTTCCACCAGGTGTGGAAGTAGTAACGATGCCCCCTCAAAAGCGGCATCTGCTTTTTTGTACCTTTTTGTACCTTTTTGTACTTTTTTGTACCACTTTCCTAATCCGGTAAGACATAGCGACTCCCCTTCTTAACGCCAACCTGTTTAAGCATCCCCTTATCACGCATCTCGAATAGAACTTTTCTAGCAGAAATGTCCTTCAACCCCAACAGGATCGTACATTGCTTTCTGGTTATAAATCCATTTACACGGACATGATCCAATATTTTTTCTTCTTGAGTCTGCGGAATAACTGCCTCAACTACTTTCTCTGCAGGGACATTCAGCGTGTAATGAGTCCATCGGCGGGTGCTGTGCTGCAGGGTAAGCCTTGCCTGCACAAGTCCGCGTAGATCCCTGGTCGCCGATACGGAATCAACGTGAGCCAGGCGCTGATAATCAAAATTGGCAATCTGCTGATTATGGCGCAAATACACCAAAGCAAGGCGCTGCCGATCGTTGAGTGGGATGTCGGCAAAGCGACTGAGCCAGGCAAGCGCTTCAGGGTTCATCATAGTCAGATTGCGCAAGGTCACCAAAAATGAAGTGCGCCGGTCATTGAATCGAGGCGGCTCAAGATTTGCGGACCGCATTGCACCCAACATCGCTTTTATGCCACTACCGCGATTTTCCACCAGATGCAGGTCTTCGAGCAAACGCACCAGCGTACGATTACGAGTCGATTGTTCTTCCTCCAAGGTTTCGAGTGTCACTGTTCCATAGAGGCCGCCGGGACTTTGAATCTCCATGCGGTCAGAAAACAGGCGAATCTGGATATAACTTCCACGGGCAAAGTTGCTGTAATCACGGTGGGCAACTGCATTGACAATCGCTTCGCGAATCGCCTCTTCGGGATATTCGGGAATATCCCGGCGATACAGTCCTTCAATCAGACTGCCTTTACGGATACTTGCCATTACGTGATTAGCCGCGTCTTCAACCATTTCCGGGATTGGTCCTTCGAATTTCCGGTTGTCAAGAAAGCGCTCTCCACGAGGTGTTTTTTCGGTTTCAGTCGTTCCAAAGTAATGGAGAAAGGTGATCACAAGCTGTGATTCAAATGTCTGCGGATATGAACCAAAGGCCAGAAGCCCGGCAAGAGTGGGACGGAGCGTGCCGTTATATGGACGTACAATTTTAAGGTTGGTCAGTACCTGCTCAAACGGCTGTTTCAGGTAGGCAGCTTTCGGACGATCCTTTTTGATCCGCTCCAGAAACAGATTCAGTTTCCCGCTGTCAAGGTTAGCCAGCGTGGCTTCCATGATCAGTTCTTCGTCAAACGTCGGCTGGCTCTGGGCGCTGACATAACCAAAAATCTCGTAATCCGTCATCAGACGGTTTGTATTGCCGACACGGATGTACGAGCCCTTCTGTAGACCAGCGGTCTTGTAGTGGCAAGGGCGCTTGTCAGCAGGAACCGGCGAAACTTCCAGAGCAACAACGGTTTTTCCATCAAATATTTCGACGGTAAATTCAGGCCGTATCTGCGGCTCCATATCTGTCCAGGCAAGGTGGCTGATCTCTTCCTGTAAACGGTGCGCATTGCCAACTCCCACCATTTCGAAGTTGCGGCTTTCATCAAGCCCAAAAAGTATGGCGCCGCCCTCAGTGCGGTTGGCAAAGGCTGAAAAAGGTTCGTAGAGCCGTTGCGGAGTTCCGCTATGTGCAGATTTCACCTCGATATCGGCAAGCTCGCACTGGCTCTGTTGGACTTCGGTTATCAGTTGTTGCAGCTCTTCGCGGGTCATTTCTTCCCCTCCACCACGGCAATTTCCTCATCAGTCAAGCCGTAGAGGGCGTAAACGAGGCGGTCTATCTCGGCTTCCAGTGCAGGAATGTCGGTTTGCTCCCCCCTTTGTGAAAGGGGGGGCGGGGGGGATTTCTTCGCCGCCAGAATCCGCTCCACCAGCGCCACGATGGGGGCCTGCTTTTCCGGCGGGACGTTGGGGATGGGGAGTTGGGCAAGATGATTTCGTTTTACTTGGGCAAGAGCTTCACCCTTTTCGGGATTCACAATGTTCTGATAATACCAATTCAATAACTTGGAATTAAGCAACCCCAAAATATATTTCAATTCGATATGTTGCCTGTCTTTCATGACAATTGTATATAGATTATCTCTGACGATAAATTGATCAGTATCAAGTGTAGCAATAAGTGAATCACCCGTTTGTCGAATAACGATTTTCTCAGAAGCATCATAGCTTGCCGAGTATCGTGGTTCAGCCAGCCAATCGCCAAAGCTGATCCAATAGTTGTCATCCCATAAAATTATAAATTTATTAATCAAGCTCCCGCGTAGCAACGGTCTATAAGTTTCGTTGCGCTTTTCAGTTGATACAAACTCTTTCAGGTCAACAGTTTCTCTAGTTTGCGGTGGTTTTCCTTTTCCCACTTGAAATGGTTTAGCGCCTTGTGTTGTTTGGCAAATATCATCTAGGAGCACAGCTGATGTGATTTTCAATGCAAGTTTCTGCATATTTTTATCGGCAACGATGTTGATCGAATCTCCATTCTTGGGGATATCGTTCCATTCCAGCTCATGGCTCAACCGTACATTTTGTTCATCATTGACAAAGATTGGGACAGATTGGGCTTTTGTGGAAAGCGCTCCAGGTTTTTCAAAAACAATTACCATGGTATCAACCACAGCATCGAAAATATTATTGGGTAAATGCAAAATATTCAGCCAGTTATAGCTGTTTGACAGATACTTGCGGAACTTTATGTAGGTTACTGACTGAAGCCATGTGTTAGGCAGAATGAACGCAACAACACCGCCTTCCAATAACAAGTCAAAGGCTCGCTCAGTGAATAGCAAGTAGCTGTCAAGCTGGTAGTCTTGATGTAGATACTGTTTCTGGAACAGTTTTTTCTCTTCCTTTGAAAAAGTTGCACCATATGGCGGATTCCCCATGCATATATGGAAACCATCCGCAATTCCAAACATCCACTCAGCATCAAAGAACCCCGCCGATACATTCTGATCATACGGATTCCAGTCCGACAGCTTCACCGCCTTGTCGTGCGGGTAATTGTCCTGCTCCAGCAGCTCGGCGATCTCCTTGCGAATCCGCTTGTCGTCGGCCATGCACTTCAGCTTTTCCAATCTGGTGCGGGCATCGAAATGGCGGGAGCGAACGGCCCGCAGCTCCCCCTCTTTGGCCCGTATCTGGAACATGAAGAGGTTATCCATGGCCGGCTTGTCTATCCCCAGCAGGGTATTGGCGGCCACAAAACGGGTCTCCAGGTTGGGGAGCGCCAGCACGCCCCGGTTTTTCTTGCTGTCGTTGACCTTCTGATCCACCACCAGCGAAATGAAGAAGCGGAGCTTGGCTATCTGCACGGCAATCGGCTGAATATCAACGCCATAGATGCAGTTCTGGATAAGGAACAGCTTACGGCCATAATCGGCCTGATTGCTTGATGGGTCGAAGGCGTCTTCGATATGGGCGATGAGATCGTGGCGAATGGCCGGGTCCGGCATCCGGTAGGCGGCATCCAGTTGCGCCTGTTTCCATCGGGCGTTGTCCGGGTCCAGCTTGTGGAGGACATGCACCATCTTGTGCAGCAGTCCCATAGGGAAAGCGCCGGAGCCAACCGCCGGATCGAGGGTTTTCAAAGTGTGGATGGCTTCGATGAGAATCGCCGTCTCTTCGGGTGAAAAGGGGTTGGGGAGGTCGTTCCAGGCGATGAGGGTATCGAGGCGGTCCTGTAGGGGCGCATTGCCCGCGCCCGCATTTACATCAACCCCACCCTCACCCCGGCCCTCTCCCTGAGGGCGAGGGAGAGAATCTGAAAGCTTCTGCAGCAGATACGCCTTCAGCGCTCCATCCACCATGTAGTTGACGATCATTCTCGGGGTGTAGAAGGAGCCGGTCAGTTTGCGGGCTGTGACCCCGGTTTCCGGATTGTAGGAGGCCAGCAGGTTTTCAAAGACATTACCCAGCAACTCAGGATCAAGGGCCACCTCTTCCTCTATCGGCGTATTTTCGGCAACGGTAAATTTGTAATCCCGGAGAATGCTGACCAGGCCGCGCACCTTTTCCTGCGCCCGCTTCTTGTCGCCGTAATCGCCGCTTAAGTCAATGGTCCGGTAATCGGAAAAGAAGAGATAATCCGGCACCACCGGTTGCAGCTTGGGGTTGCGGGTGAAGCCGTCCAGATAGATGACCTTGCCGTTGTCGTCTTCCTTGTCTAGGCAGTCAAACAGACCGCCGTTCAGGAAGGGGATATCGTCAAACAGCCTTACAGCTTCATCCTTGGAGATGATGAAGAGGTCGGCATAGCGGAAGATGTTTTTGACGCCGTATTCGGTTTTCTGCTTGCCGAAATCGCCCGCCTCAGCCTGAACAAACCGGCGATTGCCGGGAACATCGCGGTTCATCTCGGCATTTAGGGTGGCGAAGAACAGATTCTGGAGAATGGCGCGGTAGTAGGTGGAATCGTTTCCTTGTAGGGGCGCATGGCATGCGCCCGCCTTTGATTCCGCAGTTGCACCAGGGTGAACGCCGTTCGCCCATACGAGAATCTTTGCCAACTCCTTTTCATCAAAAAGGCAATCCGGAACCAGCCCTTTTTCCTTCAGAAACCAGGTGAATATCAGCCGGGTCAGCAAGCGGATCACGCTGATTGAGTTATTGGTCGGGTCTTTGGCAAGCTTGTTGGTCGGTGGCAGCGGAAACTGCACCTCTTTGACCGCCCAGAAATACCAGTCGGTAATCTCCCTGTAGAATCGCTTGTTGAGGGCGCTGGTGTCCAGCACCTTGCGCCAGGCGTTGTGCAGGCTGACGAAGTTGGTTATTCCTTGGACTTTCTTGAGCGAGGCGACCGCCAGGTCATGCAATATCTCGATATGCGCCCGGTGCGGCTTGGAAAGGACAATGTCCTTAATCAGCGTAACCTTCTCCAGAACATCGCGAGAACCATCCCGTTTGTGCAGCCGACGATTGATAACTGCAAGAGTAACCGTCTCGCCTTGTCTAAAGAGGAGCATGGCCGGCATTGGGAGCGGCTTGTTGATAATGCGAACCAGCCTGGCCATTGCCGTGCGGCTGTGCGGATTGTCGTTGCTCAGTTCAGCGGCGAAGAAGAGATAACTTTCATAGCGAGAGCCGTCAACGGTGGTATGGGAGTCGAAGAGATCAGCCTGACCTTGCCCAAGAACAGCTACAACCTCCAGATCAGTCAACTGAAAGAGGAAATGGAGATTTTTGAAGGAGGACGTTAGCTCCTGCTGTTCCTTCTCTAAAAGCGTATTTGGAAGATTTGCGCTCTTCACCCAAGCGATGAAATCGGCAGGAGATACAATCTTCAGAACTCGCTCGTCACGCGGGCTGTTGTAACCGAGGGTGTCGAACAAGGCGCGGGCGGCCTGCGGCAATGGCTGAACGGCAAAGGCGGCAAGCGTCGCCCGTATCTGCTCTTTTAAATCAACAGCGGCTGAAATCGCCATCTTTTCCTCATTGCTACGGTTTTAGCACCGTCAATCCGTCAATCCGTTTGAAATCCTTTTCATCGTAGGTATAGGTGGTGGTGATCCCCTTGTCCATGCCCCAGAACGCCATGACCGCATCAGCAAATTTGACGTTCTTCTCTTCATATGCTTTTAGGGCGTCCAGAAATATCCCCGCAAGCTCAACCCTGAGCTGCGGGGTATTGATGATCGCTTCGGCAAGCTCGCGGACACCCTTTCTCGGGTATTTGTAGACCTTCTCCAGAACCCAGACGATCTCCAGCATGGTGACCGGAATGACATGCAGTACAAGACCCTTCTCCTGTGCGGTTCTGATCAGATTCTCGACCGCTTTTGCCTTGAGGCCGTCATCCTGCACCAACAGACGAAGTATGGCGCTGGTGTCGATAAACGCCTTATTCATCGGCGCCTACCGCGCCCGCAATCCCTTTCTCCCGAATCTCGCCAATCGTCATTCCCATGCTGGGCAGAACCCCCTTGAAATCGAAGATGGTTTTGCCCTTCCTGAAAACAACTTGCTCATCGTCCGCATCCATCAACAGGGTGTCGCCCACCTGTATATGCAGCCTCCGGCGCACCTCTTTCGGCAATGTTATTTGTCCCTTGGGTAGAACTTTTACTGCCAGCATGCTTGATTCCTCCTATTCAACAAATTCCTACCAGTTAATTATGGTAGGAATATCATTATATGTCAAGCGAACGCTCTACATGATAACCAACCATGTAACAAGTTCAAACTCACCGGTATCAGCGGCTGGTGTTTCAGCGGCTGTCGGCAACATTCCGCCACGACCCGATAGCAGAGATGCTGCGGCGCGGCGCTGGAAGGTATGCTGGATTGATGCCAGCGCTTTCCGGATCAGGACGTCGTAATGGCTCATATCCGAGCCTTCACAGGTATCGGTATTGAACTGCTCACACAACTTCACTATGGCGGTCTCTTCCCCGGCGGCAATGTTGCGCAGAAGCAGAAGCGATTCCTTGGGCTGGGCAAAGGAATAACGCACCGTGCCGTCATTATGGACATACACCAGATAATGGGGCGAAAGCGGATTGATATTGCCCGAGTCCATCGGGCGCTCCGTTTTTGCCGCCAATGTCGCGTTATTATGCCGAAGACAGAAAATGACTCCGGGCTTGCAAGACGGTATTTCGGGCTTTGAGGGCACAACGGCATACAGCCCAGCGGGGGCCTCTTGCAGCTCTGCCTTGCGGGACTCTATGTACTGCAACAGGTCGAGCCGGAACTCATCCAGAGAGAAGTCGGTCAATGAAACGCTGTCGTCAAAATCCTCAAGATCAAGGATTTCGTTCTTCAGCCGCTTGAGCTGACGGTCACGGAACAGGAGGTCTTCCTTGATGAGTTCTTCAAGCTGGCCGGGGTCGAGCAGGTTGTCGGTCTGGGTGGCGGATATGTCCACCAGCGCCATTCGCGCCTCTACCCGGTGCTTCACGTTCAGATAACGGTCCAGATCAGCCACCGGCCAGAAGTTGACCAGATGGACTTCCGGATTTCTTGAACCGATCCGGTCAATTCGACCAAAGCGCTGGATAATCCTGACCGGGTTCCAGTGGATATCATAATTGATCAGCAGGTCGCAATCCTGAAGGTTCTGACCTTCGGAGATGCAGTCCGTTGCAATAAGCAGGTCAATCGCTTCATCCTGGGGGAAACGGGACTGCTCCGCACGGGACTTGGACAACGGCGAAAAATTGGTCAGAATATCGTCATAATCCGTGTTGCCGAGCGATGCCTTGTTCCCGCCATCACCAACGATGAGGGCGGTATGGATGTCCAGATTTTGTCGCGCCCAGGGAGAGATTTGTGCGTAGAGATAGCGGGCGGTATCGGCAAAGGCGGTAAAAATCAGTATCTTGCGGTTTAAGGCGCCTTCACTGTTCGTAGTGGGGTTTGTGGCCTTTTCTTCAATCAGAACACGCAGGGCGGCCAGCTTGCCGTCACGTTCAGGCTTTACCGCAATGGTCTTTTCCAGGAGAAACTGAAGCTGCACGCGATCCAGGCGAATCTCTTTCAGCCATTTCGGAAGATCAATGTGCCCCAGATGGATGCGCCGTTTGCCGCCGGTGGTGAACTCTTCACTCTCAAAATCGGGATCATCGAACTGGTCGGGGGTCAGTGAGTCGTAGTCAATCTCCGGATTTTCCTCAACATGATTTTCAAAGGCAAGAATACGCCCTTCCAGGGAATCAATCTTGGCAATCGTCCGTTGCAGGGTAAGCCGGAAGGAGTCAACCGAACTTTCCAGCCGCTTCAGGAAGTTGACCTTCATCATGGCAATCAGTATTTTCTCGCGCCCTTCCTGGGTAAACCCGCCGAGTATCTTGTCCTGGTACCGTTCACGCACTTCAACGGAAAGATCGTCCCGCAACTTGGCAGTCGGGTGATATAAGGCAAGGTTGAGGGCGGTTATTTCCTGATTGAGTTGCTCAAAGGAAAGAAATTTCTGGAGAAGATCAATGGATGGATGAAGTGAACGAGGGGCCGCGCGACGGGGAAAGCCGCCGAGACGCTTCATTTCGTCCTTGTAGTAACTGGCGATCTGGCTGCGGGAGCGGGCTATGCTGAGACCATCCAGCAGCTTGAAAAAGTCTCCGCCCAGCGCCGCCAGCAGCTCACGGGTCTTGCGTTCCGCAACAGGCTTCTTTGCCCAGTTGGTAAAATGGGTCTGAGCCATACGGCTGGTTTCCCGGACTGACTCTATCCCCAGAATCCCGGAAAAAGCCGCGTCCGCACGGTCATTTCGCGCCACATCCCCTCCGGCGATGAAGGATATCTGGTTGCGCAGGTCGGATAACTGGTTGTTCACCGGCGTAGCGGAAAGCAACAGGACCTTGGTGCGGACTCCGGAAGATATGATGTCTTCCATAAGGCGCTGGTAACGGGTTCGTCTCTTTTTTTCATCCTGGGCAATACTGTTGTTTCTGAAGTTGTGTGATTCGTCGATTACTATCAGGTCATAGTTGCCCCAGTTCAGGGTGGAGAGGTCAATACCTTCTACTTCTCCCCTTTCGCGTGAAAGGTCGGTATGGGAAAGCACGTCATAGCGGAAACGATCAGCCAGGAAAGGGTTGAGAGTGCTGTTGGAGCGGTACACTGTCCAGTTGCGGAGAAGCTTCTTGGGACAGAGCACCAGCACACGCTCGTTTTTCAGCTCGAAAAACTTGATGACAGCCAGGGCGGTAAAGGTTTTGCCGAGCCCGACGCTGTCGGCCAGGATGCAACCGTTACAGGCGAGAATCTTGTTTATGGCGGCCTTGGCCCCGTCTTTCTGGAATGAGAAGAGCTTTTGCCAGATATGGGTGTCGGGGAGCGCGGCGCGGCGGAGGGATTCGTCAATGTCGCGGGTGCCATCGAGATAGTCGCGGAATAGATTGAAAAGGGTCAGGTAGTAAATGAATTGCGGGGGATGATCGGCATAGAGCTGGGACAGGTAGGCAAGGACGTCGCTCTTAACATCCGCCGCAAGATCCTCATTATTCCAGATTTCATCAAACCACTGCTTCAGGTCATCCCGGTCGCGGTCATCGGCGACTTCAAGATTCAGTTCGATATTCGGATTCGCGCCATACCCCAGGCCGCTGACGGTAAAATTGGAGCTACCGACCAAGGCCTTCTTTCTGCCGTCGTCGTCAATGTGATACATCTTGCCGTGCAGCAAATTAGCATGCTTGATGGACCTGATATCAACCTTGTTACTGATCCAGTCAGAGCACTCCTTGGCCAGGCGCTTTTGCTGGAGCTGGTTACTGAGCGCCAGTTTTTCATCTTCGATTTTGAACGCCTTCTTGTCAGTCCGGTCGGGATCGAGACTTTTTACAAATCGGGGCTCCCCAAAGAGGAAATTGAGATGATCGATCTTGTGGAGCTGGTCTTTCAGTTTTTCGTAGGCGTATATGGTGAAGTAGGCGGAGACAAAGGAGAGCCTGGAGCCGTCCTTCAGACAGGCCTTCAGGAAGTCGCCGACCTTGCCGCGTCCCTGGTTGTCTTTGATGGCTGACTGGAGTGCATGAGACATTGGACAACCCTCCTAAAAGCTAACTATTTCTATCAGAATGCCGAACCGTTTACCATAATAATATCTTCTGTTGACGAAACAGAATTCCAGTGACAAGAATTCCAGTATACTAAACATGACATATTCCCCATCCTGTTATCTTTCCCCCATAGCCCTGCCCGGTTGCTTCCGGTTCCAGGTATGCTACTATTACGACAGAAGCGAGGTAGGGGCAATGAAAGAGGCCATGTTCTATGAAACGGTTGACGGCGACAAGGTACGTTGCGGGCTTTGCCGCTTCCGCTGCCTGATCGACGATGGTAGGCGCGGCGTCTGCGGGGTGCGGGAAAACAGTGGCGGCAAGCTGTTTACCCTGGTCTACGGCAAGGCTGTCGCCGTCAACGTGGACCCCATCGAGAAGAAACCTCTCTACCACGTCATGCCGGGCAGCCTCTCATTTTCAGTGGCCACGACCGGGTGCAACTTCCGTTGCCTTCACTGTCAGAACTACACCATATCCCAGCCGCTTCGCAAAGGGGAACTCATCCCCGGCACGGATATTCCCCCGGAGGAGATCGTCGCCAGGGCGGTTGCGGCCGGATGCCGCTCCATTGCCTACACATATACCGAGCCGACCATCTTTTACGAATACGCCTTTGACACCGCGATCCTGGCTCGCCAGGCCGGGCTTAAGAATATATTCGTGACCAACGGCTACATAACCGGTGAGGCGCTCGCCCATATTGCACCCTTTCTGGACGCCGCCAATATAGATTTGAAGGGGTTTTCCGAAAGGTTTTACCGTGAAGTGGTCCACGCCACGCTCGGAGAGGTGATTGATTCAATCCTGGAATACAAGCGGCTCGGCATCTGGGTCGAGTTGACCACCCTCATCATCCCCGGCTGGAACGATGCGGACGAAGAGTTGATGAAGATTGCCCGCTTTATAGCCGAACAGGTCGGGGTGGAGACCCCCTGGCACGTAAGCCGGTTCTATCCAACACACAAACTGACCGACCGCCCCACCACCCCTGCGGAAACGCTCCGCAGGGCCAGGCAGATCGGCCTGGACGCGGGCCTGCGCTATGTCTACGAGGGGAACGTCCCAGGCGAGGGGGGAGAAAATAGCTACTGCCCCGATTGTCATGAACTCCTGATCAGGCGCTCTGGATACCGGATCGAAGAGAACCGGATAAAACAAGGCGAATGCCCGAAATGCCGGACAACGATCGACGGCATTGAGATGTGATGATCTTCGACAACAGACGTTTATCAGTTGAGTGTCCACGATGTCTTGGCACAAAAAAGCGTCCACGATGTAGTGGCACTCAACATTTATCAAATAGCCGGTTGCCCTTGCTTCGTAAAAAATGCTATAAAAAGAGAGTCGAAGATCACATTTCAACTCTCGAGGTCTTGTTTGAAGGTTTCACTTATCCGTCGCGCCTGGGTCACCTTCTCGACGACTGTTATTGGCTTTTACGCCTTCACCCTGAACCGGCTCCGCGCCTTTGGCTCGGAAAACATCCCCCGACATGGGGGGGTGCTGATTGCATCCAATCACATATCTGCCGGAGATACCGTTTTTATTCCCGCTGCAGTCATAAGACAATGCCCCCTGCAGATGCTCTGGGCGCCGGCCAAGGAGGAGTTGTTTGCCGGGCCACGTGTGCTCCGCTGGCTGTTCACCTCCTGGGGCGCATTTCCGGTCAAGCGCGGCCGTGACATAAGGGCCGCCAAACTCATAAGCGACCTGCTAAAAAGCGATAAGGTGATGCTTTTCCCCGAAGGGACACGACACAAGGATGGGGTCCTCGGACGCGGGAACCGTGGGGTGGGAAAGATCATCTACGACACCCGTCCTCAGGTGGTCCCCACTGCCCTGATCGGCCTCAACCGCTGGGAATTCCCAGGTTTCGGCCAGGAAGCGGCCATTGTCTTCGGCCCTCCCCTCGATTTTTCCGACCTTTTTGAACTTCCCGATATGAAGGAGACCCACCAGTTGATCGTCGACCGGGTCATGGATGCAATTGCCAGGCTCCTGAATAGCGAGGGAGCGTATGTCAACAAGGGTTGAGATATTCTGTGACGGCGCCTGTAGCGGCAATCCGGGGGTCGGAGGATGGGGGGCAATCCTGCGCTCTGGCACTCGCGAAAAGGAGCTCTCGGGCGCTGACGGCAATACCACCAACAACCGAATGGAAATGACTGCAGCCATCGCTTCGATGGAATCCCTCAAGCGTCCCTGCGACGTAGCTATCACCACCGATTCACAGTACCTGGCAAAGGGGATGACAGAGTGGCTCTCCGGCTGGGTCAAAAAGGGGTGGATTAACAGCAAGAAGGAACCGGTTTTAAACCGGGACCTGTGGGAACGGCTGCTGGCGCTCTCAAAGATTCACCGCATAACCTGGCTCTGGGTGCGGGGGCATAATGGACATACGGAAAACGAGCGATGCGACGAGCTGGCGCGGCGGGCGATTGAATCGTTTCGCCGGAATAATTGAACGCCGGAACGATTCGGCAGTTGTTAAGGATTAAATGTCATTCATCATCGAGGTATCGGAACAGGAGATCAGGCGTGAGCGGAACAAAGCCCGCGAACTGCGCAATAGCCGGTGGTGGCAAAGTCGCGTGGCCAAGGGAGTCTGCCACTGGTGCGGCGGCCTGTTTCAGCCCGCCGAGCTCTCCATGGACCACATCGTCCCGATAATCCGCGGTGGCAAGAGCGCAAAGGGGAACGTTGCGCCTGCCTGCAAGGAGTGCAACAACCGGAAGAAACATTTGCTCCCCGTTGAATGGGATGAATATCTGGAATCATTGAGGAGTGAAGACGCCGGTGAAAAATAACGGGTATAAGGCGGTGATATACGACTGTGACGGTGTAATGTTCGACTCCTTCGAGGCGAACTTCACCTTTTATTCGCTCCTTCTGGAGCAGTTCGGCAAACCGCTGCTTGACCGGGACGATACGCAGACCATGCGGATGCTTCACACTTACTCCAACATGGACGTCATAGAATACCTGTTTGCAGACGACAAGCAGCGGGAAGAAGCCAGGGCGTATGCCGGAAACATCGGTTACCGGCAACTCACGCCGCTCATGCGGATGGAGGATGGATTGCGCGAAACACTGGAGCTCCTGAGTCCGCGGGTGGCGCTGGCTGTGTGCACCAACCGAGCCACCTCAATGGAAATGCTGCTCGATGACTTCGGTCTCGCCTCCTACTTCACCTGCGTCATGACCGCCAACAAGGTGCAAAATCCCAAACCACATCCGGAACCTCTCTTAAAGGTGCTTGCCCATTACGGCCTCTCCCCCACCGAGGCCCTCTTCGTCGGCGACTCCGATGTAGACCGCCAGTCGGCCCAGGCCGCCGACGTTCCCTTCGTTGCCTATAAGACCGACCTCCCCGCCCTTGCCCACATCAGCAGACATCAGGATATTCTCGACATTCTTGACGGTCACCGCGTTACAACCAGCCGCTAATCTACTGCCCAGCGGGCTTTTTATTAAGCATAAAGAAAGTCAGACTCTTACTCCGACACAAAGACAACCCTCGCAAAGCGCCGTTTACCCACTTGCAAAATATACATCCCCTTGCAGTCTAGTTCCAGATTTTCATCGGAGATCCTGTCGCCGTTGACCTTAACCCCTCCCTGTGTAATGGCCCGACGCCCTTCGCTGTTGGATTTCGACAGACCTGCTTCAGACAACAGCTTGCCCAGCAGTATCGTGTCGCCGGTAACTACAAGCTTTATCTCCGGCATCTCTTCAGGGGTCTGGTTGTCTCTAAAACGCCGGACGAAATTCTCTTCCGACTGGGCCGCCACCGCAGAACCATGATACCGGGCGACAATCTCGCGACCGAGCAGTTTTTTTGCCTCCATGGGATGAACTGAACTGTCCTTGACGCCCTTCTTAAGCCTCTCCAGATCAGTCGGCGGCAAATCACTCAAAAGTTCGTAGTAGCGGATCATCAGTTCATCGGAAACGGACATGATCTTGCCGAATATCTCGTCGGCAGGCTCGTTGATGCCGATATAATTGCCAAGCGACTTGGACATCTTGTTGACACCGTCAAGCCCCTCCAGAAGCGGCATGGTTATGACGGTCTGGGGGGGCTGTCCCCACTCGCGCTGCAACTCCCGTCCCACCAGGAGATTGAACTTCTGATCGGTCCCCCCCAGCTCCACGTCGGCCTTGAGCGCCACGGAGTCATATCCCTGGATCAGCGGATACAGGAACTCGTGGATGCTTATCGGGAGCTGGTTGGCAAACCGGTTGTTGAAGTCTTCCCTCTCAAGCATGCGGGCCACGGTACATTTGGCGGCCAGGCCGATCATGTCGGAAGCGGTAAGTTTTTCCAGCCACCCGGAGTTGAAAACAACATGGGTTTTGTCCGGATCAAGAATCTTGAAAACCTGCTCTTTGTAGGTTTCGGCGTTCTTCAGGACGTCAGCGCGGGTCAGGGGCTTGCGGGTCTCGGATTTGCCGGTGGGATCGCCTATCATGCCGGTGAAGTCGCCGATCAGGAAATATATCTCGTGCCCCAGCCGCTGGAATTGCCGCATCTTGTGTATAAGCACCGTATGGCCCAGGTGGAGGTCCGGGGCAGTCGGATCGAAACCGGCCTTGATCTTCAAGGGGAGGCGGGTTCTGGCCGAATTCTCCAGTTTTTCGACAAGCTCCTTCTCAATCAGGATTTCTACAACGCCCTGCCTGATAATCTCCATCTGTTCGGCAACCGTCATTGTTCCTCCCAGTAAATACCTTGCCTATACTCCACACCCTACGTTAATCCTCTCGATCGCCAGGGCTATGCCGCTCGCTTCGTCCAACTCCACCACGACTCCGTTCAGCCGCACCCCCCCCTTAGCCACCTCGAACTTGGCCGGCAACTGGGTGAGAAATTTGAAGATGGTCTCGTCTTTGCGCATCCCGATCACCGAATCAAAGGCGCCTGTCATGCCCGCATCGGTAATATATGCCGTGCCTCCAGGCAGGATACGCTCGTCGGCGGTCTGCACATGGGTATGTGTGCCTATCAGCGCGCTGACCCGGCCATCCAGATACCATCCCAAGGCGGTTTTTTCCGAAGTCGCCTCTGCGTGGAAATCGACCAGAATTATCGGGGTCGCCTCGCGCAGCCGGGCAATCTCCCGGTCGGCCACCCGGAAGGGGCATTCGAGATTGTTCATGAAGACCCGTCCCTCCAGATTCAGCACCCCCACCTTGACCCCACCGGCGGTAGTTACGACGGCGCTCCCTCGACCGGGAGCGCCGGTTGGATAGTTGGCCGGTCTGAGCAGCCGCTCTTCCCGACTGATGAACTCGTGTGCGTCCTTCTTGTCCCATACGTGGTTCCCGGAGGTCAACAGATGAACACCGCAGAGGAACAGCTCCTTTGCGGTCTCCTCGGTTATACCGAAGCCACCGGCGGCATTTTCCCCGTTGGCTACCACCAAGTCAACCATATAACGGTCCACAATACGGTGGAGTTCCCGTGATACGGCCTGCCGTCCCGGCTTGCCGATAATGTCACCTATAAACAGAAGCTTAACGCGCATATTCTATGGCTCTGGTCTCTCTTATCACATTTACCTTGATCTGGCCTGGATATGTCATGTCGGCCTCTATCTTCTTGGCGACATCCTTGGCGAGCATGACGGCACGCTCGTCCGTCACCTCTTCGCTTGAAACCATGACCCTTATCTCCCGTCCGGCCTGAATGGCAAAGGAGTTGGTCACTCCGGCAAAGGAGGTTGCAATACGCTCCAGGTCTTCAAGCCGCTTGACATAAGTCTCCATCATCTCGCGCCGCGCGCCGGGCCGGGCGCCGGAC
>JBAQKZ010000025.1:0-6220 GCA_049301475.1 Geobacteraceae bacterium | reverse complement strand
GACCAGTGCGGCGCGACAGGCGGACGGGCTGACGCCGCCAGCGTTGGCAATGACCTTGATGCCGCGCGACTTCAGTTCCTTCATCAAGGGTCGGAGGGTGGCCACGAAATCTGGTGCGTAGCCCAGTGCCGGATCCTTGGCCTTGGCGCTGCTGAGCAGCGACATGGTGATTTCGGCCAGGTAGTCGAACACCAGAACATCGATGTTGCCATGCCGCACCAGTTGGGCGGCGGCAAATTCGCTGTCGCCCCAGAAGCCTGAAGCGCTACCGATACGAAGTGTTTTGGATTGCATGCATGTCTCCTTTTGTGGTGGAGTGAAAATGTAGCTTCGGGTGGTGATGGCATTGCGCGGCCAGAACACGCACTAGATGCCCTTGGTCTGCCATTGGCGTCCAGGAAACGGCCTTCGGCGAAGACCGTGCTGCGGCTCACGCTTACCACCTTGCCGCGTGCCTCAAAGCGTTTGCCCATCGCCGCGTCGAGGCAGGTGATGTCCAGGGAGGCTAAGGTCGGCACTCGGATCGGTGATTTCGGAGGTCAATAGCCATGCATGCATTCCCCCTGTCAACCCTTCGCCGCCGCTCTCACGAGAAGCCGACGCATGACTCGGCATGGGTGGTCGCTATCCATTGCCACGTAGGCGACTATCACTCCCTACCCTTTGCCGACTTTTATCGGCGCTTTCGCTATGTCCCCCTAGCCTAAAAAAAAAAGGCAAAAAGAAAGACATTTTCAAGAGTCAGATAAACCGACTGGAAAATGGAGAACCGGCCCTTATACTAATGTGTAGAAGGGTTGTAAGAGAACGTCTTGAGTTACTTGAAATTTCGATAGGGATTTATAGCGGCGGAGAGATAGGGCTTCTTAAACTGTCTAAAGAATCATTCATATTTCATAACTATCAACATTATAAACCAGATATTTAAGGCGTCTTATCGGTCAAAGTTCTATAAAAATCAATCAAAAAATACCTTGTTTAGTGAACGCTAGGTGAAAGTCCTAGGAGGCTGTCTAACTTTTTCTTGACGTTATCATATACTATGATTGCGCATACTCCAGCGATTCTCTTCCGCCTCGTTTTTCAGCTCCGCTAAACGCCTTATTTCCGCCAGTCCTGACCGGATCTATACCCACATTTACCCACCCGGTGCGTCGCTGAAACTTAATAACTTTCCCCGAATCTAGAAATCTATCAAGTTGAAAATCCTTCACATAGTCATAAACGTTTTCTTTATAAATTACTCGAATCAGCATGGTGTCGCCTCGTGCATGTCAATTAAAAGTATATTCGTGCGTATCGGTTTTCAATATCATAGAAATATCAACTTTGTCAATGGACAATACCACAATAGAAAGGAACGTCCCCTCTTGGTTTTCCCTTGATGCGGAAGAAATCTATCCGGTTTATCTTGTTGCCGGGAGACAACAGATGAAACGAGAAGGCCTTCGCTGTCCTATTCCTTCGGAATTGTGATTGGTCAGGCCGCAGACGTGAGGTAAATGCCCGAAAAAATCAGGCTGATGCCTGCCAGGTGAAATAAATGGAACGATTCGCCCAGAAACAATATTGACAGGATCGCGCCAAATACCGGCATAAGGTGCAGGAAAAGTCCCGCCTTGTTGGCCCCGACCTGCGCCACCGCCTGGTTCCAGAAACTGAACGCCAGTATCGACGGAAACAGGGCAAGGTAGATGATGCTGAAAAATGTTGTCCGGTCGGCGAGCATCCGGTGGCCCCGGCTGAGCTCCCAGGCATACAGCGGAATCAGCCATATGAGGCCCATCACTATAATTGCGGCAAGAAAGCTTAAAGGGTGCAGTCCCTCCGGACGCCTTCGCAGCAGAAACGTATAAAATGCCCAACTGACCACCGCCAGCAGCACCCAAAGGTCACCGCTGTTGACCCGCAGCGTGAGTAGCAGGCGCGGGTCAGCACGGCAGATTATGGTAATCACGCCGACAAGGGAGATCGCTATCCCCACCGATTGCCGCCGCGTCACGAGGGTTCCGCCAAGAAGCCACGACAGGCCGACAATCAGTACCGGCAGCGTGGAGTTGATCAGTACCGCATTGGTGGCGGTGGTTGTCTGGAGGGCGAAGTAGATGAAAGTATTGAAGCACGATACACCCAGAAAGCCGTAGAGCGCCAGCTCTCTCCAGGAGCGTCGCAATATCGGCCACTGTGCGTGGAGATGGGGGGCGGCGAAGGGGATAAGAAACAGCAGCGCGATGGCCCAACGCCAGAAAACCAGGCTTACCGGGGGAATGCTGGTATGCACTGCACGGCCGAGCACAAAATTACCGGCCCAGAAGAGGGCCGCAAGAACAAGAAGCAGGTAAGGGAGGAACGGAACCCGCATATAATGGATACGCCTCGAATATATATTCTACTGCAGGTTCCTTTTGATTCTCTCCACCGCCTCAATCACGTTATCCCGACCGCCGAATGCCGAAAGGCGGAAGTACCCTTCCCCTGACGGCCCGAAGCCGCTGCCGGGGGTGCCGACCACATTGCACTCGGTCAGGAGCTTGTCGAAGAAGTCCCAGGAGGAAAGGCCGTTCGGCGTCCTGAGCCAGATATATGGGGCGTTGACCCCGCCATAGACGGAGAGTCCGGCCTCTTTCAGCCCCTCACGGATGATGCGGGCATTCTCCATGTAATAGTCGATGGTCTCCTTCGTCTGCTTCCACCCCTCATCGGTATATACGGCGGCGGCGGCCTTCTGCACCGGGTATGATGCGCCGTTGAACTTGGTGGTGGTCCGGCGCAGCCAGAGTTTGTTGAGGCTGTATCTTTCGCCGGTGGAGGTCTTCCCCTCCAACCCTTCCGGCACGACGACGAGGCCGCAGCGGACGCCGGTAAAACCGGCGGTCTTGGAAAAGGAGCGAAACTCGATGGCGCATTTTTTCGCCCCTTCGATCTCGTAGATGGAGTGCGGATAACCCGGCTCGGTGATGAACGCCTCGTAGGCGGCGTCGAAGAAGATAATGGCGGAGTTTTCGTTGGCGTAATCTACCCATATCTTCAACTCGGCCTTGGAAGCCACGGCGCCGGTCGGGTTATTGGGGAAGCATAGGTAGATGATGTCCACCTTCCCGGTGGGGAGGGCCGGGATGAAGGCGTTATCCTCGGTGCAGGGCATGTAGACGATTCCCTTGTAGTACCCCTTGTCGTCTGCCTCGCCAGTCCGGCCTATCATCACGTTAGTGTCGTTGTAAACCGGGTAGACCGGGTCGCCGATAGCCACCACGTTGTCCAGGGCAAAGATGTCGAGTATGTTGGCGCAGTCGCACTTGGAGCCGTCGGAGATGAACATCTCGGAGGTCTCAAGCGATACCCCCAGCGGCTTGTAGGATTTCTCGATGATGGTGTTTATCAGCCAGTCGTACCCCTGCTCCGGGCCGTAACCGGCAAATGTCTCGTCCTTCGCCAGGTCATCCACGGCGCCGTGAAACGCCTTCAGGACGGCGGGGGGGAGCGGACGGGTGACATCGCCGATCCCTAGGCGGATGACCTTCGCGGACGGGTTCGCCTCGGCAAAGGCGCGGACACGGCGGCCGATCTCGGGGAAGAGATAGCCGGCCTTCAGTTTCAGGTAGTTATCGTTGATGTGAGCCATGCAAATTTAATCCTCCATGTGAAGTTCTTTTTGTAGCAGTTGTTCTATTGCTTGCACAAAGGCCAATGTTTCCGGCAACAGAGGGGCAACCTCGTCAATGTCAAAATGGACAAGATCATCATAGTCTCCGGTTTGTCGTCGCATGTAGAGCAGATCGTATAACGCGCCGAGTTCCCTTGAAACGATGCCGGGCTTAACAGCATGTTGATGAAAAAATGCCCGGATACCGCTGTGTTTAGAAGATTGGAGGTTTTGCAGATAAAGTAATGCCGAGACAGCATAAAAGGCGGCATAGTAGAGACGGTTGACAAAAGTGTTGGCGTGCCCTGAATTCAATAGAATTTCTGCTTCCACCAGAGCTTCTCTTGCCCGCTCCAGCCGGTAGCGAGCAATGTCAGCCACGGTGTCAGTCACAGCGGAATACCTTCCAGGGAAATGTTTTCATGAAGCGGTACCCCCCTGTACAGTGGCGAATTCCAGATTAATTTTTGCTTCAGGACAAAGCTGATAACCACGCCTGTTTCGATTTCCAGCGGTAAGAGAGCAGACACTAAAAAGCGTTCCTGCTTCAGGCTTGATTCTGCGTCCGTAAGCACAAGAATATCGTAGTCGGAGTCAGGCTCCGCGTCCCCCCGTGCCCGTGAACCGAAAAGAATTATTTCCGCAGTGTTATCCACCTGACGGATCGCTTCCTTACAGCGCTCAAGGATATGTCGGTCGGCCCCAACTCCCATCAGCGCAACCCCAGCACATCCTGCATGTCGTACAGCCCCGGCTTCTGTCCAACCACCCACTTGGCGGCCCGCACCGAGCCACGGGAGAACATATCACGGGTATGGGCGCGGTGGGTCAGCTCAATCCGCTCCCCCTCCCCTATGAAGTAGACGGTATGCTCGCCGACGATGTCGCCGCCACGGATGGTCTGCATTCCGATCTCTTCCCTGGTCCGTTCGCCGCAGATTCCCTCGCGGTGGTAGTTGGCTACCTGGTTGTAATCCCGGCCAAGCGCCTTAGCCACGACCTCGCCCATGCGCACCGCCGTGCCGGATGGGGAGTCCTTTTTTAGCCTGTGGTGGGCCTCTACGATCTCAACATCGAAGTCCCCCCCCAATATTTTCGCTACGTCGGCAAGGACCTTTAGGCAGACGTTGACCCCGACGCTCATGTTGGGCGCAAGCACCACAGGAATGTCCCTTGCCAGTTCCCTTGCCAGCTCCCGCTCCTCTGGGGTGAAACCGGTTGAGCCGATAACGGTCGCCTTGCCGAAAAGTCCGCAGACCTCCAGGTTTTTCAGCGACACCTTTGGAGTGGTGAAGTCAATCAGGACGTCGCACCCCTTCACCACAGAATTCAGGTCGTCGGATATGACAACGCCGACGGAGCCTAGTCCTGCAATGAAGCCCGCATCCTGCCCCGTCAGGGGATGACCGGGCCGTTCCAGGGCGCCTGAAAGCCCGCACCCTTCGGTCTCCTTGATGGCGGCGATGATACGACTCCCCATGCGACCGGCAGCACCGCAGACAGCTACTTTAATCATAAAAACTCCATTAGATTAGACCGTATTCCTTCATGATCGCCACGAGCTTTGCCTTGTTCCCATCGGCCAGAGGCGCCAGCGGCAACCTGACCTCGTCGTCGCACTTCCCCATAAGGGCGACAGCGGTCTTGACCGGCACAGGATTGCTCTCGACGAACATGGCGTTGGATATTTTGAGGAGCTTCAGGTGAAGCCGCCGGGCCTCCTCCATACGGCCGGCGAAAAAGGCGTCCACCATGGAGGCTACCTCTCTGGGCATGATATTGGCCACAACCGAGATCACCCCCTTGGCGCCGCAGGCCATCATCGGAAAGGTGATGAAATCGTCGCCGGACAGGACGTCGATCTTGTCGCCGCAGAGGTCGATGACCTCGGAGGCCTGCTGCAGCGAGCCTGACGCCTCCTTGATGGCGACGATATTCCCGTGGGAGGCCAGGCGGGCAACGGTCTCGGGGAGGAGATTGACGCCGGTGCGACCGGGAACGTTGTATAGAATCTGCGGAATGGATACGGCGTCGGCCACCGCCATGTAGTGGCGGTAGAGACCTTCCTGGCTCGGCTTGTTGTAGTATGGGGTGACCAGCAGCGCGCCGTCCGCGCCGAGTTTTTTCGCGTGAGCCGTTATCTCTACGGCCTCACGGGTGCAGTTGGAGCCGGCGCCTGCAATGACCGGGACCCGCTTGTTGACCTGCTCAACTACGATCTGTATGACCCGGTTGTGCTCATCGTAGTCCAGCGTGGAAGACTCGCCGGTGGTGCCGCACGGCACGATGGCGTCCGTGCCGTTTTCAATCTGGAACTCAACGAGCTCCCGCAGCTTCTCCTCGTCCACGGCGCCGTTTTTGAACGGCGTGACGATTGCGACGATGCTCCCCTTGAACATAAATCCTTTCCTCCTTCAGAGGTAATACCAATTCCAGATCAAAGCGCACTCTTCGTTGGCTCGTCTTCGGCTCCTCAACATACTGGTTGTATGCCTTCGTCGCCTCAATCCTCGCCGCCTT
The DNA here is from genome assembly GCA_049301475.1 of Geobacteraceae bacterium. Classification (GTDB taxonomy): domain Bacteria; phylum Desulfobacterota; class Desulfuromonadia; order Geobacterales; family Geobacteraceae; genus JBAQKZ01. Next base: position 57 of record JBAQKZ010000025.1, on the reverse strand, counting down.
GACTGCATCTTTGATTTGAAATTGGTATAATACCTGAGTCAGCTACAGGAACGAGGC
>JBAQKZ010000024.1:0-10018 GCA_049301475.1 Geobacteraceae bacterium | reverse complement strand
CCTGCGGATCGCCGCGGCGGTAGGACTGACGAAAGACCTTGCCGTCCCTGCGAATTTCCAGATCCAACTGTTCTGAGAGGGCATTGACCACCGACACGCCGACGCCGTGCAGCCCGCCGGAAACCTTGTAGGAGGTATTGTCGAATTTCCCGCCAGCATGCAGAACCGTCAGCACAACCTCAGCTGCCGACCGTCCCTCTGTAGGGTGGATGTCGGTCGGGATGCCCCGGCCATTATCCTCCACCGTGATGGTGCCGTCCATGTTGATTGTGATAGAGATGGCGTCGCAGTATCCGGCCAGCGCTTCATCAACGGCATTGTCAACGATCTCGTACACCAGGTGGTGCAGACCCTGGGCCGAAGTTGACCCTATGTACATGGCCGGGCGCTTGCGGACAGCGGAAAGCCCCTCCAGCACCTTGATCTGGTCGGCGCCGTATTCATTATTATTCAGTTCATCTGACATGGTTACCTCTGGTCAAGAATCTTCCCTCCCTCAACAAGGAAAGCGGTTTGTGCCGTTGTATCGTCCAGCATGATGTTACGGAGAGTGGTTGTGGTGATAAATGCCTGCATATTCCTTCCCTTCAGGAAGTCCATCAGGTTGCGGTTCCGTTCCTCGTCCAACTCCGATGTCATGTCGTCAAGGAGAAGCACCGGCGGATTGCCGTGGCGTGTCTGTATATATTCTATTTCCGCCATCTTCAACGCCAGTACAAAGCTCCGCAGTTGTCCCTGGGAGGCATGTTGCTTCAGCACCCTGCCGTTTAAAAAGAAATCCACGTCATCACGATGCGGGCCTACAACGGTTGTACCGGCGCGACGCTCATCGGCAGCTGTTCTGGCAAGCGCGGCCAGCAAGGATTCCCTACCGTTTTCGGCCTGATTGGCCGAACCGGGTAAATGGGGACGGTAGGCAATGTCGGCTTCTTCGCCAGGTCCGGCAATGGCTGTGTAGAAAAGCTTCAACAGACCAGCAATGGCTTGCAGATAGGCAATCCTTCTGGTGATGAGCCTTGCTCCCGCTTCCGCCAGCTGTTCACTCCAGATACCGAGTCCACTGTCACTGCCGCTACGAAGCAGGCTGTTACGATGCTTGAGTATCCGGTAGTAATCGCGGTGAAGTGTCAGATAAGCCGCGTCGCCACTGAACACGGCCCGGTCAAGATATTTGCGGCGGCCATCGGGCATTCCACGCGCCATAGCCAATTCTTCCGGGGAAAACAGCACTACGTTGAGATTACCAAAGAAGTCGGTCAGCCGAACTACGTGTTTCTGGTCCACCCTTACCCTTTTCCCATGACAGTCTATGGCAAGGCATATATCACGGGTCACACCATCCCGCTCTACACAGCCGTGGACCGTTCCGCTGTCGGCGCCCCAGGACACCAGTTCACTGCTACGGGCCATGCGAAAAGATTTCATGGTTCCTAGCAGATAGATAGACTCGAGCAGGTTTGTCTTCCCTTGAGCATTCCCTCCGTAGAAGATGTTGAACCTTTCAGATGGAATCAGTTCAGCTTCTTTCAGATTACGGAAACGGAAAAGGGATAGTTTGTTTAATTTCATTTGTTCGGCCGACTGACCCATAGCTACCGAATAACCATACGGCTTCATGTGACTTAAGGTTTATAATTCAACTCTATATTAGAGCCTCATCGGCATTATCACAGCCATAAAATCACGATTGGCAACAGACTTGATTATGGCAGGCGACAATTCGTCACGTAAAAGCAATTCTACATTTTCATCGTTTAACACCGTCAAGACATCGATCAGATATCTGGCATTGAACCGGACTGTCAGCGGTTCACCGGTGTAACCCACTTCTATTTCCTCCGTAGCTTCTCCCAGTTCAGGATTACTGGAAGACATTTCCATGCTTCCTGCCTTGATATCGAACTTTATTCCCTTGAATTTTTCACTGGAAAGGATAGCCATTCTTCGTAGCGAATGGAGAAGTTCCTCACGGCCAGAAATGATGGATTTGTCATTATTGACCGGAACAACCTTGGTATAGTCAGGGAAGTCTCCGTCCACAAGTCGCATTACCATCACCGTGGACCCCTTTTTTATCACCGCACTGTTTCCTGTAAAGCCTAGCAGTATATCTCCTTCTTCCTCTTCCGTCATCTTTTTTAGCTCATATATCCCCTTCTTTGGGAAAATGACACCATTCTTCAGTTCAGGAACGACTACTCCGGTCAACTCTTTTTCCGCTATGGAAAGACGATGTCCATCAGTGGCCACCATGCGCAGGACAGCATGGCCACCTTCTTCCTCTGCGACCTTTATTAGAATGCCGTTGAGATTGTACTTTGTTTCGTCATTACTTATGGCGTAGGAGGTTTTCTCTATCATTTCCCGAAACATGTGATTGTCTGCCTTCATGTATGTGTCTTCGTTTATCTTTGGAAAGTATGGGAATTCGTCCGGTGATAGTCCAACAATGGAAAAGTGCGCCTTGCCGCTCTGTATCTCAACCCAGTCGTTCTCCCTGGTGGAAAATACCAATTCGGTGGTGGAGAGTTCTTTTATGATCTCGTATAGTTTTTTGGCTGATACTGTGATCTTTCCTTCCTTAACGACATTGGTCGGATAAGAACTCTTCATTCCTACTTCCAGGTCGGTGGCGGTCAGGAATATCCGTTCTCCGCTGGCTTCGATAAGTATATTGGAAAGAATGGGCATGGCATTGCGTTTTTCAACAATGCTCTGAACTTTTTGTAAGGATTTAAGAAAGGTCTCCTTGTCTATTCTGAATTCCATATTTCCTCCTAACTTTTGGATTTGTCTATTATGGACTTTATATTTATAAAATAAGAACCATTAGTAGTTGTATATAGCGCCTGTGGATTTGTGTAAAACCCACGTTGTCAGTATGTGAATGCTGTTTTACAGTGTGGAAAGATATTGGATTGTCAGCTGGATTTGTCCAATTTATCAACAGGCTGGTTATTTATCCACATGGAAGGCCTGGATATGCACATGATTTCCACGCTAACTCAACAATCCCCTCCTGATGGTTTCAATGGATTTTTTTAACTCTGAATCATGACTGATTTGCTTCTCTATTTTTTTTACGGAGTGGATAATAGTCGAGTGGTCTTTACCACCGAACTTATCCCCTATTTCCGGATATGATGACTTGGTCAGCTCACGGCAGAGGTAAATGGCTATCTGCCTCGGAATAAGCACAGCTTTGAGGCGTTTGTCAGATTTGATTTCCGTTACCTTGATTTTGAACTGTTCGGCGACGTACTTCTGAATCAGCTCTACCGTTACATCCTTTGTCTTGTCGACAAAAATGTCCTTCAGCACCTCCCTTGCCATTGCAAGGGAGGTGGCAACTCCCTTGAGGCTGGCGTAAGCCCCAAGACGTATCAGCATTCCTTCTAGTTCCCTGATATTAGTGGTAGAGCTGGAGGCGAGGAACATGGCGACATCATCCGGTAGGGAAATCGCGTCGAGCTCTGCCTTTTTCTTAAGAATGGCAACCTTGGTCTCGGTATCCGGGGGCTGGATGTCGGCGATTAGCCCCCATTCAAAACGGGATCGCAATCGTTCTTCCAAATGGGGGATATGTTTGGGAAATTTGTCGGAGGTCACCACGATCTGCTTGTGGGCCTCATAGAGGGAGTTGAAGGTGTGGAAAAACTCCTCCTGTGTTGCTTCCTTGCCGGCCATGAACTGAATATCATCAATCAGAAGGAGGTCCATGCGCCGGAACTTGTCACGGAATTCATCCATTTTCTTGTAGCGTATACAGTTGATCATCTCGTTCATGAACTTTTCCGATGTGTAGTAGCATATCCGCGCCGTGCTGTTTTGCGACAGGACATGATTACCGATGGCGTTCAAAAGGTGTGTTTTGCCGAGTCCTACGCCGCCGTAAATAAACAGGGGGTTATAATTGCTGGCCGGGTTGTTCGCCACTGCCTGGGAGGCGGCATGTGCGAACTGGTTGCTGCCTCCGCAGATGAAGGTGTCGAAGGTGTATCTTAAGTTCAGAAAGGAAACCGGTTCTGCGGATTTTACCTTTGTGCGTGCCGGATGCGTCGCAATGGCGGCGGGTTCAACGGTGACCGCGCTATCCTTGTCCGGAGCGGACCTTTCCATGACGCGCAAGGTCACCTGAAATTTGGAATCGGTGAGAGCTGAGACGGCTTCCTGAATCATGGAGTGATACTTCTCCTTGATCCATTCCTTTATGAATTTATTGGGAACTTCAAGCTCGATAAAGTTGTTCCTGACGGTCAGAAATTTTATCGGCTTGATCCATGTAGTATAGGTCTGAGGGGTTAGCACCTTTTCGATATTTGCCTGTGCAGTCTGCCAAATCTTTTCCATATACCAACCCCTCATTAATAGCTTGTAACAGGCGCCCCCGACCAATGCGGTTGCCGTCTCACGACAGAAGCAGTTGAGGAATTTGCAAACGTCAATTAATGGGGAGCGATAAAACCAGCTTTTTCCCAACGTGACAGGAAGAAGTCGGACACGATGGTTTTGCACAGGGTTATCAACAGATGTTGATAACCAATACATGTTAAATCTCGGGATGTTAGCTGAATAGAACGGAGTGTTGGATATTTCAATCCGTTGGACGTGCAAGACTAGCAGAGGAATGGTTAATTTGCAAGGCTAATTTTCCAGACATGTTTACTTCATTATGTATTACAAATCCCGGAAGCCAGGCGCTGATTTTATAGAGTTTTTGACAGCAAAGCTGCTGAATTAGTGCCAATTATGGGGGCAAAACATCAAAGATAGGTTAAAACTTAGATGAAATATTGGCGCAAACATAAAATCAAGCGACTCTTGACATTTGGCCATATGGAAGTATAGAATTAAGCGCTATATATAGGCACTTAGACTGTACGTAAATTACGCAGAGAGGGGGGTGGCAAGCATGGAGAGAAAGGTGTTATTGAAAAATATATTGGACATGGAATGGGAGATGTTTGTACGGGTCAAAAGCTCACAGCCTGCAGCCTGCCAGAGTGCGCCGGACAATTTCAGGGCTATCCGTGGAAGCGTGTTCGATGTCTGGACGGATGAGATGCTTGAATCCTATCTGGAGCAGTTAAATGAGGCCAACGCTCGGGGCAGAAACCTTCTGACCGAGAAATACGCCCGTATGGACAACCTGATTCCCCCTCTGACCGACAACCCGCTGATCGCCGACATCGTAACGATCAGTTACCGGTGGCAGCTTGAGTTGCAAGAGCGCTATCCTGCGCTCTATATGCGCTGCTGCCGAGGCACCGACCCGACCGGGGACGGCAGCAATTTTTCCATATATTTGAGTGCTGAACTTGAAACGTACGGAGACCGTACTGTGGATCTGTACTACCAGAACGTAAAAAATGCGGAAGAAGAGAAACGTAATCTTTCGCTCGAAGCGTTGCAGCGACTGGTGCAAATGAGTGGATATACGGACCTGAAAGACGCGGAAAGCAGTTTGAGGAATGAAACACTTCAGAGCTAGACGGGTTTAATCGACAACCAAAACTACGATTTATGATGAGGATTAAACCATGCAGAGTGAGGAAATCCAGCAGTATAAGGAAATGGATTGGTTCTCCGGTCGGGCGCGGGAATCCCGCTTCAGGATGTCCGAGCATGTGGTCAGGTTTTTGGTGGCAGGCAAGGTGACAGTGACGGACATCAAAACCGTCCTTTTGTACGGCGTTGTTCTGGAAGAGCGCCAAAATCAGATGCGTGGCACAAGCTATCTGGTGTATGGAGATTCAGACGGGAAACCGGTACATCTGGTCTGCGCCGACGGCAGGAACGGCTGGCTGCTGGTACTGTTTGCATATCTGCCTGCCCTGCCCGTTTGGGCAAGCCCCACGCGGAGAAACGATCTTGGAGGTGGTGACATGACAGAGTCCGTAGGCAAGTGCTTTTTTTGCGGCGGAAATATGGTGAAAATCACAATGGGGAACTACGACTACCGGCGCGAGGGACAGTTGTGTATAGTCAAGAAACTTCCGGCGTCCTTGTGCCAGCAGTGCGGCGAGAAATACATCAATGCGGACGTTGGGGAGAAGTTGAATGCGCTCATTGACGAAAAAATGTTCTCTGGATCGGAACTCGCGGCCGTTATTGATTACGCGCATGATGAGGGGTCGTCTTGAACGGATTGACGCTGGCGGAACGATATTTCACAACCTACGGCCTGCCGCTGATCCGCGACAATTTTCCGGATTTTAAGGAGCGCATCGCGGCGGGACTCATCGGTCTGGGGTCCGAGTGTCTCGGTTTTGATGACGAATTTTCCAGGGATCACGACTGGGGCCCCGGGTTCTGCCTCTGGCTTACCCAATCAGATTATGATCTGATAGGCCGCCCGCTTATGGAGGAATATCAAAGACTCCCACTGACATTCGAAGGGTTCGAGCGCAAAATAAGCGAGTGGGGCGATGGGCGCGTCGGCGTGTTTGAAACAGGCGATTTTTACCGGCGGTTTATAGGAAAGCCCGGTGCGCCGGAGACCTTGTATGACTGGCTGTATCTACAGGAAAATAATCTTTCCGTATGCACGGCAGGGAAGGTTTTTTGTGATCCGCTAGGAGAGTTTTCGGAAATCAGGCAAAAACTCCTTGAGTTCTATCCCGATGATGTCCGTATCGTCAAGATTGCTGCGCGCTGCATGTCCGCAGGGCAATCCGGGCAGTACAATTTTGTCCGCTCGCTCTGGCGCCGGGACTACTTCGCCGCGCAGTACGCGGAAACCAAATTCTGCGCGGATATAATGTCACTGGTTTATCTGCTGAACCGCTGTTACGCACCGTATTACAAGTGGCTCCTCAGAGGAATAGTTGATCTCCCGTTTTTGGGAGAATTTATGTTCGAGAAGGTATCGTCCATGTCTAAAACCAGCGATCATGAGCAAAAGAGACTGTTTATGGATGAAATCTGCGCCGCCGTGATCCTGGAACTGCGGAAAGAAGGTCTGAGCGATGCGGACAGCCCGTTTCTGGTCGATCACGGCCCGGTCATGCACGAAAAGATCACCGACGAAAATCTGCGCAAGATGGACGTCTGGATCGGATAACCGATACCAAGCCGCAATCAAACGCTGACGTTGTTGGCTTCGTCGGGAGCTCCTTAGGCGTACTGTTTATGTACGCCTACGTCGCTCCCTCCTCGCCGCCTAGTCATCATTTTGATTGCAACTTGGTATGACAGGAGAAATCAAGTCATGAAGAAGGTATTGGTAATCGGCGGCAGTTACTTTGCCGGACGTGTTTTTGTCGAGGAGTTGGTGAAGGAAAAGGATGTCGATGTTCACGTGTTCAACCGGGGACGTCTCAAGCTCGGCTTTGGCGGCGTAACCGAGCACCGAGGCGACCGGGAGGACGCCGCTCAGATCCGGAGCGCCATTCCGGAAGAGGAGTGGAACGCGGTAGTCGATTTTTGCGGCTACAACCCCTCGCATATCGAGACAATGCTCGAAAACCTGCCGGGGAAGATAAAGCAGTATATCTTCATAAGTACGACCACGATCTATCAAAACAGCACGGACCTTCCGATCCGGGAGGATGCGCCGAAGCTGCCGGGCCCGCAGCCCGAGCTGGGACCGCTGGCAAATTACGGTTACGACAAATGGCGCACAGAGTGCGCGCTGCAGCAGATATGCGAACGCAAAGGGATCATACATACCATCCTCAGGCCGGCGATTATTTACGGTTTTTATAATTACGCCCCCAGGGAAAAGTATTTCTTCGACCTACTGCGGGAGGGGAAGCCGTTCGTTATCCCGGAAGGGGGGCTATCCCTTTTCACATTCATTTGGGTCGTGGATATGGCGCTTATGATTATCCGGTGTATCGGCGAGGAGAAAAGCTATAACCAGGCGTTCAACCTGTCGTCGGATGAACTGGTCTCCTATCCGAGGATCGTTACGGTGCTGGAGGAGCTAACCGGGAAGAAAATAGACGTGGTGCGCAAATCGGTGGACGAAATCAACAGGGAGCAGATTCCGCTCCCATTCCCGCTGGACGAGCATCTGATATACAGCGGATCGAAGCTGCGGCGGTTGCTGGATTTTGACTATACTCCCTTCAAGACTGGCATGCGGGAAGCATTCGAGTATTACCAGATGGTGCAGAAGAAGCGCCAGGAGTCGTCCCCTTCCAATTAAGCTTTTTATCCTATCTATCCAAGTGGTGGTGTTGGAATGACTGCGGACCTGATTCTCAAAAACCTTAACGCAGTCACTTTCGCACACCAGGAACTCCCTGCAGAGCTGATCGCGATCAAGGGAAACAAAATCCTCTATGTTGGCGCCGCAGATGCGCTGGGACATTTGAAGGCCCCCCATACGCGGCTGCTTGACTGTGGCGGAGGTCTGGTTGTGCCGGGGTTCAACGACGCGCACTGCCATCCCCTGGCCTTTGCCATCACCAGGCGGCATGCCGATTGCTCAAAGGCGCGTTGCATCGCGGACATTCAGAAAGCGCTCCGGGAAAAGGCCGACGAAACCAAGAGCGGACAATGGGTGAGGGGCGCAAATTGCGATTTTTCGGCGCTGGTCGAAGGGTGCGCGCCGAACCGCCGAGACCTGGATGCGGTCGTGCCGGACATCCCTGTGCTCCTGCTGGAGCGCTCGGGCCAGCACTGTGTATTGAACAGCCGGGCTCTGGAGTTGTGCGGAATCACCGCCAACACGCCTGATGCGGCTTCGAGCAGGATTCACCGCGATCCCGATACAGGCCTGCCTGACGGAGTGATATCAGGCAACAATGAACTCGTCGCAAAAGCCGTTCCGCCCCCCACCGAACAGGAAATCGAAGCAGGCATGCGGCAGGCCGACCGGGAATATCTTTCCCTGGGCGTCACCTCGCTGCAGGACACGAGCTGGTCGAACGGCTATCGGCATTGGCAGGCGCTGAAGAGCTTCAAGGACAGGGGCGCACTGACGCCACGGTTGACGCTGTTGCCCGGCGTTGCCGCGCTGGAAGAATTCGTAGGCCGTGGGTTGAAAACCGGCGGCGGCGATGGCCAAATGCGTGTGGGGGCCGTAAAGATCGCGCTGGACGAGAGCAGCGGCAACCCTTGTCCGCCACAGGAAGAAATCAACGCCGTCGCTCTCAGGGCGCACCTGGCCGGGTTTCAGCTCGCCTTCCACGTTTCCGATGTCTATCTGCTACAGGCTTCGATGCAGTCACTGGAATTCATCCGGGGAAATGCGCCTTCCCCTTGCATCCGGCCCCGCTTTGAGCACTGCCCGGTCTGCCCTCCGGGGCTCGTGCCGGAGCTTGCCGCCAGCGGCGCGATCGTGGTCACCCAACCGAACCTGCTGTATGAAACCGGCCCCCTCTATCTGGACCAGGTGTCGAGCGACCAACTGGCCTGGGTCTACCCGCTGAACTCCTTTGCGCGACACGGCATCACTACGGCGTTGAGCTCGGATTCCCCCCTCACCCCCTGCGACCCGTTCCGGGCGATTCACACCGCAGTTACCCGCATAGTGGCGGGCGGCGGGACGCTCTCCCCTGATGAAGGGGTCTCCGTACTGGAGGCGCTCAAGATGTATACATATTCCGGCGCCTATTCGTCTCTTGAAGAGCAAATTAAAGGTTCCATAGCCGTCGGGATGCTCGCGGACCTGGTGGTTATAAGCGGCGATACAACGCTTATGAGTCCAGAGGAGCTTGTCGAAGCCAAGGTCATGGCCACGGTAATAGACGGCAAGGTGGTTTGGGAAGGGTAGAGTGTTACCCTTAAAAAGAAACAAACTTGATAGACACATCACATGATGGAAATCATCGCACACTGTGTAACTACCGCTTTCTTCCCCCAATGAACCCCGCCAGCATCTGCCCGAGGCCTGTTACGAGGGATGAAAGCACCTCCGGTTCCGGCATGGGGATCTTCAGGCAGGGCTTGCCGGTTGTCTCGTCGGTGGCGATGAATCGTTCCAGAGGGTTGCTACGGCTCTCTCCGCCCCCGGCGGACGATTCCGCAACCGTTTGCTCCGTCGGCGGCGAGAGAGCCCGGCCCAGGT
>JBAQKZ010000023.1:0-17822 GCA_049301475.1 Geobacteraceae bacterium | reverse complement strand
ATACTGGTTGTATGCCTTCGTCGCCTCAATCCTCGCCGCCTTGACTGCATCTTTGATTTGAAATTGGTATAATATGTCGCAGTATGAGTCTCTTTACTCAAAGCTACTGATAGCCGCCGTTTAAATAAGGAGGATGTTATGTTGTGGACAATTTGCGTGGTACTGATAGTGCTATGGCTGTTAGGTATAGTTACTTCATATACCATGGGCGGTCTGATTCATATTCTGCTCGTAATTGCTATTATAGTGGTGCTGGTACGCGTTATTCAAGGGCGGAAGATTCTGTAGGCCGTCGAAATCCCGAGGCGGACAAACTCTTCAAGCTGATCCAGGGCAATATGGGGCGGCCACACAGGACCGCGCCTGCATGTATCTCTGACGGTAATCGAGGCTAGGAGCCTATGTCAGACACAAATACCGAAAACCAACTTCGCCTCGCTAACACCGAACTGAGCAGGCAAATTGCGCTACGGGAAGAAACGGTGCTGGAAAGGGAGAGGAACGTGGAGGCGCTGCAAGATTCCGAAAAGCGCTACCGACGGCTCTTTGAATCAGCCAAGGACGGTATCTTGATTCTCGATGCCGATACGGGCAAGGTGGTTGATGTCAATCCTTTCCTGTTGAAGTTGCTCGGTTATTCTTACGACGCGATATGCGGGCAATATATCTGGGAACTCGGTGTATTCAAAGACATTGCCGCATCCAAGGAGGCTTTCAAGGCGCTTCAAGAAAACGAATACATCAGATACGATGATTTGCCGCTGGAAACCTTCGATCGGCGACCCATCGCTGTGGAGTTTGTCAGCAATGTTTACATAGTGGACCATGCCAAAGTCATCCAGTGCAACATCCGCGATATCACCGAGCGCAAGCGGGCCAACACCGAGCATCTCCGACTGACGGCCCAGTTTCAGCAGGCCCAGAAGATGGAAGCGGTTGGCCTGCTGGCGGGCGGCGTGGCCCACGATTACAACAATATGCTCACCGTGATCCTCGGTTATGCGGAACTGGCTCTGCGCAACCTGGACCCGGCCCAAACGCTGCATGCCGACCTTGAGGAAATCATCAAGGCCGCAAAACGTTCCGCTGACATAACCCGGCAATTGCTCGCCTTTGCCCGCAAGCAGACAATCAGTCCCGTGGTGGTTGACCTGAACCAGACCGTGGAGAGCATGCTCAAGATGCTCCGGCGACTCATCGGCGAGGACATCGATCTTGCCTGGCTGCCCGAGGTGGGCCTGTGTCCGGTCAAAATGGACCCCGTCCAAGTCGATCAGATCCTGGCCAATCTTTGTGTCAACGCCAGGGACGCCATTGCCGACGGCGGCAAGGTAACTATCGAAACGGGAAACGCAGTCTTTGACGAGACCTACTGCGCTGATCATGCGGGGTTTGTAGCAGGAGAGTACGTGCTGCTGGCCGTCAGCGACGATGGCAGCGGCATGGACAAGGATATCCTCGACCAAATCTTCGAACCGTTTTTCACCAGCAAGGGGGTGGGGCAGGGAACCGGCCTGGGGCTGTCTACGGTGTATGGCATAGTCAAGCAGAACAACGGATTCATCAACGTCTACAGCGAGCCAGGAAAAGGAACGACCTTTAGGATTTACCTGCCCCGGTACGCAGGCCAAGCCGTCGATGTCCAGAGGGAAAGGGCTGCGAAAATCCCTTTAAGCCGTGGCGAGACAGTGCTGGTGGTGGAGGACGAGCCTGCGATCTTGAAGATGGGTAAAATGATGCTGGAAGAACTAGGGTATCAGGTCCTGGCCGCAGGAACGCCGGGCGAGGCCATAAGCCTGGCCGAGGAACAGACGAGCGAGATACACCTTCTTATCACCGACGTCGTCATGCCGGAAATGAACGGTCGAGATCTGGCGGTCCGCTTGCAGTCACTTTACCCCAACATCAAGAATCTGTTCATGTCCGGCTATACAGCTAATGTGATGGCCCGCCGGGGAGTGCTGGACGAGGGCATGAACTTCATCGAGAAGCCATTCTCGATGAATGACCTGGCCGTCAAAGTGCGGGAGGCGCTGAGAGATGAGTAATAACACGATGAATCAGAAAGAAATCGAAATCTCGGAAAAGATTTTTCGCTCGAAATATGACCAACTTGGCAAGCAAGAAAAGCATGTTGCTCACCATCTCGTCGAGAGAACCCACATTGCGAGAAATGTCTCACAAGACTTTTCCGAGCAAATGACTTTTGGCCAGAGGCTTGCTGACAAGGTTGCTTCCTTTGGAGGCTCCTGGACCTTTATATCGATCTTTGCGGTTGTACTGGTTATTTGGGTTCTCCTGAATTCGTTTATTCTCATCAGTTACAGTAGTAAGACATTTGATCCATATCCGTACATTCTGCTTAATCTGTTTTTATCCATGCTTGCCGCTATTCAGGCTCCAATAATTTTAATGTCTCAAAACCGCCAGGCCTATAAGGATCGCTTGAGTGCAGAACATGATTACGAAGTCAACTTGAAGGCGGAGCTTGAAATAATGACGCTTCATGAGAAAATAGATTCACTGAAGGATAAGCAATGGGGTGAACTTATTTCAATTCAACAGGAACAGCTCAGGCTTCTAAGCCAATTAACTAAAGACCTGAAGAAAAATCAGTGAACCATAGTCTGTTGTCGAGCCTGAATTCAAGTATCTCCTACTCAAGACCACCATGTATGTCTGATGCCGAGTTGCGGCGAAGAGATTATTATCATATCAGGGAGTGGGTAACGTACAATGAAAATGATGTATCCAATATCTAAAATGGTGGTAGCGGTAGCTCTGCTGGCGTTCAGTGTGCCTGTGCACGCGTCGAAAATGGACAGCCGCATAGAATTATCTTTCAAGCAGTCACATGTGTTCAAGACCTACCTTCAGGGTGATGATATCAAAATCCAGTCCAGGGACGGCGCCATTACCTTGACGGGAATCGTCAACGAAAACTTCCACAAATCATTGGCACAGGAGACCATAGCAGGCCTCCCCGGCGTCAAGAGTGTGGACAACAGGCTGGAAGTCAAAGGTGCAGCCCCCACCGCAAACTCGGATGCGTGGCTCCGTGATAAAGTGAAAGTCGCGCTCTTGTTTCATCGTAGTGTGAGTGCCGACACATCCGCAGTTGACGTTAAAGGCGGCATCGTGACACTGCGAGGCGATGCCGCCAGCCAGACACAAAAGGAATTGATGACTGAATACGCCAAGGATGTCGAAGGGGTCAAAGAGGTCAAAAATGAGATGACGGTGACAAAGAGCTCGAAAAAGACGCGTACGGTGGGCGAAAAGATTGATGACGCTTCCATCACCGCCCAAGTCAATATGACGTTGCTGAACCATCGTTCGACGAGTGTCCTCAACACCACGGTCAAGACGAAGCGCGGCGTTGTCACGGTGGGCGGCAAGGCCGGGAATGTATCCGAAAAGGACCTAGTAACCAAACTCGTTACCGACATAAATGGTGTGATGCGTGTAAAGAACCGGATGACCATCGAGTAGTACGAGCCCAAGAACAAAGAGACTGTATGACCACTGCCAGCTGGTATTGTGATGCAATAGACGATAGTGTTCATACGCAATCAGATATGAGGGCCACATGTTCTGGGCGATTGATAAACAAAAGGAGGTTATTATGAAGTACACCATTATCATGCTGAGCATCATGTTCATAACCGATGTTGGAACATGTTTGGGTATTGATCAATCCATTTGCAATCCCGGTTCTGAAATTACCTATCATCCTAATGGCCAATTGAAAACATGCACACTCAAAGATAATTTTGCTATCAATGGCGTTAAATGCAAACAGTATGCACCGATCGTCTTATACGCAACCGGCAGGCTCGAAAGCTGCGTCACAAGTGACTATTTTAATTATGGCGCGATCACATGCAATCAGTATGGCCGAGTCAGTTTCTACGCATCAGGCAAATTGAATACCTGCGACCTTTCCAAGCAAATACAGATCGAAGGCAAGACCTGTGCGGCATTCGAATCGATTTCACTCTTTGAGAATGGGAAACTGAAGTCCTGTAGCACGCCTCATTGATTTTCTACGGTCGCGGCAATTACGGACCGTCGAGCGTGAACATAACCAACGTCACCATCAACCAGACCGTGATTCGGAATAAGTATCCACCGGCTGTGCCGGGGGATACTTATTTCTCGCTTTATACAGAGGTAGGCCATGTCCAAAAAAATCAGCGATCCCGCCATTCTCAACCCCGCCGCTGACACGGCGGAGGGGATCACCGAGGTCAGACGCCAGGAGGACTTGCTTAAAACCGGGGCCTTGCAGAGCGCGATTTTCAACAGCGCCAACTTCTCGAGCATCGCCACCGACGCGAAAGGGGTCATCCAGATATTCAACGTCGGCGCGGAGCGGATGCTGGGCTACACAGCCGCCGAAGTGATGAACAAGATCACCCCGGCCGACATTTCCGACCCGCAGGAAGTGATCGAGCGCGCAAAGGAATTGAGCGCCGAGCTTGGCACCCCGATCACTCCGGGTTTCGAGGCCTTGGTGTTCAAGGCCTCGCGCGGGATCGAGGACATTTATGAGTTGACCTACTTCCGCAAGGACGGGAGCCGGTTCCCGGCGGTGGTGTCCGTAACGGCGCTACGCGACGCACAGGACGCCATCATCGGCTATCTGTTGATCGGTACCGACAACACCGCACGCAAGCAGGTCGAGGAAGAGCAGAAGAAGCTCGATCAGCGCCTGCGCGACCATCAGTTCTACACGCGTTCTCTCATTGAATCCAACATTGACGCGATCATTTGCACCGATCCGTCCGGCATTATTACCGACGTCAACAAGCAGGTGGAGGCGCTCACAGGTTGCACACGTGACGAGCTGATCGGCGCTCCGTTCAAGAATTACTTCACTGATCCGGAGCGGGCCGAGGCGAGCATCAAGCAGGTGCTGCGCGACAAGAAGATCACCAACTACGAACTTACCGCGCACGCCAGGGACGGTAAGGAAACCGTGGTCTCCTACAACGCGACCACCTTCTATGATCGGGACAGGAAGCTACAGGGCGTGTTCGCCGCTGCGCGCGACGTCACCGAACGCAAACGCCTGGATCAGGAGCTGCAGGAAAAGAACGCCGAGCTGGAGAACGCCATATCCGTGGCGGAAAAAGCCAACCTCGCCAAATCGGATTTCCTGTCAAGTATGAGCCATGAGCTGCGCAGCCCGCTCAATGCCATTCTCGGGTTCGCCCAGTTGATGGAGTCCGATTCCCCGCCGCCAACGCCTGCCCAGAACGAAAACATCGCCCAGATTCTTCGGGCGGGGTGGCATCTGTTGAAGCTGATCAACGAAATCCTCGATCTCGCGAAGGTCGAGTCCAGGCAGGTGCCTCTGTCGGAGGAACCGGTGTCGCTGGCCGAAGTCATGCTCGAATGCCAGGGCATGATCGAACCGCAGGCGCAACAGCGCAGCATCAAACTGAACTTCCCCCGGTTCGACATACCCTATTTTGTCCAGGCCGATCGGACCCGGGTTAAGCAGGTTCTGATCAACCTGCTTTCCAACGCGATCAAATACAACCGCGAGCAGGGAACGGTCGAGGTGAAATGCAGCGAGAGCGCGCCGGGACGCATTCGCGTGAGCATCAGGGACACCGGCGCGGGGCTGTATTCGGAACAACTGGCGCAGTTGTTCCAGGCGTTCAATCGTCTCGGACAGGACGCGGGCAGCGAGGAGGGCACAGGCATCGGCCTCGTGGTGGCCAAGCGGCTGGTTGAACTGATGGGGGGCACAATCGGCGCGGAAAGCACCGTCGGGGTGGGGAGCGTGTTCTGGTTCGAACTCATCTCGGTTGCCGAGCCACAGCTTTCCATGGAAGGATGCGCCGCAGCGGCATCGGTCCAACCGCATCCGCCTCGCGGAGCACGGCTGCACACCCTGCTCTATGTGGAGGATAACCCGGCGAACTTGAAGCTGGTAGAGAAAATTATCGCACGCCACCCCGATATCCGCCTGTTGACCGCTGTGGACGGAAATAGCGGCATAGAGATTGCGCGCGTAGTCCAGCCGGATGTGATCCTGATGGACATCAATCTGCCCGGCATCAACGGCTTCGAAGCCCTGGAAATCCTGCGCGAAGATCCGGCCACTGCGCAGATCCCCGTCATCGCCGTCAGCGCCAATGCCATGCCGCTCAACATCGAGAGGGGCCTGAAGGCTGGATTCTTCCGCTATATAACCAAGCCGATCAAGGTCGATGAGTTCATGGAAGCGCTGGATGTGGCGCTGGAATATGCGGGAAATAATCAACTACTCAGGAGCCAGGAGCCAGAATTCAGGAGTCAGAATGAAACCCCGAAAGTGGCTAAAGTGAGCTAAAGTTTGAACTGTTTTTCCCTTAACTTTAGTTCACTTCCGACTTTAGGCGCTTCAAACTTTTGAATGGTAAGTTGCTGGAAGCATGCACTGCTTCTATTCTGACTTCTGACTTCTGACTTCTGACTTCTGACTTCTGAGTAAGCAAATAAGGAACTGCGATTCTCATGATAAGTTCATCCGACATTCTTCACGGCAAAGTCCTAGTCGTTGACGACATGGAAGCCAATGTCCTTCTGCTCGCGCGAACACTGGCCTCCGCCGGCTATACTTCCGTCGCATCAACGATAAATCCGCGTGAGGTCCGCGAGCTTCACCTCAAGAACCGCTACGACTTGATCCTGCTCGATCTTCAGATGCCCGGTATGGACGGATTCCAGGTGATGGAAAGCCTGAAGGAAATCGAAACGGATGGCTACCTGCCGGTGCTGGCCGTTACCGCCCATCCGGCCCACAAGTTGCGCGCGCTGCAGTGCGGCGCGAAGGATTTCGTCAGCAAGCCGTTCGATCTGGCCGAGGTATTGATGCGCGTTCACAACATGCTGGAAGTGCGTCTGATACATGAGGAGACTCGCAATCACAACAAAATACTGGAAACTCTGGCGCTGAATGACCAATTGACGGGGCTTGCGAACAGACGACTTCTGGACGATAGGATGTCGATGGCCCTAATTCATGCGCAAAGGAACAAAAGCTCCATGGCGGTGGTGTGTCTGGATCTGGACGGATTCAAGCATATCAACGACACGTTGGGGCACGGCGCCGGGGACGTTCTGCTGAAAATGGTCGCGGAGCGCTTGGTGGCGACGGTGCGCGAAGAGGATACCGTCGCGCGACTGGGCGGTGATGAGTTCGCAATAGTCCTGTGGCACGTCAGCGGTGCAGAGGATACGGCCGCAGTGGCATTAAAAGTGATCGAGGCGGTGTCGCACTCCTATAGCATCGAGGACCATACCGTTAACATAACCACCAGCGCAGGCGTCGGCATCTATCCCGCCCATGGTGAGGACGCGAACACGTTGATGAAGAGCGCTGACCTGGCCTTGTACGAGGCCAAGCACGCGGGCAAGAATGCCTATCGAATCTCGCAGCGCACAGGTCTGAAAAATCAGCCTTGAAAAATAACGAACCGAGCTATTCATGATAAGTGCATCCCTCAGCATATTGAGGTTCCACCAAATATTGAGGTTAGACAAATTAATTCATGCTTTTCCGCTGTTCTCTCCATTAAACTAACCCACTGTTATTAAAGGACGATTCCCGACTTTTGATTTTCTTTCGGTTCTTGGCGTGTCATTTGCTCTAGAGTATCTGAAAAGAGTGGATATAATTAGCTACACGTTAACCACTCACGCATGACTAAAAGGAGAACATCATGAAACTCAGAAGTCACTCACTAGCCATTTTCACCATGCTTCTACTCGGCGCTACCGTTTTCCTGGGCGGTTGCGCAACTACGGGCATGGATCGATCCGTCAAAACCTCCAACTCAATACAGGAAGTGGACAACGAGATCAGGAAAATGATTGTCCAGATTGATGTCACGGGCACATCGCTTGACTCCCTTGTCATGGTAGGAGAACCCGACCTGAAAAAATCCTTCGACACCTATTCGGACAATCTCGTCAAGCTTGATAAAGAGGGTAAAAAGGTGCTCAAACGGGTAGAGGAAATGAAGTCACTACGCACGGAGTATTTTGAAGAGTGGGAAAAGCAGGGGGACGCTTTTACAAATCCACAGATCCGAGAACTTAGCGAAGAGCGTCGCAGCAAATTGGCTGGAATCTATGCTCAGGTACCTGCAGCAGGCGCTGGAATCAAAGGTTCATATCATGCATACCTGACTGACCTGAAGGAAATCCAGCAGTACCTGTCTAACGACTTGACGCCTAAAGGTATCGAAGCGATAGCTCCCGTCGCCAAGAAATCCATCCAGGACCGTGAGGTTTTAAAGGAATCCCTTAAGCCGGTAATATCCGCTCTGGATGAAATAAAGGCGGAATTGTACAGTGAGAAGAAATAGGTACAGAGTCGTAACAGCTCCTATATAATTTACGTGAAGGTAAAATTTGCAGTAAACAGAGAGGAGATGGCATCATGGTAAAATCGCATCGCATTTTGAAATTACTGGTCTGTATCGGGTTGTTAACCACATTCCTGGGGTGCGCAGCCACGCAAAAGCGTGAAAGTACGGGCCAGTATGTCGATGACTCAGTCATCACAACCAAGGTAAAAACCGCAATCTTTGACGAAGCAACGCTGAAAACGTTGCAAATCAATGTCAAGACGTTCAAAGGGGTAGTTCAGCTAAGCGGCTTTGTCGATTCGGCTCAGCGCGTTAAAAAGGCAGGAGAGGTTGCCGGCAGCGTTAATGGTGTAGTATCGGTGCAAAACGACCTGATTGTAAAATAGCTGCGTTGGCTCAGGTGAATTTACGATCGGCTCCGGCGGGTTTTTTCGATTCTGTCAGACGTTTAATGGCTTTTAACCGTTATTTAGACCAAACAAATCAACCAAATTGGGGAAATCAACAATGAAAAAGCTCATAGTGTTTGCATGCCTGGCGACAACCATTTCCATTACCGCAGGCGCGGCCATGGCCGACAGCATCAAGGGAAGAGTAGGCGTTACCGGCAAAATAGGTTTCTTAATCCCGACCGACAACAACGCAGAATTTTTTAACAACAGGACCGATCCCGGCTTTATCGTCGGCGGTGGCCTCATCTACGGCCTTAATGATCACATCGCCGCAGGGCTTGATGTGACCCGGACCGAATTCGGTTCTGATACGGGCGATTTCGGCATTACCAACGTTTCACTCGGAGGTCAGTACCGTTTCGCGCTTACCAACCGGCAGTTGGTCCCCTACCTTGGGGCCGGACTGGACATCCTTCTCAGTGACTATGATGTAAATGGTGGGGCAAGAAGAGACGTAGACACGACCGTAGGAGTTCACATAAGCGGTGGCGTAGATTACTTCTTTCAAAAAAATCTGGCCCTGACCGCAGAAGCGAAGCTGGTCGCTGCCCCCGATACCGACATAACCGACAGCTTTGGTGTCCATAAGGGTGATTTCGATCCGACGAGCTTTTCCACTACTTTCGGCATCCGGTATTTTTTCAACTGATACTACTCAGACACATAAAGATTGTACTGTCGGATAGTACTAACGTACCTTGTATTAAACAAGGAGTTTTATGCGAACAAAAACCATTCTTTCCATGCTGATACTGACAGTAGTCGCCATAACATTCGGCCTCACTGAGGCCAAGGCCGGGTTTCCCGCGCCGCCTGGCCTTCCTGGGCTGCCAGCTCCCAATGTGAATGTCCGCATCGAGGGCTACCTGCCCGCGCCGCCAGGGGTAAACATCCAGATCGACGCAGGCCGTCCGTACTATGTCGAAAGAGATCGCCGAATTTATATTGAAAGGGAAAGACCCGCCGGGCACTATAAAAAAAAGAAGAAACATCACAAGGACAACGGTCGCAAGAACGGCCATTACAAGCACAAGCAAAACAGGCACGACCATTAGGATCCCGGCGGTCTGAGTTGCGAGCCCCTTTCTCACGTTGCGACATGGTAATGGGGCCATAGCCGTATTTGTCAAAATGGAGGACAAAATGCAAAAAATTCGTTACGGACTTATTGTGTTGTTGATGCTCTTATCCCCGATGACTTCTTCCGCGGCCCAAATAAGCATCGGCATCGGATTACCCAACGTGAGCATTGGGATCAACCTGCCGTTGTTCCCTGAGCTCGTCGCGGTGCCGGGCTATCCGGTCTACTACGCTCCAAGGGTTGACGCCAACTATTTCTTTTACGATGGCATGTACTGGGTCTACCAGGACGATAACTGGTACGCGAGCTCCTGGTACAACGGCCCCTGGGGGTTTGTGGAACCAGAGGTTGTGCCGCTGTTTATCCTGCGCGTCCCAGTGCGCTACTACCGGCAGCCTCCTGAGTACTTTCGCGGGTGGCGATCGAATGCGCCGCCCCGTTGGGGTCAGCACTGGGGCCATGACTGGGAACAGCGTCGAGGCGGATGGGACCGGTGGAAACGGGGCTCTGCTCCAGGTCGCGCTCCGCTCCCTGTCTACCAGCGGCAGTATTCAGGAGATCGGTACCCCCGGGCAGTGGAGCAGCAGCAGACGCTACGCAGCCAGCAATACCGTTATCAGCCGCGTGACAAGGTGATCCGGCAGCACTTCAGGCAACATGAAGGAGAAAGAGGGCCCGCACCTGCCCAACGGGGAAGGAACGAAGGGCCTCCAATGAGAAGTCCAAGGCAGCAGGGGGATGAAAACCTTCATAAATCAGCCCCGGACCAAACCCCTCCTCAGCAGCGGGGCCCGGCGTACCATGATCAGAGGCGGCAGCCAGGGGCTGGACAGCGTGAGCAACAGGCGCCAAGGTTGCAAGGCCGGGAACAAAAATCACAGGATAGGGGTAAGCCGCAGGAGCCCAAGCGGGGCCACGGGCAAGGGCAGAAGAAAGATGAGGAACGAGGCCGGGAACGCAATAATTAACCCGAATTTATTCACCGAGGGTTGTGATGTTTAATACTACTCCGACAGTTGCGCTTTTCCCCCCCTTTGCAAAGGGGGGTCGGGGGGGATTTGCCCCTGCAAAGGAGGAATTCGCATAATGCGCCTGAGACTGCTGTTCATCGCCTGCCTCGTTCTGTTGCCAGTGCCAAGCCTTGCGGCGGATGACGGCTACGGCTATCCGATCCAGGGATCATATGAAGCCACCATCCTCGGGACCCCGGCAGACCTCATGCCCAAGTTTCCTGCAAAGATCCGCACCCGGAAGCTCGTGCTCGACGTCATCCCGGACCGACAGAGACCGCCGATTTTCTTTTACGACGAGGGGCTGCACTGCACCTTCGCCTATCAGGAGAAGAAGGCGCCGCTGGTTTTTCTGATCGCCGGCGCCGGAGCCAGCGATCAGGCATCCAAGCTTTTGGTCATGATGAAGGCCTTTTACCAGGCCGGTTTCCATGTCATCACCCTGCCGTCGCCGTCCAATTCGAATTTTATCGTCTCCGCCTCTCAAAGCAGTGTCCCCGGCGACCTGGCCGAGGACGCGGCTGACCTGTACCGGGTTATGGAGGCCGCCTGGAAGCAGGTACAGGGTGACATTGAGGTATCCTCCTTCAACCTGTGCGGCTACAGCCTGGGAGCCAATCAGGCCGCCTTCGTGACGAAGCTGGACGAGGAGCGACGGGTCTTCGACTTCCGCAAGGTGCTCATGATCAACCCCACGGTAAGCCTCTACAGTTCGGCGACAAGGATTGAGGAACTGCTGAAACAGATTCCCGGAGGAGCCAGGAAACAGGGCATCTTTTTCAACAAGATGTTGACCAAGTTCAGCGAGTTCTATCGCTATGGCAATTTCGTCGCCATCAATGACGATTTTCTCTACTTGATCTACAAGGAAAAGATTTTCTCCAAAGAGGAAACCGCCGGATTGATCGGCCTCACTTTCCGCATCAACTTGGCCGGCATGATCTTTTCCTCCGACGTGATGACCAACAGCGGCTACGTCGTGCCGAAGAACCGGGTGCTGAGTCCCACCGATTCCGTTTTCGACTATTTCCTGGTCTCCACCCACTTGAGCTTTTTCGACTATTTTAACGAATATTTCTATCCCTACTTCCAGAAGCGGCGACCGGGGCTCACCAAGCAGGCGCTCATAGACTCCCAGAGTCTCAGGAGCATCGAGGGGTACCTGAAGTCCTCCGCCAAGTTCGGCGTGATGACCAACGAGAACGACTTCATCTTGACCAAGGCAGAGCTTGACTACCTGCGGGAGCTCTTTGGCGAGCGGGCCAAGATATACCCGCGCGGCGGACACCTCGGCAACCTTGAGTACAAAGAAAACCTGGCCTATATGGTTGCTTTCTTCAAATGATAAGGAGGGCGCCACGATGACTGTTACCCGATACCGATCCTGCCGGATAATCCTCGCACTGGTGCTGTCGCTGTCTCTTGCCGGGTGCGCCGCAAGCAGGGTGAATACCCAGGCCGAGGCGCCGGCAATGCACTCGATAAGCGAGTTCAGGGATCAGCGCTTCGCAGAGGTAGCGGATCCCTGGGAAGGGTTCAACCGGAGCACGTACCGGTTCAACTTTTACTTTGACAAATACCTCTTCCTCCCCGTGGTGAACGGCTACGAATTCGTCACTCCCACCTTCCTCCAGGAACGCATCTCCGGTTTCTTCAACAACCTCGGGGAGGTGCGAAATCTCACCAACAGCCTGTTCCAACTGAAGGGGATGGAGTCCGTGACGACGCTTGGCCGTTTCGTGACGAACAGTACCTTGGGCCTTGGCGGATTGTTCGATCCGGCAACCAGCTTCGGCCTGGAGCGGCACGACCAGGATTTTGGCAAGACCCTTGGCTACTGGGGGGCAGGCTCCGGGCCCTACCTTGTGCTACCGATTTTTGGTCCCTCGTCCCTGCGCGACGCGGGGGGTCTCGCCGTGGACAGCGGCATCAGATACGGGATATACACTGTGATCGATCCGTTTGGAAACTCCGACTACGGTCCCGCCATCTCCTCGGGGATAACGATCCTGGAGGCCATAGACGCGCGGCATCAGCAGAGTTTTCGCTACTATGAGAGCGGCTATCCATTCGAGTACTACATGGTCCGCTTCTTCTACCACCAGAAGCGCGAAATCGAGTCCGGCAAGCCCCTTCCTGTCGATTGACTACCATGAGCTACCGCAAGATATTTTCAGTAATAAACGAGCACACTGCATCCACTGTGGCAGTCCGTTATGCCATCTCGCTGGCGGCGGCATGCAAGGCCGGGCTTGTGCTGTACGCCGCCCGTGACGAGGGAGGTACCGAGGCCGTACGCCACCATACGGATCGCCATCTGGATCATCTCTTCACTGTCGCCTCTGATCTGGATATCCCCGTGGCCCGGATAACCGAGATCGGGAATATCGGCAAGCTGTTGCCCAAACGGGTGGAGACGGAAAAACCCGACCTCGTATTTTACCCGCTAGCGCCAGATGAACGGTACGGCGCCAACCTGCAACGGCATACGGTTCATAACCTCCTTCGGACAATCAGGTCAGACCTGGCGATCATGCGGGCCGTCACCATGGCCAAACCGCACCCCGGACATATCCTGGCGCCACTCGGAAAGCTTGTTGACGACAAGGGGCGTCTCCTGATGTTTATCTCCGAGTTGGCCAAGAGCTTCCATTCACAAGTCACGCTGTTTCATCTCTCTGCGGAGCGTGACGCAAAGGGGATGCCCGAAGATATCACCCGGTTCCGGAAACAGCTGCAGCAGCAAAATGTTACGGTGCTGGAGCGAAGTGGCAGGGGAGATATAGGCAAATCCATCACCGTGGAAGCGATCACCCGCCACAATGATCTGGTCGTGCTGGGCGCGAGTGAGCGCGGGGTGCTGCGGAGACTGTTCTTCGGCAACCCGGCGGGAGATGTCATGCATCGGCCTCCCTGTAACGCCATCCTGTTCCGGCCTGAGCGCTGAACCGCCATGAAAATCCAGGCCCTTTCCCAGCGACCAGGTATTCTCAAGCCTGCTCAGCACCGCCCAGGGGATCACGACTGAAGAGGCAACGCGCCGACGTGGCGAGTATGGACCGAACGAAATACATGAGGCGCATTGCCGCCCCATGATTTTGCGCCTTGCGGCCCAATTCACCCACTTCCTGGCCCTGCTGCTCTGGTTTGCAGCCGCTCTCTGCTTTCTGTCCGAATATCTCCACCCCGGCGAAGGACTTTTGCGGCTCGGCATTGCCATTCTGGCCGTCATCTTCATCAACGCCATCTTCACCTTCATTCAGGAGTACCGCACCGAAAAGGCGATCGAGGAACTCCGCAAGATGCTCCCCTTCCGGGTTGCCGTGATCAGGAACGGAGCCGAGCTTGAATGCGATGCCGCAGAAATTGTGCCGGGAGACCTGGTCATGCTGCGGGAAGGTGATAAGGTGCCTGCTGACGCGCGGGTTGTGGAAGCAAGCAGACTGACCGTCAACAACTCTCTTTTGACCGGCGAATCCGATTCCCGTCTGCTCACCGATGCCCCATGCGAAGGGGAGCCGCTTGATAGCGGAAACCTGGTGTTCGCAGGCACGCTCGTGGTGAGCGGCAGCGGGCAGGCCGTTGTCTATGCAACCGGCATGGCGACAGAGTTCGGCAAGATCGCACAAATAACCGCTGGCGCCCACGACAACGCTCTACCTGCAGGCGACCACGGCCTGTCTCGCCGGCATCATAGCGGCGCAGATCGCCAACGCCCTGGCCTGCCGTTCACCCAGCGTTTCCATCCTTACCCTGGGGATTTTTTCAAATCGGCTGGTGTTGGCGGGGATCGCCACCGACGTGCTGCTGGCGGCTTTCATCATATACACGCCTCTCGGCAATTCCCTGTTCGCCTCTGCCCCCATCGGCGCGGATGTATGGCTGCTGCTGATCCCGTTTGCCATGCTGCTCCTTGTCACAGACGAAACGCGGAAATTTTTTACAAAACACAGGATTCTTCAGGCCCCGGTATCGGATTGACAGCACTTGCCATGATCGAAGGAGATTTATGCAGACATTGATCGACCTTTTCAAGACGTTCGAAGCGCTGGGTGATAAAACCGCCTTTGTGAACCGCACCGGCGTACGACGGATCAAAGTTTCCTATCGGGAATTCCACGATCTTGCTCTGAAGATGGCAAATCTCCTGGCGCAAAACGGCGTGGAGCCGGGGGACAGGGTGCTCATCTGGGGGCCCAACTCTTCCTGGTGGGCGGTAGCATATTGGGGCATCATCATCCGTGGCGCGGTCGCCGTCCCGGTGGACTTCATGTCCGATCCGGCGCGGGCTGAATCCATCCGCACCCTCACGAAAGCCAAGGTTGTCCTGCAAAGCCGGTTCAAGCCCGAACGGATAACCGCAGTCACGTCGATACTGCTGGAAGACCTTCAGTACCTGCTCGAAGACATTCATCCGATCGGCGAGCTTGCATCCGTCGCACCCGAGGATACGGCGCAGCTCATCTATACTTCCGGCACTACCGGCAATCCGAAAGGGGTCATCCTTAGCCACAAAAACCTGGTTGCCAACATGACCCAGATAAACCGGCAGATACCGATCATCATCTCCGGGTTCAGCTTCCTCTCCCTGCTCCCGTTATCCCACATGTTCGAGCAGATGGGGGGGTTTTTTGTTCCGCTCTACCGTGGGGCGGCTATCGTGTATCTGCGCACACTCAAGCCATCCGCTATCATGGAAGCGCTGAGCGAGGAGGATATCTACGTCATCATGTCCGTTCCCCGCCTCATGCAGTTGCTAAAAACGACCATCGAGCGGGAACTTGAGGAGAAACACATCTCCGGTCTGTTCCGGTCACTTTTGCTGCTTGCAACAAAGCTTCCGAAAGGGATGCGCCGGATTCTCTTTTTCCCGGTGCAGAAAAAGTTCGGCCGCAATTTTACCGTTTTTGTCTCAGGGGGAGCCCCCTTGGACCCGGAGGTTTTCACATTCTGGAGCAGCATGGGATTTACGGTTATAGAGGGGTATGGACTCACAGAAACATCGCCCGTGCTATGCGTCAACACCATGGAGCGCCAGGTGGCGGGTTCGGTCGGTCCGCCTCTGCCGGGGGTGCAGATAAAAATCGAGGATAAGCAGGTCCTGGCGCGCGGGGATAACGTTTTCCCCGGCTACTACGAAAACGAGCAGGCAAGCCGCGACGCCTTCACGGAAGACGGCTGGTTTCGGACCGGCGACTTGGGCGAGATCGGCCCGGACGGCTGGCTCATCATTAAGGGGAGGGAGAAGGAGCTGATCGTCACCGGTTCGGGGATCAACGTCTATCCCGACGAACTGGAGACGGTGCTGAACAAGATCGCCGGGGTGAAGGAGTCGTGCGTCATCGGCGTCGATAAGGGAGGGTCGGAAGAGGTGCACGCCGTGCTGCTTCTGGACGGAAGCGGCATAGCTCCTGAAGAGATCATCGCCCAGGCGAACAAGAGTCTGGATACGCTGCACCAGATTACCGGATTTACCATATGGAACGAGCCGGAATTTCCAAAGACCACGACGCTCAAGATCAAGAAGTTTGCGGTAAAGGAGGAGATTAAAAAGGGGCCGGAAGTAGGCGATGCAACCGTCACACGGGACAGCCTGTTCAACCTGCTCGCCAGGGTAACCGGCACAAACCCCGGAGATATCCGCGAGGAATCACTGCTCGTGGCAGACCTTGGTCTTACCTCTATCGACCGGTTGGAACTGGTCAGTTTACTGGAACAGGAATACCGCCTCGATATTGAGGACTCCCAGATCGGACCACAGACGCGAGTCTCGGACCTGCGTAGCATTATTGCGAAACGGAAAAAACTGACCAGGCGCGATCATTTTCGCTTCTGGACCAATGCCCGCTTTTCCAGGGGCGTGCGAATGGTCTGTGACGCCCTGTTCCACCACCCCTTGCTCCGAAGCTTTGTCACGCTTGAGGTGCGGGGAGATGACAAGTTGCAAAAGCTGGCCGGACCGGTTTTTTTCGTGGCCAACCATATGAGCTATCTGGACCAGCCTGCCGTCAAGTTTGCGCTCCCACCCGAAATCCGCTCCAGAACCGCCACCGCCGCCTGGGAAGAATTTTTTTTCGGTGATTACCATGGGGTCGATCGAATCCTGCGGCGCTTAAGCTACGAGTACGGCACCGTGCTGTTCAACCTCTTTCCACTTCCCCAGACACAGGGGTTCAGCGGCTCGCTCAATTACATGGGAAGACTCGCCGATGCCGGCTTTAACATCCTGATTTTCCCTGAAGGGGGGCATTCAAGGGACGGCAAAATGCAGCCTTTCCAGATGGGGCTGGGTATCATGGTCAAGGAACTCGGGATTCCGGTAGTGCCGATTAAAATCAGCGGCACTGACAAGGTTCTCCCCCACGAGGCAAGTTTTCCCAAACGGGGTAAAGTGACAGTAACCTTCGGCGAGCCGTTGCGGTTTCGTTTCGAGGAACCGGCAGAGATTGTGGCAATGACGCGCCAGGCGGTGGAAAATCTTTGACACATCTCCCCAGGAAGGCGAAAGCTGCGACATAAAAGAATCAAAGTGCTTCATTTAACAAGGATAAACAGGATATACAGGATAAATACAAAATCGCTTCCGGTTAAACCAAAAGTCTTTCATCCTGTTTATCCCTGTTAATTTTGCTTTTTAAGATTCATTGGTACATATCTGGAGTATTCACCGTATGAACGCTGGCCCGATCTCACTCTCCTACCGCCGCTACGCCCTGGGACTCCTTCTGGCGGTGAACCTGCTTAACTACATCGACCGGCAGGTGCTCTTCGCGGTTTTTCCCCTGATCAAGATCGATCTGCATCTCTCCGATACGGCGCTGGGGTTTCTCGGCAGCGCCTTCATGTTTAGCTATATGCTCTTCGCCCCGCTCTTCGGCTGGCTCGGCGACCACTGGAGCCGGGCCAGGCT
>JBAQKZ010000022.1:0-5553 GCA_049301475.1 Geobacteraceae bacterium | reverse complement strand
AGACCCCTCCTCGCGGAGACGCCCTTGCCTTCGGCTAGTACTTGGTTTACTCTGTCTCACGACAGTGACTGGATTCTAGTACAGGGGACTTGCACCCCATAAGTTCACGCCCATGACGGGCGTACACTTACGCCTAGACCAGACAGCGGGAAACTACCCCCGCCGCAGGTCAGGCTTGCACCGTTGAGCAAATAAAGGAAGAGAGAGTCATGAGATATGTATTGCTATTACTTTTATTGTTTCAGTGTGCTGGATGTGGGAGCTTTATGTGCCGCTATACCCCAGAAGGTGGACATGATTGGTGTAGCGGTTATCACTCTGGCGTTTACCGTGCCACTAGATTCGATGCGGTAAACATGTTTGAAGTTCCTGAATTAATTCCTGTAGCTATCATTGATCTTCCATTTGCACTTGCACTTGATACGCTGCTACTTCCGTATGATCTAGGAGTAGTAATTAAAAATAGCTACAACCAATCGAAATGGGAACAGATACAGGCAAAGAAATTAAAGTCCACCTTAGAAGCCATGAATAAAACCACATTTAGCTGTCCTGAAGGACATCGCTTAAAGGTGAAAGAGTGGTTGAAGGATGATTCAACAACTAGGTACTGCGTAGTAGGGAACTTTAAAGATGGACCGTATGAAAGCTGGATGGCACAACACATCGATATTACAGGTGGTTACAGTCGCGGCCTAAAACACGGAGAATGGATTTGGTTTAACAAGGACGGGAGCATCTGGCAAAAAGCACTCTATTACGAAGGCGATATATTTAGCTTTAGACAGCTTACAAGTAAAGGATGGGAACCAGTTCCCCATCTTAAAAATGACCGTCCTAAAATACCAGAGCCTGAGGAGTGACGTAGCGCCATTTTCCCATAAAATCGAGGTTGACACTAATCACCAACCTATTAAGAGGAGTGACGATCATGGCAACGTGCAAAAAATGCGACGGAGATGGTTCAGGAAAATGTCCAAAATGCAATGGTAGTGGTCGTATAAAAGAACTGCTAGGAGGCTCTCATCAATGTAATAACTGTAGTGGGTCTGGTGTTGTCAAATGCGGTGTTTGCAATGGGAAAGGGCGTATTTAAATAATTTCACAAACCTTAATACAAGACTGGGAGCCGCTGAAACGCGGCTCCCAGTCTTGATGTTACTCAAGTGAAAGCACTAATCGCTTACCTAGAGCCGCCGCCATCTTATCCAGTTGACGAAGTGACGGCCAATGTTTCGGATCTTCCAAGCGAGACACCGCAGGCCATGAGGTGCCAAGCGTTCGTGCGAGGTCGGAGAATTTTTTCTCTCCACGGTTTAACTTGACGAGTAGAGCCGCCTGAATGTTGACATCCGGCGCAATCATATGCACGTTAGGGCCAGATTCGGAGTGAGGTAGAGGAATAATCTCATTATCTTCCATCCTTGATTTAAGAGTTAGGTCTAATACCTCTATGGCGTTGTAATTGGCTTCTTCAAGGGAGTCCCCTTCGCTGATGGCTTCAGGAAAGTCAGGAAAAGTAATAGTATATCCGCCTTCATCGGCTGGATCAAAAATAGCAGGATATTCGATTTTCATTTTAGTTTTACCCCCGATTGTTTCTCTATGGAAAGCAAGGTCTTGATTTTAACATCTTGCGTTCCGTGAACCGGCACAGTGACCTTAACGCCATCTTTGATCATCTGGTGATGGCTGCCATTGATAGACTTGATTTCCCATCCCAGTGCTTTGAGCTTTTTTATGATTTCTTTACCGTTCACTTTTATATTGATATATCATTTTAGGTAATATTGCAAAGATTTTATTGTGCGGAAGCGATTAAGCGCACATAAGCGAGAGTCCAACAAGGCTTACGACCTGCCCTAAAACCCGGCAGGTCAAAGCCGTGCCGGTTCCCTCTACTCCCTTGCCGTGAAGGCGGACGGTACAGTCTGGATATGGGGAAAAGACCCGCTCTTGCCTCAGTATGTAAGCCCCAGCCGACAGGGATCGAATGGGCAATGGGATGGTGAGCCGCACAATGCGATCCCGGTAATGAAGATGGTCGGTATTGAAAACGCCCGTGCAGTCACTGGCGGATATGGCGGCTCCCCCACATTCCTCGTGCTCCACAAAGACGGCACACTCTCCTCTACCGAGACGGTCGGAAATCCGCCACGCACGATGTTCCGCAGACTAAGAGGTATTACCGACGTTGTCGCCGTATCGGCGGCAACACGACATTTCGCCGCGCTGAAATCGGACGGTACGGTCTGGACTTGGGGGCACAACGATGCCGGTCAACTCGGCAGCGACTCGACAACCGAACGTAACGCCCCGCTTCGCGCAACGGGGATACGAGACGCTGTAAACATTGCAGCGGGAAACGATGCGACGCTCGTCGTGAAGAAGGACGGGACTGTCTGGGGATGGGGGAAAGACATTTATGCTTTGACGCCCAAAGGGCTTGAGGTGAGAAGCTCGTCGTCACCCCTGCAGATTCCGGGGCTGAAGGACATTGTCGCCGTAGCCATCCCGGGACAGGGCTATGTCAACGGCACCCACTTCCTCGCCGTCGATCGGAGCGGAAAGGTCTGGTCCTGGGGATTCAACCCCAGAGGCCAGCTTGGACATGGGACCAAGGGTAACGAGAGCGTAAAGAAACCGGCGATGGTCGTGGGCCTTGACGGGGTCACTGCGGTGGCAGCCGGAGGGATGCATAGCCTGGCACTCCGCAGCGACGGGACGATATGTTCCTGGGGAAAAAATTCTTCCGGTCAACTGGGGAACGCTTCCGGCGATGACAGCGCCTTCCCGGTCAGCGTCGTTTCCGGCCGGGTTGGCCTGGAGAAAAAACCATGAACGCGGGGGTTGAGAGGAGCGCGGGCCTATGCAGGTAAGTTGCGAGAAATGCTCGTTTGCAACCGAGATCGATGCGACCCTGCTCCCGTCAGCAGGAATGCAGGGGATCTGCCCCCGCTGCGGTGTCATCATCCCCCTTGGGGGATGGATAGCGCCGGAACCACCTTTCCGCGACGTTGTCCCGCAGGTCGCTTCGCCAGCGGCGTCGACCAGCGCTGAAATCCATTATCCCATTGAAGACGAGGGAAGGGTGAATATCATCAATATCATTGCCCTTCTCTTTGTCATCGACTCGACCCTCTCCCTGATCGGCCGAGTTCCCGGACTGTCCGGCATCTTCGGGAGCGGACCGGAACTCACGTTCCATCAGCGTGCGAAATATCTCTACGATACCCTCATGGCGGCGGGTTTCTTCGTGTCTGCCTTCGGTCTCCTCGCCAGGAAGAATTGGGCAAGGATCGCATCCGTATGGCTTCTGGGGCTTGGGCTGGCGGAGGGGCTCTACATACTCGCGTACCAGTATTACGCCATTTCGGAGTTGGAGAAAAACCTGAAGGAGGGTTTCCCGGAAATGAAGAGCAACCAGAACGCCAAGATGGTTGGCTGTCTGCTCTATGCATTTTTCATCGTCAAGCTCAATTCTCGTACAACCAAGGCAAGGTTCAAATTGAAGGCGAAGGCAAAGAGGGAATAGAAGGGTTCAAAGCTCCAAATTTCAAAGAGGTGAAACAGAGCATTTGCGCCAATCGGGTAAGGGGGGGCTTTTATCCCCCCCACACCACCGGACATGCGGGTCCGCATCCGGCGGTTCCCAAAGAGTGACGGGCCGTAGCCGGTCAGTGACAATCTCAGTCTTTGACAAGACGGCAGTAACTGTGATTATCTTGGGGAGCTGAATTCTCATGACGCGCCCCATGCACGTACCCGGTCGGGTATAAAGTGTTCTGGAAGCTCATTGAGAATGACATCCCTCTCTTCAAGTTCGGCCCTTCGACAGGGTGAGTCCATCCCGGCTTTGCCGGGCTCGTTTCCAGCCACCACACCGCCATGAGTGGTGACGTCCTTGTCTACTATGGCTTCTGCTGACTTCTGCCCCATCACGGCAACCGTTACCGATAACCGCGCTTTTCATTGCGAAACGCATGTGGAGCAGATTTCCCCGGATAAGAACGTGAACTGTCGCTACACAACCGCAGCATTTACCATTTCTCCTGAATCCGTGGGACTTCGTCATGGTGTGCTGACTTGCCCGGATAATGGCCTTGTATGCTGTTTCTGTTCGTCGGCTCATAGCTTTGCGCTCCGGCTTCCTCCAGACCCCTCCTCGCGGAGACGCCCTTGCATTCGGCTAGTACTTGGTTTACCCTGTCTCTCGACAGTGATTGGATTCTAGTGTAGTGTTCCGTAAATGGCTATACATTTGAAGTTGCTGTCAGCTTTTCTCTGGCAGCATGGATTTTTCGTAGGATATCTTCCCCATTCGCCTTCCAGACGTAGCGTTTGGGATTACGGTTACGTTCTGCGAGATAGATCATGATTGAATCTGACAACTGCTTAACAGAACTGAAACTGCCTTCGACAAGGAAGTCGGTCAAATCTCTGAAAAAACGTTCCACCAGATTCATCCATGACGATGACGTTGTTGGTCGCGAGGATAAAAATGACAATTGGACGAAATGAAACCTGCTTGTGCGGCAGCGGCAAGAAATATAAGAAATGCTGCGCCGAGAAAGAGAATCCAGCGAGGTCTGGATTAAAGGCAGCAATTCGGATGAAAGGTGGTGTTGCCTTCGATTCTGACGCGAATGCATACCGAGCAGTTGTCCATTCCTGGGACAATGCGGAGTGTATCGGAGAACCTATGGAATGGCTGTCAAAAGAGACCTTCCCGACAGATGATGCTGCAATGAATTTCTACAAAATGAACATTCGGCCTGGTCTTGAACGTCTCATGGCCGAGGCGTCCCGGAAGTCAAAAGACATTGTCTTCACACAGCACCGATTGGAATAGCCGCCATAATATTTCTGTAGAGGAATGACGCCATATGAAAAAAATCAAAAAGAAAAAGGCTGACAAATCAAGAAATGCTCTTAAAGCGTCCAACCCTTCAGCGCTTACATGGATGGATAATGACGGAGTTCATCTTCTTGCGCAAGCCCCCCCACCATCTTCTGACCAGCTCGATGCAATGACGAAACAATTTCAAGAAAGCATCCGAAATTCAGCGATGTGGGATGACATGGTAAGACAGTTTGGCAAGAAGAAGGCAGAAGAACTACTCCTTCAATGTCGAGCGAATCTTTCGTAGACAACGTTAATAAAAATACGAAGGAACTGTAATCACTCGGAGGAATATCAATGGCACTGCACCCCACTCGACAGTTTCTAAGAGCAATCGGAGAAGACCCGGCGAAGTGCATTTTATGGGTAGGTTCTGGTTTGTCGGCTTCCGGTGTTCGCGATGGTGGGAAAGGGCTGCCTGACTGGAATGCTCTGATGCAGCGCATGATTGATGACCTGCGCGATTCCGAAAGTTGC
Organism: Geobacteraceae bacterium; assembly: GCA_049301475.1. GTDB lineage: Bacteria > Desulfobacterota > Desulfuromonadia > Geobacterales > Geobacteraceae > JBAQKZ01. Next base: position 173 of record JBAQKZ010000022.1, on the reverse strand, counting down.
GAGCCTACGGTTCTAAATATTTTGGAAGTGGCTCTGAAGGATGCAGTGGGCTAGGGGGACGTACCTGTTTTATTGCTTTATGAGCCTATGTAGTGCAGTTGAAGCAGTAAAACACCTACGTCCCCATATTCCGTCCCCATATTCCCCCGTCACGAGAAGGGTGCAGGGAGTGG
>JBAQKZ010000021.1:0-2297 GCA_049301475.1 Geobacteraceae bacterium | reverse complement strand
GAACTTCAATCGCCAAATCCTCAACGTAGCTCTGCTACGTCTGCGGTTTGGCTCAATCAGTTCAGCCAAATCTGACCTAAATCTGAGCGCAATTTTGACCATGTTATTCATTTACAGTTCCTAAGGGAGGAATCATGGCAATCCGTTATATAGACGAAATCGACAATCTGCATGGGAAGACGCTCTTCATGAGGGTTGACTTCAACGTGCCGCTTGACGATCATCAGAACATTACGGAAGACAGCCGCATCCGCGCGGCGCTCCCAAGCATCAATTACGCACTGGGCAAGGGGGCGAAGGTGGTCCTCGCCTCCCATCTGGGACGCCCCAAGGGGGAGCGCAAAGCTGAATACTCCATGGCGCCTGTAGCCAAGCGTCTATCACTGCTTACAGGCAAAGAGGTAAAACTCGCACCGGATTGTATCGGCGAAAAGGTGCGCGCGATGATCGAGGCGCTTAACCCCGGCGACATGCTGATGCTTGAGAACATCCGCTTCCACAAAGAAGAGGAGAAAAACGACGCAAACTTCGCCAAGGCCCTGGCCAATGGCTGCGACATATATATCAATGACGCCTTTGCCGTTTCCCACCGCGCCCACGCCTCGGTAGAGGCGATTACCAGCTTCTTTCCCGTCGTGGCGGCCGGTTTCCTCATGAAGAACGAGATGAACTACTTTGAGAAGTCCATGACGAAACCGCTACGACCGCTAGTGGCGATCCTCGGCGGCGCCAAGGTATCGGGTAAGCTTGAGGTGCTTGAAAGCCTGCTGAACAAGGTCGACAAAATCATCATAGGCGGCGGCATGGCCTTCACCTTCCTCAAGGCCCTGGGCTGCAACGTCGGCAACTCCCTGGTGGAGGAAGGGCTCATTGAAACGGCGCGAAATATATACGAATCGGCACGCATGAAAGGGATCAAGTTCTACCTGCCGGTTGACTGCGTGGCCGCCGACCGTTTCACTGCGGAGGCGGAAACCAAGATAACAACGACCCAGGAGATACCTGAAGGGTGGATGGCCCTCGACATCGGCCCCGCCACCGTCACCCTCTTTACCGAAGCGCTTTATAACGCCAAGACCATTATATGGAACGGCCCCATGGGGGTTTTCGAAATGGACGCATTCTCCCGCGGCACCTTTGCCCTGGTGAACGCCGTTGCAAACTCCCATGCCCTGACCATTGTCGGCGGCGGCGATACCGACTCAGCCGTTCACCGTGCCGGCGAGCAGTCCAGGATAAGCTACATTTCCACCGGCGGCGGCGCATTCCTGGAGCTCCTTGAGGGGAAAAAGCTTCCCGGAATCAAGGCGCTGGAAGAGCATGGGACGAATAGCGCCCCATGATAAACCGTTCCTTGCTTTTCCATTCACGTATTTCGGGGATCATTATATGAGAAAGCCGCTCATTGCAGGTAACTGGAAACTCTACAATACTACTGCGGAAGCCCTTGCCCTGGTAAGCGGGATCATCCCCCGCATCAAGGGGATAAGCGGGGTTGATGTAGTGGTGGCCCCCCCCTTCACACTCCTTTCAAGGATAGGACCGGCGATTGCCGGTTCAAATATCATGCTTGCGGGCCAGAACTGCTTCTGGGAAGAAGAAGGGGCGTTCACGGGGGAGGTGTCCCCCAGGATGCTCATAGACGTCGGATGCAGCCATGTGATCATCGGCCATTCGGAAAGGCGCCAGTACTTCGGCGAAACCGACGACACTGTCAATCGCAAGATAAAGACAGCCCTGACCGCAGGCCTGACCGTTCTGTTCTGCATAGGTGAGACATTGGCCGAACGCGAAGCGGGACAGACCTTCTCCGTGCTCAAGCGTCAACTCACCGTCGGCATGTCGGGGATCAACGCACTGCAATCCTCCGGAGTCATCATTGCCTATGAGCCGATATGGGCCATTGGCACCGGCAAGACCGCAACCGACAGGCAGGCGCAGGAAGCCCATCTCTTCATCAGGGGAGTAACGGCGGAGTTGTACGGCAGGCAGGCTGCGGAAGCTATCCGCATCATATACGGCGGCAGCGTAAAACCGGAAAATATCAAGGGGCTCATGGCGCAACAGGACATCGACGGCGCCCTCGTGGGAGGCGCGAGTCTCAATGCCGACTCCTTTGCCGCCACCGTCAACTTCGGAGCGAATTAGTACTACCCCGACACTCCCCTTTTTATACCAATTCCAAATCAAAGCGCCCTCTTCGTTGGCTCGTCTTCGGCTCCTCAACATACTGGCTGTATGCCTTCGTCGCCTCAATCCTCGCCGCCTTGACTGCATCTTTGATTTGAAATTGGTAT
>JBAQKZ010000020.1:0-7151 GCA_049301475.1 Geobacteraceae bacterium | reverse complement strand
TGCAACCAAGCAGGTGGATGGAGCCGAGGTTCACAGTTTTCAAACCTTGCTGAAGGGGCTGGCAACGATTGTACGCAACATATGTCGCTATAAAAAACCAGGAGACAAGTCCCCGACATTTACGATGAATACGATTCCATCAAAGGAACAGCAACGTGCCTTTGATCTTCTCGCCGCAATACGAATGTAGACAGCAGCACGCAGGGCAATGTTGGAGTATCATGCTGATTTTAAGGAGTATTGTGTCCTTTTTTTTGAAGGAACTTCAGTTTAAATTCTTCCTGTCCATCACCCACTAAAAAACACATAATTTAGGCACAAAAACGCCTGCAAAGTTGATGCCTTGCAGGCGTTTTTTGTCATAATGGTGGGCGAAACAGGGATCGAACCTGTGACATCCAGCTTGTAAGGCTGGCGCTCTCCCAGCTGAGCTATTCGCCCTTTTAATGGCGGGGTCGACGGGGCTCGAACCCGCGGCCTCCGGCGTGACAGGCCGGCGTTATAACCATCTTAACTACGACCCCAGAATTTCCCGAAGTAACACTAAATAGCAGAATGACCGGTTTAGTGTCAAGCATTATTTGTTCGTTTCAAGTTCCTAATGGGCTGTCACTGCGTCCTGCTCCAGAGTGTGCGGCATTTCCGCTTCAATCCCCGATGCAACGAGGGGGATGTTGGCAAGCAAGGCATAAGAGAGCACTTCATCCATATGTTTTACCGGAATGATTGTAATTCCGCTGGTAATCTCCTCCGGGATATCGGCCAGATCTTTCTCGTTTTCCTGTGGGATAAGGACGACCTTGATCTGGCCACGCTTGGCTGCCAGGAGTTTTTCCTTCAGACCGCCTATGGGAAGCACTCTGCCACGCAGGGTTATCTCACCTGTCATGGCGATATCCCTTCGGACCGCCCTTCGTGTAAGCGCCGAAGTCAGGGCCGTTGACATGGTGATTCCGGCGGAGGGACCATCCTTGGGAATCGCCCCTTCCGGAACGTGAATATGGATATCCAGATGCTGATAGAAATCCCGCTCCATTCCGAGAAGCTGGGCGCGTGATCGTACATATGTCATGGCCGCCTGGGCGGACTCCTGCATGACCTCGCCCAGTTTTCCGGTTATCGTCAGCTTTCCCTTACCCGGCAGAACGGCAACCTCTATGTTCAACAGGTCTCCTCCCACCTCGGTCCATGCCAGACCTGTAACAAGACCGACAGCGTCATGTTCTTCAATAATGCCGTATTTGAATCGTGGAACCCCAAGAAATTCCCTTACCTGCTTCGGCTGGATAGTGAACTTTCGTCGTTTCCCCTTGACAATACAGTGGGCAATCTTGCGGCATATCGATGCAATCTCCCGTTCAAGGTTCCTGACTCCAGCCTCCCGTGTATAAAAACGGATGACCTCCAGTAACGCCCTGTCCGTAATTGTGACATCTTTCCCGACAAGGCCGTGGGCAGCCAGTTGTTTGGCGACAAGGTGCTGCTTGGCAATATTGAGTTTCTCGTTTTCCACATACCCTTCCAGCTTTATGACCTCCAGGCGGTCATAGAGCGGTCGAGGGATGGAATGGAGTGAATTTGCAGTGGCTATGAACATAACATGGGAAAGGTCATAGTCCACATCCAGAAAATGATCACTAAAAAAGCAATTCTGTTCCGGATCGAGCACCTCTAGCAGCGCTGAGGCAGGGTCACCACGAAAATCGGAACTCAATTTATCTATTTCGTCCAGCAGAAAAACAGGATTGCTGCTCCCCCCTTTTTTCAGGTTCTGCATGATTTTTCCAGGCATGGCTCCTACATATGTTCTGCGGTGGCCCCTGATCTCAGCCTCATCCCGGACCCCGCCTAAAGACATCTTCAGGAAATTGCGTCCGGTAGCCCTGGCAATGGAGCGGGCAAGGGAGGTTTTGCCCACCCCTGGAGGCCCCACCAGACAGAGTATGGGCCCTTTGATCTTTTTCACCAGCGCGGTTACCGAAAGATACTCCAGGATACGCTCCTTGATTTTATCCAAGCCGTAATGGTCTTCATTCATTACCTGTTCGGCCATATTTATGTCATGCTTTTCCGTGGTGAATTTACCCCATGGAAGCGAAACCAGCCAGTCCACGTAATTCCGGGCAACAGCCGCCTCGGCGGACATGGGAGACATGAGCCTGAGCTTTTTCAGCTCTGCCTGAGCCTTATGCCTTGCTTCTTTGGAGAGCTTCTGGCGGGTCACCTTTTTTTCGAGGGCGTGAATCTCCTGCTTGAACTCATCCTGCCCACCCAGTTCCTTCTGGATGGCCCGTATCTGTTCGTTTAAGTAATATTCTTTCTGGGTCTTCTCCATCTGCTGCTTTACACGTGACCGGATCTTTTTTTCGATCTGAAGTATTTCTATCTCCGACTCCATGAGAGAAAGCAGTTTTTCGAGACGTTTGGTGGGGTTGCCATTTGCGATAAGGGCATGTTTGTCGTCGGTTTTCAGATTTAGATGAGGAACCAGCATATCGGCAAGTCTTGACGGGTCGCTGATGCCGGTAAAGGCGGCCAGGATTTCAGCGGGATCTCCCTTGGCAAGCTTGACATAGCTTTCGAAGGTTTTCAGAGCCCCGCGCATGAGAGCTTCCGTCTGCGGTGTGCAGCGACGATCCTCGATGACCGAGGCAACCTCCACCATAAAGTATTCAGCTTGGGAAATCACGGATACCATGACGCCGCGCCGCTTTCCCTCAATCAGCACCTTGACCGTCCCATCGGGAAGCTTCAACAACTGGATGATCTGGCAAACCGTTCCTTCCGGATAAATTTCCTCGGGCAGCGGGTCTTCCGTCTTGGCATTTCTCTGGGCCGCCAGGAAAATATGTCTATTGCCGTTCATGGCGCTCTCCAGGGCCAGCACGGACTTTTCCCGGCCAACAAAAAGCGGTACTACCATGTGGGGGAATACCACCATGTCTCTTACAGGCAAAAGAGGGAATCTTTCCAGATTCCCTCTTTTCCTGCCCTTCTCTGTTACTGCGCTATTCATATCCAATCCTATCCTATCAGGCTGACTTCGCCATATCTTCGTAAACTATGATCGGTCTTTCCTTGTTGTAGATCACATCTTCACTAATTACCACTTCCTTAACCATTGTCTGGGACGGGATGTCATACATAATATCGAGCATGGCATTCTCAAGAATGGAGCGAAGTCCACGGGCGCCGGTTTTGCGCTTTAGGGCCTCCTTGGCGATAGCCACCAGTGAGCCATCGGTAAACTTCAGCCTGACGTGCTCCATCTCGAATAGTTTCTGATACTGCTTTACGAGGGCGTTTTTCGGCTCTTTAAGAATCTGCACCATCGCATCTTCGTCAAGTTCGCTGAGAGTGGCTATCACCGGCAGACGACCGATAAATTCAGGGATGAAGCCGAATTTCAGGAGGTCTTCAGGAGTGACCTCGGGAAGAAGCTCTCCCGGCCTTTTCTCAACCTTCTTTTTTACGTCGGCGCCGAAACCGAGGGTTTTCACCCCGAAACGCTGCTGGATGAGGCTGTCGAGACCGGCAAAGGCGCCGCCGCAGATGAACAGGATATTTGTAGTGTCTACCTTCAGAAACTCCTGCTGCGGGTGCTTCCTCCCCCCCTTGGGAGGGACGCTGGCGATGGTGCCCTCAATAATTTTCAAGAGGGCCTGCTGTACGCCTTCACCGGATACGTCCCTGGTAATTGAAGGAGAATCGGACTTGCGGGCGATCTTGTCGATCTCGTCGATGTAAATGATGCCGCTTTGCGCCTTCTCCACGTCATAGTCGGCGGACTGGAGCAGGTTCAGGATGATGTTTTCTACATCTTCACCCACGTAACCGGCCTCGGTAAGATTTGTGGCGTCGGCCATTGCGAAGGGTACCCTGAGAATGCGCGCCAGGGTTTGAGCAAGCAGGGTCTTTCCCGAACCCGTGGGGCCAAGGAGCAGGATATTGCTCTTCTGCATCTCCACGTCGCTTGATTTCCCCATGGCGGCTATCCGCTTATAGTGGTTGTAAACCGCTACAGCCAGTATCTTCTTGGCTCTTTCCTGGCCGATTACGTATTCATCAAGAACATCCTTAATTTCCTGGGGCTTGGGAAGTTTCTTGTCGTCGGGACCAATCGCCTCTTCTATTTTTGATTCTTCCACAATAATATCATTGCAGAGCTCAATGCACTCATCGCAGATATATACCGTGGGCCCTGCGATCAGCTTTTTTACCTCATCCTGGCTTTTCCCGCAAAAGGAACAGGTCAGGCTCTCGGTTCTGTCGTTTCTCTTGCTCACGGAGGACCTCCCGTTGTTGCTTTTCTATTAACTATCTCGTCAATTATACCATAGGCTATCGCCTCTTCACCAGACATAAAATAATCGCGGTCGGTATCTTTTTCGAGCTTTTCCACCGTTTGGCCTGTGTGCTCGGCAAGGAGTTCATTAAGCTTTTTCTTGAGGCGAAGGATTTCCTGCGCGTGTATGTGAATATCCGTGGCCTGCCCTTGAAATCCTCCCAATGGCTGATGGATCATGATTCTGGAATTCTCTAGGCTGAAACGCTTTCCTTTCTCTCCGCCGGAGAGCAGAAAAGAACCCATTGAGGCGGCCTGGCCGACACAGATGGTAGAAACCGGGGCCTTGATATACCGCATGGTGTCGTAAATCGCCATACCCGCCGTCACGATGCCGCCGGGAGAGTTTATATAAAGATGAATGTCCTTGTCGGGGTCTTCGGCCTCCAGAAAGAGAAGCTGAGCAATAACCAGATTGGCGATATAGTCGTCAATCGCTCCCCCCAAGAAGATGATCCTGTCCTTAAGGAGGCGTGAATAGATGTCGTAAGAGCGTTCACCCCTGCCTGTCTGTTCGACCACTATCGGTACAAGCATAATCCCCCCTGAGAATTATAATTCATTCCTAGCGACTTCGGAAACATTCGCCTTGCTCAGTAAAAACCCGATTACTTTGTCTTTCTTGATCTGAGCAATGAGGTTCTCCTTGGCAGTCTCGTTCTTGTCGTAATAGATTTTCCAGCCTGCCAGCTCCTGGTTGGTTTCCTTGGCGAGCTGCTGGAGCTTTTCCTCGACATCCTCTTCTCCGACCGTTATCCCTTCCTGTTTGGCGAGGGCGTCGAGGAGCATATAGCCTTTTACCTGCATTTCAGCGCCCTCTCGGGACTGCTCCAGGTAGGTTTTCTCGTCAAGTCCCATCATTTCCAGAGTCAACTTCTGCGAGGCAAGTCGTTTCTTGGCGTCATCAAGCATTTGAAAAAGTTGGGTTTCGATCATCGTCTCGGGGACTTCCAGTTCGTTCTTCCTGATAAGAGCCGTGACCAGTCGCGCCTCCAAGTCACTATTTATTTTCGCCTTTTGCTGTTCCTCATGAGATTCGACAACTTTTGCCCGAAGCTGGTCAAAGGTGTCAAAGTCGCCGAATTGCTTGGCAAACTCGTCATCCAGCGGCGGAAGTTCCTTAACCTTGATTTCCTTGATCTTCACGGCAAAGGTAGCCTCTTTGCCAGCAAGCTCTTTCTTCCCGTAATCATCGGGGAAAGCTACCTTGATTTCACCTTCATATCCAGCTTTCATATCGACAAGCTGCAATTCAAAACCGGGGATGAAGCGACCTGACCCCAGTTCGATCTGAAAGTCAGAGTCCTCGCCGAACTCCAAGGGCGCTCCATCAACGAACCCTTTATAGTCAAGGGTAACGAAATCGCCAGGCTCGGCAGTGTGGTTCTCGTCAACGGGCTTCAACTGCGACACGCTCTCCTGCATCGCAAGCACTTGCTTGGAAATAGCATCTTCGTCAAGGGTGTATTTCTCCTTCTTCACTTCAATTCCCGTGTAATCCTTGACTACCAGCTCAGGAAAAACCTCCACCGTTGCAGTATATTTGAACGGTTCACCCTTTTTCAACTTATCGCCATTGATCACCGGTCGGGATACTGGGAGGATATTCTCGTTTTTCAACGCAGTGAAAAAGGTCTCATTTATCAGGTTTTTCAGCACGTCCTCTTCCATAATGGCACTGTAGTGCTTTTCAAGGATCGACCGTGGCGCCTTGCCCTTCCTGAACCCCTTGATTACGGCTCGCTTTCCTATCTGGTCATAAACCTTGTCAATTTCCTCTGCAACACGGGCTGCCGGGATATCAAGGCTGATCCGCTTTTTTGTTTGACTCAATGACTCTACTTTAACCTGCATGCTAAACCTCTTTTATGTTTTAGACGCTGTTCAATGTGTTATCCCGTGACACGAGAACGTTTGTTTCAATGTCAGGAAGAGTATTCGAAAAGGTTGTGGAAAAGTGGCTGGTGCGAGAGAGGAGGGTCGAACTCCCAAGGGTTACCCCGCTGGATCCTAAGTCCAGTGCGTCTGCCAATTCCGCCACTCTCGCGGACGTATAGATTCAGGCGATACAGAAGCTTCAACTTTATTGCAGATTAGTTTCCTTGGTGGGGTGGCTAGTGGGATTTGAACCCACGTATGAACGAGTCACAGTCGTTTGTGTTAACCGCTTCACCATAGCCACCATAGTCAAAAAAATTGGCACGCCTGAAGGGATTCGAACCCCTGACCTACGGATTAGAAGTCCGTTGCTCTATCCATCTGAGCTACAGGCGCAGAGTTGGTCGGGGTGAGAGGATTCGAACCTCCGACCCCCTGCTCCCAAGGCAGGTGCGCTAGCCAGGCTGCGCTACACCCCGATGTAAAAAGATGTTTATAGCATAGCGCGCGATAGTATGCAAGCTTTTGTTGCCAGTGTCATATCTGTTAGTGCTCCCGGAACTGACAAGTTCTGGGCGTCCCTCAACAGTGGCCCGCCAAATTCAATTCATAGTGATAAAGGGTCAACCAGCAGTCTTATTGAAGTAGGGGGTAGTCGGTTAGCGCCACCTGAGATATAATTTCACGGTAAACTTTTCCCGATAAGGAGGTGCCGTGAAATCAATACCGTTTAAGCAGGACTCGACTACCCGAATACTTATCGCGGCCCCTCTGTGCCAATATAAGTGAGACACTTACCTAGTAGTGCGTTTCGTTAAAACAATTACTACTCATGGTGAGATTGTCGAACCGTGAGAACCCCGGGAATACTGGCCTCAGACGGGCTTGGCCCGAACGGGAAAACGTAAATATATTTATGAAACGCACT
>JBAQKZ010000019.1:0-2255 GCA_049301475.1 Geobacteraceae bacterium | reverse complement strand
ATTTTTGTTAGCTTTACTCGCATATTAATTGATTAAAACGTAGGGTCTTACATGTGCGAAAGGCGTAACTGTACGATATTGCAGATGTTTTATGGGGTTATAAGGCCTGTGCTCTTAAACTCCTGTCCAACTGCGACAAGACAGCGCCTATGAGACCCAGGAAGTATATTCAGATTGCGGCATATACTTTTACAAGAGGCCTCATCCCAACAACATTTTCCCCTGTCATAAATAAAAACTTGACATTGAGCGACAATAACTGTTAGAATTTCGGCAATCCAGCGACATACTGTCTTGGAAAAAACATTCGAGAAGCATCAGGAGAAAGAACAGATGGTAAACGGCAAGGTAAAATGGTTTAACGACAGCAAGGGGTTTGGTTTTCTTGAGCAGGAGAACGGGGAAGATGTCTTCGTGCATTTCTCCGCCATCCAGGGGGATGGTTTCAAATCCCTTGTCGAGGGCGACGAAGTGACGTTTGATATCGTAAAAGGACCCAAGGGGTTGCAGGCGGCCAACGTAAGCCGGGCATAACGAAAAACTTGACCCAAAAGTAAAGAAAGGCTCTGGAGCAATCCGGGGCCTTTTTTTGTAATGAGTTGAAATGGTGAAAACGAAAGCTGCAGTTCAATGAGAAGCATCTCCGCACACCCTGCCCGATTGCTCCTTGCATTGCGAATCAGCAGAACGGCTCCATTGAACCTTCTTGAAGGTACTTCCGCAGGGCGTCAAGGTCGGAAAGGGTAAGATCAATAAAATGCAAGCCAATCCCAACGGGGAGGTTTGGGTTTTTCATCATTTCAGGGTGATTGAGCCAGGCGACCCTGGCCGAACAGCTAATTCTTTTGTCGGATTCGGGGAGGATGAATTCAATGTGAAGCGGGGTATCTGGGGGAAGAAGCCTGGTGGTTTCAAGGAAGAGTCCGCCGGTGCTCAGATTCACCGAATAATTGGTAAGAAGTTCGCCTGAACTTGTCCCATGATGGATGGAAAGCCTGACGATGAACCGTGGATACACTCTGTCCTTTACATGGAGAAATTTTCTGGCTATGGCCAGAAAGAGATTGCGGTTGATCGGTTTGGCAAGCACCTCGTCACATCCCGCCTTCCAGCAGCGCTCGAAATCATCATTTCTCTCGCCGGAGGTTACCATAATGACCGGAATGTGCCGGAGGTTATTGTCCGCTTTCACGGCGCGGCAGCACTCGTCGCCGTCCATGTCCGGCATGAAGAGATCCATGTAGACCATGTCCGGATGCTCGTCACGTATAATAGAGAGGGCTTCTTCCCCGCTCCGGGCCACCAGCAGATCGAATCCCTCCCGCTTAAAGAAGCTTTTTTCCATCTCCAGGAACAACTCGACATCATCGGCAAGCAGAATCTTTTTCTTCGTTTTCATTTGCTGTCCTCATTCTCTTGAGTGATGCTGCTAGCAAGAACTATAAGCGCAGATTATCTTCTGTCAACCCCTTGTCGTAAATTTCCGCACAATTGCCGATATCCGATGTCGCCGCGCCAGGGGCCTACGCGGCTGGCGGTTCTATGTCCGCATAGGTCATATAACTGTTCTTACCGTTCTCCTTGACACGGTACATGGCAATCTCCGCCATCTTGAGCATGGAATCGATATCCGTGCCATCCCCCGGATAGATGCTGATTCCGATGCTGACCCCGAGGTAAGCCACATGGCAAACCAGGTAATATGGGGCGGCCAGGGATTCGGTGATCCTTCCGGCAATGACGACGGCATCCCTCTCCCCAGATATATTGTCGGATCCGTCACGTCGGATAAAGCGCGCTTCGATCCAGGGAGAAGTGCTGCCGCTCACCGAAACATATTTGGCCTGCTCAGCTAAAATGGCGAGGTAGTCCGAAGGTACCAGTTCAACCATAAGGCGCCCGATCAGTTCCTCCTGCTCATTGAAGCCGAGAAACTTCATTCCCGCGGGGTCAAGGAAAGCGAATTTGCCGTTCACAAGAAAGGAGAGGCTCATATATTGATCAGGATATGCAAATAATTTATAACATTCTGGTTTTATTGAAGAATAGCCTTCATGAGGGTGGCCGTTTTTGAACATTCAAGGGGATGAGATTAGGTGCAAGCATTGCTGTGCCCCAATCTATTAAAGGCCACGGTGAATATGTTCTATCATCTTTTTTGAGCAATAACATTGAGTTTCATTATTTACTGGTCAAACACCTTCAATACGAGTAGTATATGCCCCATCCTATTTGTACGGGAGGCGTTCTTCTGT
>JBAQKZ010000018.1:0-10349 GCA_049301475.1 Geobacteraceae bacterium | reverse complement strand
CACCGGACGCCAACAGCGCGGCAGGCTCCGCCACGCCGGTAGCTCCGATCGCCTCCAGTGCATGGGCGGAAGGAGGCGATGGAACATGGACGGCATTCAGTTCTCCGCTCTCATAAAAACGTAGCGGCGCTCCCTGTTTTTCAGCAAAGGCCAGAAGCCCCGGCTCTTCCCGCTTGGCCGTGGCTGAGGCGATACAGGCAACGCTTTTGATGGATAGAGAGAGCCGCTTTAAGTTGGCGGTGACGACCTCCTCTATCTCCTGTGCGGACGTCCCTTTGTTGCAGCCAATGCCCAGCACGAGGTTTTTTGGCCTTAGCACAAGCAGCCCCTCCATCCGGCTCTCCGGCGGCAGGCAGCGGTTGGTGATGAAGACGCATCCCCTGGCGCCGCTCTCCAGCGCCTCCACGAAGGTGTCGCAAAACAGAAGCTTCCCACGGCCGTTGAAATACGGCCGCACCCGGCCAGTGGGGTCTACAACGGCTATCTCCTCTCCTTCGAGAAGGAGGGCGTTCAGGGTCTTCACCCGGCTTAAGTCGTCTATGATCCAGCCACACCCCTTCGCCAGCATGTCGAAGGATGGAAGGTCGTTCACGTCGGTTGCGGTGGTTATGACCGCCTGGCTACCGGCAAGAAAAGCACAACGGCCGGCCAGCTTGTTTGCCCCCCCCAGATGCCCGGCAAGGAGGGAGATTGCGAATTCCCCGGCGTCGTCCATAACCACCACCGCGGGGTCTTTATCCTTTCCCTGCAGAAGCGGCGCTATCACACGCACAACGATGCCGGTCGCCATGATGCAGACAAAGCCGTCAACCTGCGGCCAGAGCCGGGCCACCAGCTTGTCCAGTTCACCCGTAAAAGGGATGGCCCCTTTCCCCGCCTTCTCAATGGACTTCTGGAGGACATGGAGCTCGGCCCCTGCAAGCCTCTCCTTCAGCCTTGCCCCCAACTGTGCTCCGTTGCCGGTTATGGCGATTATAACGATACGCATAGACTACTCCCTCAGACAATTATCCCTTTCCGGTACTCGTGGGAAAAGGTCTTGTCGTATAAGAGCGACTTTGCCTTGACTCCTTCACGCCGGGCCTTCAGCACGTCTCCTACAATGACCAGCGCCTGCTTGCCGATCCCCGCAGCCTTGACCTTTTCGGCTATGTCCGAAAGAACCCCCTCAACCACCTGCTCGTCGGGCCACGACGCCTTGGCGACCACCGCAACCGGCGTCTCGCGAGTGTATGCCCCTTTCAGAAGCTCCTCCACCACCCGGTCGATCATGGAGACCGACAGGTAGATGACCATTGTGGCGCCGATCCTGGCGATCTCGGCAAGTCTCTCCCTCTCCGGCACCGGCGTCTTCCCCGCAAGGCGTGTGATAATGACCGTCTGGGATATTTCCGGCAGGGTCAGCTCCTGTTTGAGCGCGGCAGCAGCGGCAAAAGCGCTGGTCACCCCAGGCACCACCTGATATGCTATCCCCAGCCGGTCCAGTTCCGCCATCTGCTCCTGAATGGCGCCGTAAATGGAAGGGTCGCCGGTATGGAGCCGCGACACCCTTTTATCCGCCGCCACCGCTTCCGCCAGGACACGGGTCGTCTCCTCCAGGTTCATACCGGCGGAGTCCCAGACCTCGGCATCGGGGGCATAGGTTCGCACCAGTTCCAGGGCCACAAGGCTCCCGGCGTAGACCACCACATGAGACTCCCTGAGCAGCCGCGCCCCCTTGACGGTTATCAACTCGGCATCGCCGGGGCCAGCGCCTATAAAATGTACGATTGACATGTTTAAACCTCGGGAAAAACTGTGTTTATGGGGATGGGGAGAACGATTGAGTTAAGCCGACCGCGAAGCAGGTTCGGATTGAATGAATTGTTAGGGTCCATGTAACAGACCCCGCCAGTCAATGTATGGGCCGAGCGCCTCCAGAGTTGAAGTGTCAACGTAACGTCCTTTTAGCTCAGCTTTGCAGGCCTGCACATGTTGCATTACGGCTGCAAAAATTTCCTCGCTTGCGCCGTCCATGGGCAATTCTGTTTCTGGCGCCAGCTTCCAGTGATTGAAGTTAAATATTTTTCTTCGCGTCCGGACGATTCGCTTGCTCTGAACGCGCCAATACTCTGCGCGGACCTGCGAGCCGAGAAAATGCAGCCGAAGGTGCCCAATGATTTCGTTGTATTGCCACGGACCACCGTAAGACTGATACAAGTGGTCAAGCATTGCCGCATCTTGTAATAGCCTAGACGCGCTTGATGGGTTTGCAGGCGTGGTCGGCAGCGGATGTTTAGTCATCTCTGCGTCAGCATACGCACTGCGCTCGGCGTAGTAATGGTCTTCCGGTAGGCGATACACCGGGATGTCAAGAAAATTGAACTGTCCGCGCCGCATAAGTGATCCCTAACAATAATCAGATTGATCCACATATAGATGCGGAAAGTTGCTTTCCAGTCCGCATAACACGCCGCCGGATTATCCGACATAGACATGCTAACCCTTTAAACTACAGCTACTTGCGTTGCATTAAACGTTTTATCACGGCGGCTTATTACTACTCAGACAGATAGAGATTGCACTATAAAAGTCCCCCTTAGAAAAAGGGGGATTTAGGGGGATTTGCCGTTGACTTTACAAACCAAATCCCCCCCCTAACCCCCCTTTGCAAAGGGGGGAATCATTGATGAAAAGTGCAACTGTTGGAGCAGTACTTATAATCGGCATAAGACCCACCTGATCACATCAGCAGGAGGTGGATGGGGATAATGATTATGGGTCATGGGGCGCTCCTTTCGGGAAGAACAGTCCGCACGACGTCGGCAAGCTGTTTCGCCGTCGGCAGTTTACCCTTCATATGCGCCGGCAATTTCGACTGTAGTTGATATGCGGCCACGCCGATGGGGTTCGCTTTAGTGCGCAGGCAAATCTCTCACAGCCTGTGAGAGAAACAGGTTGTCCGTATACGTCCGAAAAAACTGAAGCATTCGCCACACATTTTGCGGTGAAAAACCGAAGGAGCCTGGAAATGCCTGTCTTAAGTCAGCCGAAACCATCTCGACAATCGAATCGCCCCATCCCCGCGTCTGCTGTTTCTCCACGATGCCACGCCCGATGTCCCAGTAAAGCAGGATAACATCGCGGTTCACCGCCCGCGCCGCAGAGAGGCGGGCGTATAACACGCGGGCCTTCAACTGCTCGATGAACTGCCGGTATTCCGGCGATGCGATGGAGACCTCTTGTGACTTCTTCATCTCGCCAGTCCCTCCAACATCTTCTCCGCCTCCTTCTCCAATCTCCAAAATTCCACGAGCAACTCCTTCGCTGGCGTGGACGGCTGGTAGCTACTCCTTATGTTATCGAAGCAATTAAGCCGCTGTATTTTCTTGCGGTCGGGTAGAATGGTTAGTTCAGTGATTTGTCATTTGTTCATTGATTTCTCAAGCTCAATCTTCCGAATCTGAAGCGCCTCCAGTTTTTTCTTGGTATCGGATATCTCCTTCTTGATTTTGCGTAGCTCCAATTTATTCTTAACTTTCATCAAGTATTCTGTCCCAAGCTGATCAACTATGTATGCTTCAAGCTGACTTCTCAAAACCCTGAGATACGGATTTCCCCATATCGCACCATCGCGATATTCCAGCTTGCCGGTCTCTATACCTTTGATAATGAAATCGCGATTCACCTCGTATTCAGCCTTCGCTGTCACGTCGCTGAGTGTCGCGCCCTTTCGATTCCACTCGCCGTATTCCGCCATTTATCCTCTTTTCACCGACAATAATTGGATTGCTCCGCATAAGGTTGCTTTCCTGAAAGGTCAATATCAGCCCGGACATGCCATAGTCGTAGACGGGCGGCGCAATATCGTGTTCCCTCGACGGTTATCAACTCGGCATCGCCGGGCCCGGCGCCTATGAAATATACGATTGACATGTTTAAACCTCAAAAAAAACCTGCATTTATAAGGATGGGGAATGTTTGAGCTAAGCGGAGGCCCGCTTGCGAGACGTCCTCTGGAACGAAGAAGTAGCTTTCACCCAGCCTCCGAAGGCAGTATTTTGACTGCGGTTCAACGCGAACCTTCTCGTGGAATTGAGTATGTACCAACGGCGTGAGCGACAGGCTCTTCGCTCCCTTCCGAATACAAGGCCACCTCGCCTACAGCCAATGATCTACCTACCTTCATGAGTTTGCAGACGCCGACGATTGCCTTGTTGGGAGATGGCTTTCTCAGGAAGTTGATGCTTAGGCTGGTTGTCACTGCAAGAGGAACAATCCCGATTTCACCAAGAATAGCCACGTAGAGCGCGACGTCAGCGACTCCCATGAGTACCGGGCCTGACACGGTTCCGCCTGGACGCAATTCGTCATTGCCAACGTGCAGTTTGACTGTGGCGGATCTGTCGCCGACAGCCTCAACGATGCATTTGGTCTGTGGAAACTGCGCTGCGAAAAACTCAACAATCTCTTCCCTGGTAGCCATACGCCTCTTCTTTGAAACCTATTCCTTTGCGGCGATGGCCTTCCCATCGGTCACCATCAGTTCGGCAACGAGCCTTGTGAAGCGGAGCGGATCGGGGATCGGCGACCCTTCCGTCAAAAGCGCCTGATCGTAAAGGAGTCCGCAGTAATCCGCCAGGCGCGGATTTTCCTTGTCCTTTTCGAAGATACTGCTCAGTACCTGCATCAGCGGATGGTCGGGATTCAGCTCCAATACCCGCTTCGACTCAGGCACCTCCTGGTTCATTGCCTTCAGGATTTTTTCCATGTTCGCATTCAGCCCATGCTCGTCGGCCACCAGACAGCAGGCGCTGTCTGTTAGACGGCTGGAAAAACGCACCTCCTTTACCTTGTCCTTCAATTTTTCCTTTATGTAATCGAGTACCCCCTGATACTGCTTCTTGGTCTCTTCCTGCTTCGCTTCCTGCTCCTGCTTCTCTTCGGCGCTCTCCAACTCCAGATCGCCCCTGTCCACGGCCTTCAGTTTTCTGTCGTCATACTCGGTGAGCGCCTGCACCACCCATTCGTCCACCGGGTCGGTCATGAACAGCACCTCGTACTCCTTCTTGCGGAAAATCTCCAGGTGCGGCGAATTCTCCACAGCCTGGCGGCTGGCGCCGGTGATGAAGTAGATATCCTTCTGGCCTTCCGGCATTCGCGTCACATACTCCTTCAGGGAGACAAAGACCCCCGGATCGGTCCGGGAGCTTTCAAACAGAACCAGCTCCTGAAGCTTCTCCTTGTTGGCGAAATCGAAGTGAAGACCTTCCTTTATCACCGGCCCAAACTCGGCGTAGAACTTGAGATAATCTTCCGGGCTCTTCTCCTTCGTTTCCGCCAGTGTTGAGAGAATCTTTCCAACCAGGTTTTTCTGGATTCTCTTGATCTGCACGTCTTCTTGAAGTATCTCGCGGGAGACGTTGAGCGGCAGGTCGCTGGAATCCACCACCCCTTTCATGAATCTGAGATAGTCGGGGAGGAGCGCCTCGCAGTTGTCGGTAATGAAGACCCGCTTGACGTAGAGGTGTACCCCTTTCTTGTGGTCGCGCATGAACAGGTCGAACGGCTTGTGGCTGGGGATGTAGAGAAGCGCCTTGAACTCGCTGGTCCCTTCCGCTGCGAAATGGATGGTGCGAAACGGCTTGTCATAGTCGTGGGATATATGCTTGTAGAACTCTTCGTACTCTTCTTCCGTGATTTCGCTCTTTTGCCGGGTCCAGATCGCCTTCATGGAATTCAGGGTCTCTTCCGTTGTTTTGGAGATAGCGCCGCCACCCTCTATCGGTTTACCGTCAACGCCGGTGGCCGGTTCCTCGCGGGTGATGTCCATGACGATGGGATACTGGACATAGTCCGAGTACTTCTTGACAATGCCCCGGATCTTCCATTCGTCCAGGTACTCGCGCATTTCTTCCTTGAGGTGGAGGACGATTTCGGTGCCGCGTACCGACTTTTCACTCTCTTCTATTGTGTAGCTGCCGTCCCCCATCGATTCCCAGCGGCAGCCGTCGGATGGGCTCCCCGCCCGGCGGGTGACCAGGGTAACACGGTCGGCCACCATGAACGAGGCGTAGAAACCGACCCCGAACTGGCCGATCAACTCCGGATTCTCCGCCAGGTTCTGTCCCTTGATACTTTCCATGAAGGCGCGTGTCCCTGAGCGGGCGATGGTGCCGATATTTTCCTCCACCTCTTTCAGGTTCATGCCGATGCCGTTGTCGCTGATTGTGAGGGTGCCGGCTGCCTTGTCGGGGACGAGCTTTATCTTCCAGTCGGTGTTTCCCTCCAGAATGCTCTCGTCGGAATGGGCCTCAAAGCGCACCTTGTCGATTGCGTCGGAGGCGTTGGATATAAGCTCCCGGAGGAAGATGTCGCGGTTTGAATAGAGGGAGTGAATGACCAGGTCCAGGAGTTGCTGTACCTCGGTCTCGAATTTTTTGGTGGTGCGGGTCATTTAGGGGTGCCTCCTTTTTTTTGCAAAATGGGTGATATAGTTTCAAAAATAATCATCCGTTACCGTTTTGGCAAGGGTAATATGCAAAAATGCAACGCCCCAGTAAGCATCCCCCGGCAAAGCCGGGGGCCTGGAGTTTGGACATTTACCGATTCAAGTATATGCATAGGGCATGATATTTTTCGCGATGTTACGCTTTAACATGTTTATCGGGGTATTTTCTCACATAAATAAGCCTGAACCCTATCCTACTATATTCTCTTATTTTGAGCGTATTGCTTATTATTTTTATGAATTTATCCGTTCTTGTAATGAACTCACTTAAACTTGAAGATGGGTTAAGGTCTATAATGTTAGATTTATTTAATGTAGCTGAAAGTTGAAAATTATCTACTGACAGGGTTGTGTTGTTAGGCTCAGCTTTTTGGATTTTCAAATTAGGCCATTCACGACTTACGTTTGACCATATCTCACCTGACTTATCCCAAAGAAGGTAAGCTTCGTTATACTGAATTTCAAATATCGCCTGAGACAGTTTAAAAGCATCTAAATTAAGTGTTGTAGTCATGTCGATATACCTCTCAGTTAAATAGGTTCCATAGGGGTCGCGCTAATTCATTTCCGAAGGTGGTGGATTTTTGTCTTCTCATTTTATGCTAGCGAAACGGCTGAGAGCACAGCGGGTTCACTGCTGTTGCGCTTGGTTGAACATTTGCCTTATTTTGGCAATGAGCGACTAGCTGCCAAATTTCTTCGCAAGCTTGCCAGCCTGTTGTGAACTCCAACCTTTCTGGGAGGCAATTTGTTCGATTTCTGTCTTTTTTGCTGTAATTCCAGATGATTTCAGTTTTTTGAAAATATTCTTAGCCAACGCAAGATTAGAGGGTTCCAGAATAGTTAGGCGTCCAAGTGGCCTTAGCGAATTTGTTAGGTCTTTAATAGCCTCTTCAGTGGACGTGTAATCTTGGTCAATCATGATGTTCTCATATTGGGCTGTTGCAATGGCGAGCCAATGAGCACAGGGGCAAGGCCAGCATCTTCTTATTCTCATATTTTTGCATGCTTCGACCTATTGCACTTTTCGCAAAGCAACTGAATATTTCGCTCAGTGTCACTTCCCCCTTTGCTGTGCGGAATGATGTGATCATATTCAAGTTTCTCTTTTGAAGCACATTCAACACAACACCCCCCGTCACGGTTCCACACATATTTTTTCACGTAATTCCGAAGTGGTTGTCGCTGCCTCCTGTCAGATGGCCTTGTACAGCTTGCTATATACTCCGCAGCTGCCTGCAAATCCTTTTTTATCCTAATTTCAGCTTCCTCCTTCAGAATTCTATTTTTCGCAAGAGCAGCTTCCGACTGCATAGCACTATTTCTCTTGCGCATAGTTGCCGCTTGTTTTTTTGCCAACTCAGCTTGTTTTCTGGCCAATTCAGATTTCGCAACTTTGCGAACACGGTGTGCTTCAACATATTTCGGGTTTATCTCGATGGCCTTATCAAAATCATTAATTGCCTGTGTGAGTTCTCCCAATTTTACATTTACGACGCCGCGTCCGAAATAAGCCTCTGCAAGATTCGGATCTAACTCAATCACCCTATCGTTATCTTTAATCGCCAGATGATAATTACCCAAGGTAAAATATACCTGTCCTCGATGAAAGAATGCATTTCGATGTTTCGGGTCTACTTCAATTGTTTTATCAAAATCCTTGATTGCCTGCTGCTTATTACCCAATTTATCATTTGCAACACCGCGCCCGTGGTATGCCTCTGCAAAATTGGGGTTTATGGTGATTGCGTTAGTGAAATCATTGATTGCCTGTTGGTAATTAGTCAAGTTCAAATTTGCAGTGCCACGATTGTTATATGCATTTGCGTCTTTCGGGTTTTCGCCGATTGATTTATCAAACTCCTTGATTGCCTGATGGTATCTATCCAAATGAAAATTATCAACTCCGCGTGCTCCCGCAGCGGCACACTTCAATGATATGTCGGTTCTGACTCCCAATTGACTATTCCGTTCAGGGCCTCTTCCTCTTATCTTCTCTTTTATAGCCTTATATGAATTAAGAATGGAATTCATAAACTTCATTTCCCGTTGTTATCCTTTTCATCTGCCTGTATATGCTTTTCCAACTGCGTGCCGACTATTTTACCGTACTGAACAAACCAGAGTTGCTTCTCCGGATTCCACCGCCCGCCAGCCGCTTTTGCCTTTGCACGCAATTCCTTTTCATAACCTTCTATCCGAAGAGAAACAATAGTGTCAGCGGCATACCGTGGCGGCGGCGGGGTCCAGTCGCTTTTCTCCACAATCAGTTCCACCGTCTTCAACCGTTGCCGCAATTCTGCGTCATAGCGGAATCGGACACATACCAAAGCATCACCGTACTTATCGGTAAGCCTTTTAGCCCCCTTCTGTCCCGGTTTAAGAATTAATCGCGTTTTCATAAATGTTCTCCGCTAATTATTATTTTCATAACATAATATCATGAAACAATAAACGTATTTAATCCCCCACTCCCCGGCCTGATTATGCGTTTACGAGCGCATATAACCCAACGCCTGTGCCTCTGTCATACATGACGCGCCTTTGCGTGATGTGTGACGTCTTTTCTCAGCCTTAAGCGAATATGACGCCGCCGTAACGGAACAGAGTGCAACGCCGTGAAGTGAAGCGCGGTATGATATGAGTTGCCTATGTCCCTTGAATCTATCCTGGCGGAAGTTAGACAGCGTGGCCTTTTGTGCTGACTGACTGTAGCGGTCTCAACAAAATACACCCGTCGAATCGCTCAGAACAATGTCATCCTAATCGAATAAAACTTGTCACTGTAATCATGTAACAAATTTTCTATTGACAATATACTCAGGTGTAATACACTATGGTGTATCGGAGGTAAGAAATGGGTAGAGAATACGAACAGCAGGTCACTGTAAAGTTGAACGATTTCAGAATTAGTCGTCTGGATATGCTGGCAAAACTTGGATCAATGAACAGGCATTACCTGATGCAGAGTTTCGTCAACCTCTGGCTTAATGTTCTTGGCAGTTTTAAAATGCCGCATGTATTCTATCTGGCAATAGTATTTCGAGACCTCGAAGCGCCTCTAAAGGGGATTGATAGGCCGCAACAGGATTTCTCAGAGTCAACACTTCCGGCAAGGTCATTACCTATTAAACTTACGGAATCGGCCATTTTTAGTATTGATTGTTTTGCCAATAAATCAAACATAACCCGGCATCAGATGATGAAAAACATGGTCATTACCGGAATAGATGAACTTGCCGAGATAACAGATTATAAACTGTTCGACTTTGCGATGATTGAGCCGCAACTAAACAAAGCTTTTGTTCTCATTATGAGGAAAGCCCTTAAAGCATTCGAAGCAGGGATGAAAGTCAAGTGAAAGGATAAATAGGTAGGAACATAAACATAACAACAAAACGAAAGGGGAGCTTTGCTTGGCGGCCGGCTCCCCTCTCTAAAAACCACCCCATCCATAAAAACAGGAGGTCTCTTTTGAAAACGTACCATGACAACAGCATTGATGCAAGGTGCATCTCCATCCCTGAGGTTCCCGGCAGTCCGGCGGGATTTGCCGGTACTACCGGCAATCCCGGCGAACTGCCGGAAGGCTTTTCCCCTGACAAACCTCCTATAGCTAACAGGGAGGTAGAAAATACACTACCTCCAGAAAATCGTTCCCTTATTGATTGGGTCTCTTTTACCCAAAAGCTGGATGATCCCCAAGAAGCCTCACGAATCATAGGCCTTGATCCGTGTAATTTTTCAAGACCATTCCGCCACTTGAAGGCCTAATTTTTCAAGAGCATTCCCCCACCCATTTTCACGAGCATTCCACCACCCAGACCAGTTTATTCGCACGGCGCTCATAACAACCTGT
>JBAQKZ010000017.1:0-23029 GCA_049301475.1 Geobacteraceae bacterium | reverse complement strand
AGATGATTGGACTGTAATTTTTCTGGTGAACCCATGTTCAGATAATCCATTGTAGCCGCTCCATCCATATGTATGCACAACAGAACTTGGAACGACTGCATCACATACAAACGGCATCAAGCTTTCAACAGAAGCATCGGGAATATGACGCATTCGTACCCGCCCGAACCCCTTAGTATCCATGATTTCTATGGCAATCACTACTATGCTTTTCGCAGAACCACGGCCTCTTTTGCCGCTCTGCTTGACGCCCCCTATAAAGGTTTCGTCTACTTCAACATTCCCGGAGAGCGGCTTACGTTCGGCATCTACCATAGCCACACGAAAGCGCTGGAGCATGGTCCAAGCAACCCGATATTTTGTGCCAAGCGTACGCTCCAGCGTCTTAGCAGACAAACCGTTCTTAGCTGTACTCACGTGCCACGCTGCTTCGAACCATGTCGTTAGCAGTGTCCGTGTCTTATCAAAGATCGTTCCCGCTTGGGCGTAGGTGCGATGGCGGCAAAACGGGCAAGTTAAGCGACCACGACTGCCTTGGAGTAGTGGCTATTTTGCAGGCTGAACAGATAAACCCATTCGGCCAACGTAATTTTATGAGGTATTCAGCGCAAGATGCATTGTCAGGAAACATCTCAACAAAACTGCGGTACGTGTTGGGATAATCGCGACCTGATATCAAGGGTATTTCCACGGTATCTCCTCAGCAAAGAGTTTTTGCGAGGATCATACACCATGGGGCACTAACCAACTACCCCCCTATTTGTTATTTGTAGACGTGCCACCTTTTTACATGTATGACCCCATTTTACACGTGACCCTCCCCGTATTAACGCTTGACAGTAATAACACCCTTCGTTATCATTTGAGCATGATAAATTCCTTCAACTGCAAAGAAACGGAAAAGATATTCAATGGCAAATTTTCATCCAAATTGCCACAGACTATCCAGCGCCTTGCCGCCCGAAAACTGGATTATCTGGATAGCGCAGTAGATATTAATGACTTACGATCTCCACCAGGAAACCACCTTGAGACTTTGAAGGAAGATCGTATTGGTCAGCATAGCATTCGCATAAACGACCAATGGCGTATCTGTTTCGTCTGGCGCGACAATACTGCATACGAAGTTGAAATCGTTGACTACCATTAAGGAGTTACTTATGAGTAAAAGAGATTTCCCCCCAATTCATCCAGGTGAAATTTTACGCGAGGAGTTTCTAATCCCTTTGGGCATAAGCCAATATAGACTGGCAAAGGAAATTCATGTTCCTGCGAGGCGCATCAATGAAATCGTACTGGAAAAGCGCGGTATCTCTGCGGACACAGCGCTTCGTCTCGGTCGTTATTTCGGTACCACTGCTCAACTATGGATAAATTTGCAAGCAAGATATGATCTTGAAATTGCCCGCGATGCCATTTCGGACAAGTTGGAATCCGAAATTAAGCCGTTCGAAAAGGCAGCCTGAAGCCGAACAAACGGGGGCACTTGGGGGTCGGACCAAGCTAACATCCTGAAATATCACAGCCAATGGATCAAAACTGACCTTGTTTATGGCCTTAGAACCACGTTTATGCCGACAAAAAGGGGGTTCTAAGAATGGCGAGAGCGAACCGACATCATATTCCGGGGCAGGTGTGGCACATTACGCACCGTTGGACTATTTCCGGGACAGTATATAAAACTAATTCGTCTATCCTATTTTTTACCCCCCGCCATACGGGCGCTTTCCGGACAACGCCGTAGCAGGTGCATGCAGAGCGGGCCTAGCAGCGCTACGACCCCCGCGGTGGCAAAGGCAATGCCCCAGTCTACGGTAATCCCCGGCAGTGGCCGCCATCCCCGGCAACAATCCAGAGCCCATCCGAAAACGGTTGGGGATATCATCCCGAGAGAATACCCTATGAGTGACTGCATCCCCATGGCTGCCCCCATATAGCCGGGAGCCGCCAATTCCGTGAGCCCGGTGGAGAAGACCGGCGATTCAGCCACGATAAGATAGCCGTAGATGACCGCTACGATAAGCAGGATAATGGGGTTGAGGTTTATTAACCAGCCGAAAAATAAGGAGATGGAGGCGCTGGCAAGCATCACCAGGCTGATGGTTCTGGTTCTGCCGATCCGGTCGGAGATGGTCCCGGTTACTGCGGTGGAAATTATGCCGACCCCCATGACACCGGCGGCAGCGGTTGCGGCCCAACCGGTGGCGACCCCCTGGGCGACGCCGTATTGGATGAGTGCGGCGGTAAAGAAGGGGGCCAGCCAGCTTCGCATGCAGTTCATTTCCCACATGTGGGATCCGTATCCGAGGATCATCAGGAAGGCGGGACGGTTTCTGATTATCTCTTTCCGAAAGCCCTGTTTTCCCTTGCAGTGTGTTGTCGGCCGGTATCCGCTAAAGACGATGAACGATAAGATGACGCCGATATACACCCCTATGGAACAGACAACGAAGGCAGTCCGCCACCCTGCCAACGAGGTTATGGTGCCAGTTGCGGCTAGGGATATGGAGACGCCGAGCACCAGCGAAGCCACGTAGATGCCGACCGCCCTCCCCCGTTCATGGGGGTTAAAGCGTTCAGCCACCATCTTCAGCCCCGGCATATAGGTTCCCCCCATGCCGATGCCTGTCAAAAGGCGCAGCACCATTGCAGTCAGGTAATCATGGGCATAGAGGGCAAATAAAAGGTTGGCGGTGCCTGACCAGAGGGCGGAAGCGATGAAGATACGCTTGGTGTTAATCCGGTCGCTCAAGACGCTCATGGTAACCGATGAGATGACAAAACCAAGTTGATAGACGGAGAAGATTGATCCGGCCATGGTGTTGTTCATCCCCCATTCCTGCTTGAGCAGGGGCAACACGGCGGAATAGTTGATAAAGACCAGCATGATGAAGCTCTGAGCCAGGCAGAGGAGAAGGAGCCAGCGGGTTTTCTTGTCTGCCATCTACTATCTCCGCTCAGCCGACCTCGGCGTACTCCCGTTCCCGGAACTCGACCCCCAGCGAGGCTGCGAGACGGCGCACCGCTTCGATCTCCACCCTCTCTACCGTTACAGCTGTGGCAGTCACAAGGGGTATATGCCTTGGCGCCTCGCGAAGAAACTCGCATATCCCTGCAAATCCCTTTTCCCCGAACGGGGTGTTGCAGAGCCGCGTGTATGTGGCGGCATCCGGGGCATTTAAGCTTACCGAAAGTGAATCTACGAGCCCCGCCAGTTCGGGGAGCACATTGCGGCCATACACCAGATTGGCCTGGCCGTCCGTATTGATCCTGATCCGCACTCCGGACTTTTTCAAAGCAGCAGCCACCTCTTTTATCAGGTCGAGGCGAAGCATCGGCTCGCCGTATCCGCAAAATACCACCTCGTCGTAACCGGATGGGTCGCCGACGGCAGCCATCACCTCATTAAATGAAGGCTCATTGTCGAGCCGGAGTAAATGCCCCTTGACCGTGAAATCGTCGAACTTGGCGCAGAATGAACAGCGGTTTGAACAGCGGTTCGTGATGTTGAGGTAAAGGGAGTTCCTGATACGGTAGGCGATACGGGCTTTCTGGTCGGTCGCGCCGAGGCCGAACAGCCGCCTGGCGTTGAGGGAGGTGATGCGGCCTACATCCTCCAGTGAAAGTCCTTTTAGCTCGGCCACCTTTGCTGCGGTAAACCGGATATGGGCCGGTTCGTTATGCTTGCCACGGAAGGGGACCGGCGCAAGATATGGGGAGTCGGTCTCAAGGAGTAGGTGTTCTATCTTTATCCCCCTGACCACATCATGCAGAGCCATGTTGCCAGGAAAGGTGACGGTGCCGGGGATGGAGATGTAAAACCCCATGTCGACGCACTCTCTGGCCATTTCCAGATCGCCGGAAAAACAGTGAAGCACGCCTCCCGCCTGATCGGCCCGCTCTTCACGCAGGATCTTCATCACACGGTCGTGGGCGTCCCGGTCATGTATGACAACCGGCAGCGCCAGTTCACGCGCCAGCCGGATAAAGCGGCGCATCACCTCTTCCTGCGATTGCCGCAGCGAGCGGTCACGGTAGAAGTCGAGGCCGATCTCGCCGATGGCGACGACCTTGGGCTGCTCCTTCGCCATCCGAAGGATTACGTCATAGCACTGCTCCGACACCCGGTCGGCGTCATGGGGGTGTATGCCGACCGTACAGGAGATATGCGCGTAGCGGGCGGCCAGTTCGCAGGCGGCCCGGCTTGATTCCAGGTCCGTGCCGACCGCTATGATATGACAGACCCCGGCTGTTGTGGCCCGCTCCAGCATTTCGTCAAAATCCGGGAGGTACTCACGGCTGTAGATATGGGCATGGGTGTCTATGAGGCTGATAATGCCGCTCATGGGTTTACTCCGGTTATCTGCTGAAATGCAAAAGGCGGCCACCCGCGCCGCTCTACAGGATAAATAGCATTAACGAACCCTTCATGGCAAGAGCGTTTTCGTCATTTTGATTGCACCTTGGTATTATCGGCTGGCGATATGGTAACCCGGTTTCTGCCTGCGCATTTACTCTGGTACATGAGGTCATCAGCTCGCTTTATCGCAGTTTCCATGGTGTCGCCAGGGAGGGCAAGGGTTGCCCCGATTGATATGGTAAGCTGCAAGCTTTCGTCCCCGACAGGCAACAACGATTGCTCTACCAGCATCCGGTACCTTTCTGCAGCTTTCTGAACACGCTCTATGGTGGCGTTGGTTATGAGTACGATAAATTCTTCGCCGCCCCATCGGCTGACGAGGTCTGAAGATCGCGTACTTTCCTTCATGGTGCGAGAGGCCATCCTTAGCGCCGCATCTCCCACGACATGCCCGAAACGATCATTGACGGACTTGAAATTGTCGATGTCGATCATAAGCAGTCCAAATTGCCAGCCGTAACGGGACAATTCATCGAAACGCGACTGAAGATTCATTTCCATGAAGCGTCGGTTCGCCAAGCCGGTGAGGGAATCGACAAATGCTTGTTTCTGCAGATCTTCAATCTTTTCTATTGCCGAGATATTCTCGCTGTTTTCACGGAATATCTCTACAGCACCGATAATGCTTCCGTGCCTGTCGTACATCGGGGTGGCACGGATCAATACCGGCACCCTGTGCCCTTCCTTGTGGTGCAGAAAGACCTCGCCCTCGACCATGACGCCGTCGGTCATGGTCTTTTGCAGCGGACATCCCTTGATGCAGAGGCTGCTGCCCTGGCTGTCCACATGCATGAGAATGTTGTTCCAGCAGTGGGAGCCAACGATCTCCTTGCTACCATAGCCGGTTAACCGTTCGGCGCTTTTGCTCCAGAAGAGAATGGTTCGGTCCTTGTCGACGAAATAGACACCATCGTAAAGATTGTCAAGGAGTTCCTGATAAAATTGAATTGTCAGATTCATTGCCGCCCCTGGTATACGGTCTGTATGGGTCAAAGGTCCTGGTTGCCATGGGGCCACTCTGTCGTCAATGGCGGTGAAGCGCCTCACCTGGAAGCGTAGTTCGTTGTCGCCGGGGCTCGCGCTTGTCCTGGATGCCTGAAATGGACAAAGCACGGCCAGTTTCTGACGACTTATTCCAAGAATTGGTATAACTCAGGCGCGGATCATAACGAGCAGCATTTTGAATTGCTGGATACCTTTCAATGCATGGGGCTGGTTGGCGGGCATGATGATCATCTGTCCGGCGCCCACCGTGTAATCGATGCCGGCGATCGTTATGAGGGCTTCTCCCTCGATCACTTGGATAAAGGCGTCGTAAGGGGCCGTATGCTCGCTCAGCCCCTGCCCCGCCGCGAAGGCAAAAAGGGTCAGCGTTCCCACCTTTTTGTCGATCACGGTCTTGCTTACAACCCCCCCTTCTTGATAGCTGACCTGCCCGGTCATTGTCAATACTTGTGTTGCGTAGGCGCCTTGTTCTCCAGTCATATTTTCTCTCCTGTTCTCTGGGATTAGCAACTGCTTTTTTTGTTGCGTTGAAACCTAACAATTCTTAGCCGCAAGGAGCCTGTCGGACTTAGGAAATCGAAGCGATAACCCGGCTTGGCGAGGAGAGATTCGGAGGGAAACCCTTCTCGCCGGGAAGGGAATGTCTCACAGATACGGAGAAAACAACTTGGCAACACCGTCACGAATCCGCTCCCGTAGCGGCCTGCCATCAACCTCTGCCAGTGTAACCTGACGTGACCTTGACATGGTTGCGATGAAATCCCGCTCCAGCAACGCCGTGAAATGCTGGTCATAGACTTCCAGGTTCAACTCAAAGTTGAGTCTCAGGCTCCTCGGGTCAAGGTTGGCGGAGCCGATCAGACTCCAGATGCCGTCAACCAGCAAAAGTTTGGTGTGGGCAAAGGGTGGCGATTGATACAAGACCTTGATATCGTGCTGAAGAAGCTCCCAGAGGTAGGAACGGGTCGCCCAGTGGATATAGGGGAGGTTGTTCACTGCCGGGAGAATCAGTGTGACCTCTACCCCGCGCAAGGCCGTTGTGGTCATGGCGGATACGAGTGCCCTGTCGGGAATGAAGTAGGGGGTCATGATCCACACCCGCTTGCGGGCGCAGGCCAGCGCCCCCATAATGATACAGTGAAGCTTGCGGAATTCTTTGTCTGGCCCGTCGCTGATGGTCCTGATCAGGGCCGACCCCGCCGGAGAAAGAAGGGGAAAGAGGCGGCTGTCCTCGACCAGTTCGCGGGCAACAAAATACCAGTCCTCCAGGAAGACTCTCTGCAGGTCTGCCACCACCGGCCCTTCGAGGCGGAAGTGAATGTCTCGTACCGGCAACGGTGGGGTGCTCCGCTCTAACAGGTGGCGGTCGCTGATGTTCATACCGCCGGTGAAGGCCATCTTGCCGTCGATCACCAGTATTTTGCGGTGGTTGCGAAGGTTTACGTATCCCCCCTGACGGAGCGGCAGGAAACGGACGACCTTGACCTGCGACCCGTTCAGAAGGTGACGGGCTGTGGGACGGGAATATTTCTCGCCTAGGCCGTCTATGATCACCCTCACCGCAACACCTCTATCGGTGGCCTTGCGGAGGGATTCGACAAAACGTCTGCCGCTGACGTCTGTGTCGAAAATGTAGGTACTGAGGTTGACGGAATGACGGGCCGCATCGATAGCGGCAAGCATGGCTGGATACGCTTCCTCCCCGTTAGCCAGTGAAATGAGCGCGTTACCGGCCAGAAGAGGTGCATTGACCACTCTGTCCGCAAGGGTGCGCAGATCCCGCAGGTGTTCCGCTCCGGCAGGCAGCCCCTTGGCCGCCTCCCGCTTCTGTCCCACGGCAAAGATATCCCATCCCGCCAGCCGACGTCCGCTATCCATCCAGGCACGCGCCCGGCGGCTTATCCGGTTGACCCCCATACTCCAGTACAGGAACGGGCCGACGAGCGGAAAGGTTAGCGACAGTGCGATCCAGGTAAAGGCTGAGCGTGGGTCCCGCTTCATGAGAAGGGCATGGCAGGCCGACGTAAGTGAGAGCGCCGCAATTCCAACCAGTATGATTCCGCAAAGGAGATGCTCCACGTTTGTTTTCGCTCCAGGGTAGTATGGTCAAAGAAAAGGGGGCTTACAAGCCCCCTTTCTGCCAACATTACTGATGAACAGAGCCAGCGAAGCTACAGCAGGCTGTATGGGTGAGCGCGCTTGGTCCATTCGCTTTCAGGATAATCCGCCGAAAGCTTTTCATAGGCCTCCTTGAGTGGCCCGGCGGCGTGGGTGCTTTTGTAGCGACAGACACCGCGCATGAATACCGACTCCGGGGCGGCCCCACTGGACGGATAGTCGCGTAAAATATTGTCCAAGTGTATTACAGCCTCGTCGTAACGGCCGATGTCGTAATCAGCCTTGGCCATGCCAATTTCAATCGACGGAATCAACTCATCCGGCGGCATGAAGCCGATAGTCCGGTGGCGTTCCTTTCCGTCGCAGTCAAGCGTCACCAACGTTGGGGTCCAAGTCACCTTGAACTCAGCGGCAAGCGGGCCATCCGCCGACAACCGCAACGGCACCAACCGCTTGCCTATGAAGCCGATCACCTTGGTATCAGGATACGTAACCGCATCCATTTGTTTGCAGCCGATTCAGCCGGGGTTAAAGAAGTCGACGAGGATGGTCTTCTTCTCGGTCGTGGCCCTCTCCACGGCCTTTTTCAGCTCAGTTTCCCATTGTATCATGGCGTAACCTCCTTTCGTTGTACTTTGTTTTTTGATGATAACTCATAGTGCCGATATGTCAAGGGGAGCTCTCTTTCGAGGTCAAGAGTGGGATGGGGTCATGTGTCGGAGGAGAATTAACCAATCTTCAAATGTCAAACATGCCCCGTTGATTTCCTCAACTGCGGAAAATTACGCCCTTCAGCTACACTTTTCCATCCCCGGTGTCAATGGAAAAGAGCTAAATTGTCACGAATCAGACAATCAAATCGTCCTCCAGTTCGTTGACGTCATCCGTTTTTCTTGGGAAATGCTCCTTTAATATATTTCCGCATTTTTCTATAGCCGTGCAGAGAGCCTCGCTGGCACGGTTTTGCTTGAGGCCTGCGGAAACCTCATTGGCAAGGGAACTCCAGAATTGTGGGGCGATTTTTGCGTTAATTCCCTTGTCTCCAAGTATCCAGACCTTTCGCTCAAGAATAGAGATGAATATGAGGATACCGGCCTCATCCCTGGTTTTGTATAACCCTTTTTCAAAAAACGCGCGGACCGCCCTCTCCCTGACCGCCTCCATAACCCTGCTCCTCCCTACAAAGGGGAGCTTTAAATCTGGGTACTGCCTGAAGAGATATCTGGCTGGAATGAAAAAAAGTATGACCAGCGGAATATACGACCAGATAGTGATGTGGTGGATAGCCAAGGCGAGAATAAGCCCCAGTAATCCTGCAAAAGAGAGTGCGCCCAGGATTTCCGCCTCGCGGTAACTGTCGCTATGGTCAACCACCATAGTGGCTATCTCTCCCGAGGTGTCGGACTCGGCTCGTTCCACGGCCTGACGGATTCGATCACCCTCATCTTCACTGAAAAAAGTACGGGCCTTTAGCTTCTTCATCCTTTACCTCTAGCTTTACCTTTACCTGTATCCCTTCCCCCTACCAGTCACTCGACGCGCCGCCTCCGCCAAATCCGCCGCCACCACCGAAAAAGCCGCTATCCCCTCCGCCAAAGGAACCGCCGCCAAATCCGCCACCGAAAAACGGACCAGAATAACCACCGCCTCTGCCGCTACCAAACAGAAAGGCAAGAAGCAAACCGATTACAAGGCCCGCAACAGCCAGACCGGCCAAGATGATAAGGGCAAGTCCGGGAAATGTGAGCAGAGCTATGATGGGGAGCCCCACGGCGCCGGCCACTCCGCCGAGGATCTTGGAAACTGCCCCCAGAAAAATACAGGCTACAGAGAGGAAGATAATGAGGGTGAAGATGGGATGGGCGCTACTTTTGCCTTGGCGAAGGTCTCGCGGCTGGGCCGTATATTCTCCCTTGACCACGGCCATTATGGCGGAGACACCGGCATTCACCCCGCCGTCAACGTCGCCGACCTTAAATCTGGGAGCGATATCTCCACGGATGATCCTACCCGCCACAAGGTCGGTCAGCTTGCCCTCCAGACCGCGGCCTACCTCTATCCTGATTTTGCGCTCCTCTTTGGCGATCAGCAGGATGGCTCCGTTGTCGAGCCCTTTCTGGCCGATGCGCCATGCCTCGGCCAGACGGATGGAAAACTCTTCGAGGCTCTCCCCTCCGAGGGTCGGAATGGTCAGCACCACGATCTGGGTGGAATCGCTCCGCTCAAAGGCGCTGAGGCGCTCCTCCACCTCCTGCGCAGCCTGTATGGAGAGCATGCCTGCGTAGTCGTTCACCCGCCCTTTGAGTTGAGGCAGGTCAAGGGCAAGCGCCATGACCGGAATAAACAGGAAAAGAAATGTGAGGAGTAGCCGTCGCATGAAAACCCTTTAGGGTCTCAGTATTTACTGAAATACCATTTTTGTTGTAGGGGTGTATTGCATACGCCCTGGTGTCAATGGCAACAGCGTCGGTTATTTGCAGCAAGGGCGCAAGCATTGCGCCCCTACATAAACGCATTTAGAAAACCTTTAGAATTTCACCTTTGGCGCCGCCTTGGCCCCCTCATCCGCCTTGAACGGCTCTTTGCGGGGCAGATGGAGAAGGAATGAATTGGTCATGGAATTAGGGAATGTGCGAATGCTGGTGTTGAATTCCTGTACCGCCTTGTTATAGCGGACCCTGGCGACGTTTATCCGGTTTTCCGTGCCCTCAAGCTGATTCTGCAGATCGAGGAAGTTCTGGTTGGCCTTCAGGTCCGGGTAGCGCTCCACCACCACCATGAGCCGTGAAAGGGCGCCGGAAAGCTCGCCCTGGGCCTGCTGGAACCTGCCCAATGCTTGAGGGTCGTTCAGCATCTGCTTGGTGACTTGCACAGAGCCGACCTTTGATCGTGCCTCGGTAACGGCTTTAAGGGTCTCCGCCTCATGCTTGGCATAGCCCTTGACCACCTCAACCAGATTGGGAATCAGGTCCGCGCGCCGCTGGTAGGTGGCCTCCACGTCCCCCCATGCCGCGAACACCGCCTCCTCCTTGGCCTGCATAACATTGTAGCCGCAGCCGCCCAGCATAAAAAGAGACAAAACAACAAACAGGGATGTAGTCATCCTTCTCATAAATCCTCCTTCGTACCGTTGTTGCAAACATTATAATCATTGTCTTGGGAAAAGTCATCTTCCCTGAAACAAATTTTCATGATTATCAAAAGTGTATAGCATATGAAGGAGAACAGATTGGCGGCGATGAGCGGAACATCCTTAAGGGCAACGCCGTATATCACCCATAGTATCATTCCGACATCAAGCAACAGCGGCTGCCAGATGGAAATGTCGCGGGCATGTTTTGTCCGGTAGGTCCGCACCAGTTGGGGAAGGGCCGCCAGGCTGGTAATGATCCCGGCAGCAAAACCTATGTAGGTTATCTCCATCATTCTCCCTTTTTCCCTTTGAATGCATTGGCCGCCCAGTCGATCTGCGCCAGTACGCCGCGCAGGATCGCGACCTCGCGTTCATCCAGTTCGGCCCTGGCAAAGATGCGGCGTAGCGACCGCATAAGGTGGGCCGGATTTTGGGGGTTGAGAAAGCCGATCCGGAGAAGCGATTGCTCCATATGGTCGTACAACGGCTCGGTTAGCGACGTTACGGCCAGTTCCCGCTCATTGGACGACGCATTGGACGCCATCCCCTTGCGCAATTCATAGCAGAAGATAAGTACCGCCTGGGCAAGGTTCAGGGAGCCGTAAGACTCACCGGTGGGGATCGTGGACTGCCAGCGGCAGAGGGCGACCTCGTCGGTGGTCAGGCCGCTGTCCTCACGACCGAAAACGAACGCAGAGCGATTGTCTGCGCCTTGCTTCAGTACATTGGCCACTATCTCCTCAGGGGTATGTATTTCCTGGCGGTATTTGCCATGACGACGGGTAGTGGCGATGGAGATAGGACAATCCGCTATTGCCTCCGTCAGGGTCGGATAAATGCGCGCCTGCTCCAGGAGGTTTCTGGCTGAGACGGCAAACATGACGGCATCCGGATGGTCAATTTTACAGGGGTTTACCAGCCGCAATTCGCTCAACCCCATGTTTTTCATGGCCCGACAGACCATGCCAACGTTGCCTGGGCTTTGCGGCTCCACCAGAACGATGGCTGTATTGTTCAAATGACTCAAGAATTTCTCACAATGCAGATTTTATTGTCCATTGTAGGGCGACTTCTCCATTTAAGATACAGGTTTTTGCGCCCTGCGCATCCGCCTCAAGCGCCGTCTGGCCGGGATTTTGCGATACCAGATAAGGACAAAGTGCGACAGCCAGAAGAGGGCTACCAGAGCGGCTAAAGCGAGCATCAGGTAATGTTCGTAGCGACTTGTGTCCGTGACGAATAACGCCGCGCTCTTGCCGAACAGGTAACCCGCCATGGAAAAGATGATTGCCCAAGTAAAGGCGCTTATCAGATTGAGCCAGAGGAACCTGAAAGCGGGGAAGGGGGTCATGCCGAGCGCGACAGGGAGAATAATGCGGAAGCCATATGTGAAACGGGAAATAAAGGCGACAAACGTACCGTATTTCCCAATGAGTTTCAGCGCCTTGCGAAACTTGCGGGTTATCACCGGGAAGAGCCTGAGAAGAAGCGGTCCCCGCCAACGACCAAGAATGAAATAGAATTGGTCGCCGCAGAAGGCGCCGCAGAAGGCGGCAGCGATAACCCCCGCCAAGCTCATATATCCCTGAAAGACGAGAAAACCGGCGAAAATAAGGCCTGCCTCACCCTCCAGAAAAGTCCAGAGAAACAGCACCCAATAGCCGTGCAGTTCAAGGTATTCTTTCAGAAATTGATGCAAGCTCTTACCTGTAAATGATTCGGTAAAAGATTATGCAGAGCGCTTACCGGCAGCCATCGCTTTCTCAAACCCCGCATTGAAAGCCTTTTTGTTGAGTTCGAGAAATGCTTCAGGAACCCTGGAGAGAACGGCCTTTTCCGCGCCTTCCCTCGATACCACGCCGGTTAGCGCCACCATGGCGCCAAGGGCCACGATGTTGGCGACGATTTCTCGGCCGACTTCATTTTTGGCAGTGTTGATGATAGGAAAGGCCACCGTATTGAAATTACCTTTAGGCAGGTTCTTTACCAGGTCTGAATCGATCAACAGCACCCCTCCATCCTTCAAATCCGAGGAGTACTTGTCGCAGGCTTCCTGGGTCAGCGCCAGAAGGGCGTCAACCACGGTTGCCTTGGGGTAGTCGATCGGGTCGTCGGAAATAATCACTTCGGATTTGGAAGCTCCGCCGCGCGCCTCAGGACCGTAGCTCTGGGACTGGACAGCCTGTTTTCCGTCATATATCGAGGCAGCCTCGGCCATTATCACGCCGGCCAGGATTAACCCCTGACCGCCTGCCCCGGAAAATCTCAGCTCGTATCTTCCAGACATCTGTTCATTCTCCTTTTTACAGTTTCGTCAAAAGATTACCTGATTTGTTGCGCCGCCGGTTTAAATTTACCTGGCGATCCCCTTGGCGCGCTCTATGACCTTCGCGTACTCTGCTGTGTACTCGGGACGCTCTTCCTTGTACAGGACACCCGTGATGATTTTCCCCCGAAGCTGTTCCGGGCTCATCTTTTCCGCAGCCTTGATAGGCACCGCAATCTCCTTCAGGCGGTTCATCATCTCGATGACCGACTTGAACTTGTTGCGCCGGCCATAAGTTGTAGGGCAGTCATCAAGGATTTCCACGACGGAGAACCCCTTGTGCTGGACAGCTTCGACAATCAGCTTGTCGATCTGGTTTGCATGGAATGCCGTGCCGCGGGCAACAAACGTTGCGCCTGCGCCGATCGCCAGCTTTAAGATATCGAAGGCCGGATCAGGGTTGCCATACGGTGTGGTAGAGGCCTTGGCGCCTGTCGGGGTGCATGGAGAAAACTGCCCGCCGGTCATGCCGTAGATGTTGTTGTTCATGATAATATAGGTCATGTCTATGTTACGGCGGCAGGCATGTATGAAGTGGTTGCCGCCAATGGCGGTGCCATCGCCGTCGCCGCCGATCAATATCACGTCCATCTCCGGCTTCGCCATCTTGACACCGGTTGCAAAGGCCGCCGCGCGTCCGTGGGCGGTGTGCAAGGTGCAGAAATCCATGTATCCCGGAAGCCGCGAAGCGCAGCCGATACCGGAAACGATGGCGGTGTTGTTCTTTTCAAGGCCCAGGGTGTCGATTGCCCGGATGAGCCCCTTCATGACAATCCCGTGTCCGCAGCCGGGACACCATATATGTGGAAGCTTGCCGGGGCGGATGTATTTATCGTAATCAAAAGCCATCTTACCTGACCTCCTTGATTTTTTCCAGTATCTGGCCCGGATTGATCGGTTCGCCGTCCACCCTGTTGATGCCGACAACGGGAGCTTGTCCCTTCACGCATCGCTCTATTTCAAGCTTGGCCATCCCCAGGTTCATCTCCGGCGCTATAATCCCCTTTACCCTGCCCCCCAACGCGGCAATCTGTTCATCGGGAAACGGCCAGAAGGTCTTTATGCGGAACATTCCCGCCTTGATCCCCTGTTTGCGCGCCTCATTAACGGCGAAGCGGGCCGAACGGGAGGTGGAGCCGTAGGCAACTACCGCTACATCGGCGTCTTCGAGGAGGTACTCCTCATACTTGACGATGTCGGCCTTGTTGTTCTCTACCTTGCGGACCTGCCGCTCTTCTTCTTCCTGTACAATTGAAGCCTTGGTGGTCGGAAAGCCGTCCTGCATCTTGTTCAGGCCGGTGACATGATACCGGTAGCCGGAACCAAAAGCCGCCAACGGCGGGACGTCACCGAAGGAAGTGTCGTAGGGCTTGTACTTCTCTGGAGAAACAGACGGAGCGGTGCGATTGATTACCTCAAGCTCCCCCGGCTCCGGAAATACAATTCTCTCGCGCATATGCCCGACAATTTCATCCGGCATGACCATGACCGGTGTGCGGTATTTTTCAGCCAGGTTGAAGGCGCGGACCGTCTCCTCAAACAACTCCTGCACGGAGGCGGGAACGAGACAGATGGCCGGGTGGTCGCCGTGTGTGCCCCATTTGGCGGACATGACGTCGGACTGGCTGGGGCCGGTCGGCATGCCGGTGGAAGGGCCGCCACGCATAACATTGATAATGACGCAGGGAACCTCGGCAATGCAGGCATAACCGATCAGCTCTTGTTTGAGCGAGAGCCCCGGACCAGAGGTCGAGGTCAGCACCTTTTCGCCGGTCAGCGATGCGCCGATGATCGCAGCCATGGCACCGATCTCGTCTTCCATTTGAATAAACTTGCCGCCGATCTTTGGCAGCTCAACCGACATCAACTCCGCCACCTCGGTAGACGGTGTTATCGGGTAACCGGCAAAAAACGTGCATCCGGCATACAGAGCTCCGTAGGTTGCGGCCTCGTTACCCTGGAGAAATGCAACTTTCTTCTTTGGCACTTTCACTACCTCCAGTCTAATTATTAAGGCGTTACTTTGATAGCAAAATCAGGGCAGCGAAGCTCGCACTGCATGCACTTGATGCATGCCTCCAGGTTTTTTACCGAAGCGACAAAGCCCTGCATTTCCAGCACCTTCGTGGGGCAAAACTCCACGCAGATGTGACACCCCTTGCAATATTTCCCGATAATCTCAATTGTTGGAAGCTTTTTTTCCATCCACTTACGCTCCTTTTACAGTAAATGAAGCCACTTAGTTTCTAAACCGTGCAAATATACATCAAAATATATGCAAAAACAAGACATTCAATCATGGCAAAGGAAAATATTGCCATATTTACGACTGCTGCTACTTCATGCTGTCAACAAGTCCCTTAACGGCGTTAAGACTACCGTAAAGACTACCATAAAGGGGTCAAAGCTCCCAATATCAAATTCCTAAAAGACCCTTTACTTTTTTCACCTCACCACACAGACTTAATTCTCTTTTCAAGGGCTGACCCCTCATTTCTGCTTTTTTTGATATTTGGAGACTTGACCCCTTTATTACTTCTCTTTATTACTTCCATCGTTGGGGTTCACGATACGGCTGTTCATCCCAACCTACAACTGACCCCTCTTGTTTTCCTACATAATGCATTATGTCCCCGGAATGTTCCGTGTCTTATCCACCCCTAGAAACAGCCCTTTCAGCCGCTCTCGAGGCAGATTCCTTGGGACATCCTCAGCGACCACCTTTCCCAACGCCATAACGTAGACCCGGTCGGCAATGGAGAAGACCGCATCGACGTTTTGTTCAACGATGAGCATTGCGGTCTGGTAGTTGTCGCGGATGCCCCTGATCGTCTCAAAGCTCTTTTTCAAGGCTGCCGGGGCAAGGCCCAGAGACGGTTCGTCGAGGAGGAGGAGTTTTGGCCGCAGCATCAGAGCCCTGCCGAGGGCGAGCATCTGCTTTTCGCCGCCGCTGAGGTCTCCGGCGTCGTTTTTGCGCCGCGACACCAGTTCTAGGAAAAGGGTGAAAACTTCGGCCATGCGTGATGTGGCAAGCCCCTTGTCTGTGAGAGTGTAGCCGCCGATGGCGAGGTTCTCGGTCACGGTCAGGTCGTCAAAGACCATGTTTCCCTGGGGTGAATAAGCAATCCCCAGGCGGACGTTGGCGGAGGGCTTGTTGCCGTTGATCCGGTCGCCGCAGTAGTGAATGTCCCCATTTCTGGGGGTGAGCATGCCGATGATGCTTTTCAACACAGTCGATTTCCCCGCGCCATTGGGGCCGATGATGGCGACAATCTCCCCCGGTCGTACGGTGAGCGACACGCCGTTCAGCACTGGTTTATGGTTGTACCCCGCTTCCAGGCTACTTATTTCCAGCACTGTTCCACTCATCCCAGGTATGCCTCAATAACGTCGGGGTTTTCTCTTATGCGTGCGGGCTCACCGTCCGCGATCACTTGCCCACCGGCCATAACGATCAGCCGGTCCGAAACCTCCATGACCGCTTCCATGTTGTGCTC
This sequence comes from Geobacteraceae bacterium, assembly GCA_049301475.1. GTDB lineage: Bacteria > Desulfobacterota > Desulfuromonadia > Geobacterales > Geobacteraceae > JBAQKZ01. The sequence continues at coordinate 6,530 of JBAQKZ010000017.1, read as the reverse complement.
GATGATGAGCACGCCAATTCCCTCCTCCCGCATGTTACGCAGCAGATCGAGGATCTTCGCCGTCATCTCCTGGTTCACCCCGGCAACCGGCTCGTCGAGAAGGAGCAGGGCCGGATCGAGGGCGCGGCAGCAGGCCAGGTTCAGAAGCTTCTGCTGGCCATAGGAAAGCTCTCCCGCCGGTTCATCGGCCTTGCCGGACAGCCCCACGAAGGTTAGCAGTTCTTGCGCCCGTTCCCTGTGCTGCCGCTCCATTCCCCGCTTCAGGGAGGCAAGCGGTGAAGCGCCGGGGTTAAAGGCTAGCATGACGTTGTCGAGGGTGGAAAGTTTCTTGATGGTGCGCAGGTTCTGGAAAGTGCGACCAATCCCGGCAGTGGCCACGGTATGGGGAGGTTTGCCGGTGATCTCCCGCCCGTTGAAGCGGATAGAACCGCTGTCCGGCTCGTGATAGCCGCAGATCATATTGAAGAGCGTCGTCTTCCCCGCGCCGTTGGTGCCGATGAGGCCGGTGATTGCGCCTTTGGCTACGGTGCAGGAAACCTCCGTCACGGCCTTGACGCCATTGAAGTGCTTGGACACTCCGACAATCTCAAGCATATTCTCATCAGCCCGGCGTGTCTTCAAGGGGTTGCAGCTCCTTTGATACGTCCCAGTTTTTTGTCGAACGTATAAAGCTGGAGATGCTGTCTCATGGCTTCGTTGAGAATCAGGCAGTCGGAAAAGTCTGCGGAATGCTTGCGGAAGAGGGTAACAGCTGAGGTAAAGGATTCAGAAGATTGCAGCAGAAATTGCTGATGAAGGAGCAGGTGATCCAGTATCTTGCAGATGGCGGATTTATCGAAACCGTATGCGGATTCAAGCACCCAGACCGTTTCCACTTGCACGATCTGCGGCACATACAGCGCCTCGGCATTGGCAAGCAGCGCCCGGGCCGCTTGCATCTGAACTGCAGCGCCGGGGTCGTCAACCAGAATTCTGACGAGGACGTTGGTATCAACCGCAATCATATCCTGCTACCCCGTGTGTGAATGGCGGCTTCCATCTCCTCAAGCGTGACGGATCGGCTTGCGGTCAGAACGCCGAATGCCTGACTCTCCTGACCCGTTACAACGGTTTGCTTCGTCTTCGCCGGAAGATCAGGAAGAATGGTCAGCAATGCCCGTGTTTTCCCTTTGTGCAGATGAGGCATTTTTTCAAGGGGGTGGATATGTCCTTTGGCGTCAATTTCAACTTCGATGGTTTGCAGCATGGCAAACTCCTCTATTTCAGGCGGTTGTTATCTTCCTGCCATGGGACATTTTGAACATATTTCCTTTTAAAGTCAAATGGCGGCTTTGCTTGCCGGAAGAATGTTGGCTCGCAGTCGCACAGATCATTTTCAGGCATCTGCTTCCTTTGTGCGTTTCACAGGATGGGCGTTGAACGAGTATTCGCCGAACAGCCCCTGAGGGCGGTACATCATGCAGAGAACGAGGAGCACTCCGTACAGTATCTGCCGTAAATTGGCGGCAACGGCGTTGGGGAGGCCGACGAAGCGGAGGATTTCCGGGAGAGAGACGAGAAAAGCGGCACCGACGACAGAGCCCTTGAGGCTCCCCGCACCGCCGATGATAACGATGGAGAGGATAAAGACCGACTCCATGACCGTAAAGCTTGTCGGGTCGATGTAACTGATATAGACCGCATAGAGACCACCACCTATAGAGGCGATGGCCGCGCCAATTACAAAAGCGGCCATCTTGTAGGCGGTTACATTCTTACCGAGGGATTGGACGAGGATTTCGTCTTCCCGGATTGCCTTGAGGATTCTGCCGAAGGGGGAGTTGATGAGCCGGCTCAGGAAGAGATAGACGAGGACGCCTATAGCCGCGACAAGGCAGAGAAAAGCACCGTGGGACGACAAGGGAAAGCCGAAGATTCTGGGCTGGGGAATGCCGGGAAGTCCCATGGGGCCGCCGGTGAATGAGACCCAATTGTTCAGGATGCTGAAGACGATTATCTGGAAGGCGAAGGTGGTGATGACGAAATAGTCGTCGCGGGTTCGAAGCGACGGCCAGGCGATGAGAAAGGCGATGAGGGCGGTCAGTATGACTCCTGCCGGGAGACAGAGCCAGAAGGGGATACCGGCCTTGAGGGAGAGGAGAGCGGTCGTGTACGCACCGATGCCGTAAAAAGCGGCGTGGGCCACGGAGATGAGGCCGGTGAAGCCCGCCGGAAGATTCAGGGACATGGCGACGATGGAGTAGATCCCGATCATGATGAGGATGTGCAGCAGATACTCCATCAGACCTCCGCCTTGCGGATCTTTTTGCCGAAGAAGCCTTGAGGTCTTACGAGGAGGAAGAGGAGAAGGACTATAAAGGCGATGGCGTCTTGCCATTGGGAGTCGCAGAACACCAAACCAAAATTCTGGACAAGCCCCAATAGTAGTGCTCCCAATAAAATTCCGACAACATTTCGAGCCCCACCAACTATAACCGCAACGACACCCATCATGAAGGGGCGCATCCCCATGGATGGAGTAATGCCAATGTCAACTGCAAGCGCAATCCCTGCAACACCGGCAAGACTTGCGGACAGCACAGATGCCAGCAGAAGAATTTTATTGGCGGAAATTCCAGCAGTCTCGGCTAAGGTTGGATTGGCTGAATAAGCGCGAATCAGCAATCCATTTTTAGTGAACCGTAATATGAAGTATGTGACGACAAAACAAATTACTGTGGCGAGAAGGGTATACACCTGCATAGTTGTCAGTCGTGCTCCCAAAATCATTGCGCCTTCTATGACCGGGCCTGTTTGGACAGTCTGAATTCGGTCTCCAAATATCATAGAAATTGTGTTCTGAGCAACTACATATGTTCCGAGTGATGCAACCAGGATAACCAGGGGAGAGGAGCCACGCTGTCGGAGTGGCTGAATAATGCAGAAATAAAACATCAGACTAAAGATTATGCTGCAAGCAACAGCCAAAGGTAGACTTAATGGCCAACTCAAATTAAACACAGTCTTGAAAAGGTATAATCCATAAGCTGCAAATGTAATAAATACACCATGGGCAAAATTCAAAAAACCCATGGTCTGATACGCCAGTCCAAACCCTAATCCAACCAGAGTGTAAATGGACGCAGCCAATAAGGCATTTACAAGAATCTGTGTCATTTACTTCTTAGCCAAGTGACACTTTACATTTTCCGGATCAATTTCGGAGTTTGGGTGATGGTTTTCCAACAGCTCAGTTTCTAGTTCTCTAATCAAATCAGTTGGCAGTATTTGAGCTTGTTCACGGAACGGGCAAAAGTAATGTGATTGGTATTTGCGTGCTTCTGAAAAGCGAGACCAGATAGAAACTAACGATTCCTCTTTGGTGTTTCCAATTTCTTCAAATGACCCTGGGCAGTGATAAACATCTCCCCTATTGGTAACATATAGTCCATTTCCTAATTGCGAGCATTCAAGACCGCCTATAAACGGAGAGATCTTTTCATAAGGGATGCCGTGTTGTTTGTTATATGAATATACTTTCCTGTAAAGGTCGCGTTTCTCTTCGATGCTTATGTCATAATTCGTATTTCGATAATAGGTATCACAAGGCATTGAAGTAACGACGTCTTCATATACATTGTCTCTGGTCCGGAGTGCATAGATGTCCATAATTTCATGCACGTTCTGTCGGCCTACATTAACCTCCAGTCCCAGTCGCGTGGGATTGTGTTTATTGAAGCCAACATCTTTGAGGAGTTGATAGGCGCGGTCTCTAACCAAGGCATATCCAGAAGATCCTGCGATTGAGTCTTGCAGTTCCTGGTCAAGACTGTCCATTTTTACAAAAACCGACGCCCCAATTTTATCATGCAGCCATGTGGCCAATTCCATGCTACCAATGCCATGGATACTACGACAAAGCTCGTCATCACCAAGAACGGTACCTGCAGTGAAAAGAACAACAGTTATGTCCCTCTCAGCAATATATTCCAGGCAAGAAATAAATTCCTTCTCCTCGGTAATTTCACCACCACCAATAAGCTTGATGGATTTCACGCCGAGTTGTTTCGCTTCGTCCACAACGCGACGCCACTCTGTGAGATCCATTAGAGGCTTTTTCCTTGGTGCTGGAACATCGTTATCTCTACTATCGTACGATCGGTAACAGTAGATACATTTCAACGGGCATACGTCTCCAAGTTCAAAATCTAATGTTAGCAATCTATTATCACGATTGGCGTTAGCAATATCCTCAGCACTGAAAAGCCAACCGTGGATTCCATTTGTATTATTATTCATTTTATTTTAAAGCCTCTTAAAGTACAACATCCACATTATATGACGATGTATGTAGGGTAGTGATGTGTTGCGTGTTGGATGTTTTGGTTCGTTGTCAATAATTGGGTTAAGCATTGAATCGTTAATTCTATGAAGTTCTACAATATAGCCGCATTTTAGGTACTTATTCTTATCCATAGGCGTTAGCCGAACGCCAGAGACATCAAATACTATTTCTTCCAATTTTTCTTTTGAAAGTCCATAACAGCTTTCTATGGTGCCATAAGAAGTTGTCCATGTACTACCCTCATTTGATTTGGTGAAAAGATCACAGTTAGATGGGAACACATGATACATTACTCCACCAACCTTAAGATACTTCAAGCAGTTGGATAAGATCACCTTCAATTTTTCTTTGTTGAAAAGATGCAGGACTTTGTAACTGTAAATTAAAGTAAAACGCATTGTAGCAGCTAATGAAGGACTCCCCTCACATGCCCAATCAGAAATAGGTATGTCAATGAAATCTCCGTTTAAAAAATGTACGTTGGAAATATTGGGATAATAAGTCTTTATGTTATTAATTTCATCTGACCAGCCTGAATGTTTGTCTAAAACATAAATCTCATCTTCACGTTCATGATTTGATTTTATATAATCAGCTAGATAAAAAGCATCTCGTCCATATGCACCGCCAATTTCCAGTATTGCTCCTTCCCTAGGCGCACACCCGTCATTTAATAATTTTATAATTTCTTCTGCTGCAATGCTAGGCCCAAGACCATACATAAAGTCTTTATAGGACTTAGTAAATTCAGTATCTTCAGTATCAATATTTTCATACAATGTTAGGTCGTCAGATATTGCAAGTCTTGAGTTGCTATCACCTACATCCTGGGATGGCAATGGTTCCGCATTTTCGTACAACAAATTGACAAAATGCTTTATAACAGTCCAGGGCTTCCCACGTTCCTTATAATAGTCATAATTACTTTTCTCAATTATATCATCATGCCAAGACAACAGCATTTGGTTAAAATCACCACCTATGTAGGCACCTAGGCAACCCTTCCATTCTACAGTACTTTCACCTTTATTTTTTATACCGATTGCAAATAAATCTAATGGCACAAGACGATTGAAAAAAAACTCATGCCATTTTAAATCATTTCTTCTACCATTTAGAATTTGTTGAAGCAATACCCATGTATCATCATCAAAACAAGTTGGTATTTGCTTGGATTTTTCTTTATAAAACAAGTCTTTAATTGTACTTAAGCTTAAAATATACTTTTTAGCAGAAGTTCCGTTAGGGTGATATAAATCTTTAAAAATACTTCCTAGAGTTGTGCCGCACAGAGCTGCATCCGTTTCTTCAACAGGATCAATTTGAGATAGAGAATCAATTTCTAAACGATCAATAAACTGAGGATGTGATGCGTAGCGGATTCTGTCGATTAATTTTACTTCTTTATGTGACAGTTTCTCCCATTGATCTATTGCTGTCCTAGCTGCATCATAGACTTTAACAATTAATTCTTTAGTATCATTTATAAAAGCATTCCTCCAAACTGTTTCAGTAGAAATGGGAGGGTTTTCGTTTGACGTCAGTACTTCATCATCTTTAAGGCATAGACATACCCTATTAAACTCAAATTTATCCGATTGGTTTGCAAATTTCCACATGTGGCCTCTTCCAGGGCCACCCTGCTCATTGTGATGTACAGATCTTCTTGTAAGATCGCGGGTAATATCCCATTGTGCAACAACGCTCGGAAGATCTTTTGTCCATTCTTTAGGTGCCAGATATTTGTCTATTCGCATTGATAGTGTAGTGAAATATACTATCTGGATATCATTATCTTTCTTGTACGCATTATAAATGTTATCAGCTTCGAGATAAAGTCTGTTTACTATTTGCGACATCGCACCATAATTTGCAATCAAATAGTTATCTCCATCCGGAATTGGCTTCTCACCTTCTTTCGATGGTGCGCCTAGATGGTGTGAAGCTTTTGATAACGAATTATCGAGCGGCATAAATCGAATACAATTAGTTGCTAAAAGTGTAGGCACATAATCAGGGTTTTTAGCATATTCAATTAAATTCCGAGCTACACGATCACGTAATGAATTAATACCTCCCTTTAGTGGACCCATTGGTCAAGACAATAATCCTTTGGGTTTAAGATGGTAGTTTCTGCTTTTGATTTTGGTTCTACCCCTAAAAAAGCTTTTCGTTCTTTGAATTTGTCTACGATTCTTGCTCCGCC
>JBAQKZ010000016.1:0-9457 GCA_049301475.1 Geobacteraceae bacterium | reverse complement strand
TCCTTCCCAACGCGACGATTACGAGGCTCAATCCCTTCAACCTTGCGGCTTACGGCCTATCTGCTCGCTGTCCTACGCTTAAAGCTGGATGTTACCATACAGCCTCCAAGGACTCGCTACCCGGTGGCTGGCCTGCCTTCCGGAGCGGGATTCCCACCCGCTGAATTACACGACCTTGCCCGGCCGCACACTTAACAACGTCCCCATGCCTTTCTCCATGCCTTTCCTCGGGCGGACCGGGCGGTCCGCCCCTGCCTATAATCTGCGGATATTCTCCAGGCTATTCTCCAGGAGCCGCTTCTTGTCGGCAAGTTCAGCCAGCTTCTCCCGCTCTTTCGACACGACCTCGGCGGGAGCCCGCTCTACGAAGCTCGGGTTGGCCAGCTTACCGTCAAGGAAGCCGATCTCCTTGTCGATCTTGGCGATCTCCCTGAAGAGCCGTTTTTCCTCCTCCTCCACATTGACCAGCCCCTTGAGCGGCACCACGACCTCCACATCCCCCGCCACCTGCAGCGCGGCGTCCACTGGCCTCTCCACCCCCTGCCCAATGGCAAGATCGGAGAGACGGGCCAAGCTCATTATGTACGCCTCATTCCGCTTGAGCAGATGGAGAGACGCGGATGACTTGCAGTCAAGGATAGCGGCGATCTCGCGGGAGGGCTGCACCTCCATTTCGCCACGGATGTTGCGGATGCCACGGATAACATCCATCACCAGTTCCATCTCAAAAGCCGCCTCCCGGTAATCCCATGCCGCTTTCCATACCGGATAATCGGCCAGCATGATGCTCTGTTTCTCCGGTTCCCGGTTCCCGGTTCCTGGTTTAGGCAGGGCCTGCCAGATTTCCTCGGTTATGAAAGGCATGAAAGGATGGAGAAGCCTCAGCAGATTTTCAAGGACGACCCAGAGAATGTATTGAGCAGCCTCTTTACGTTCCGGGAGGCCTGCATAAAGATCGTTTTTAACAAGCTCGATGTACCAGTCGCAGAACTCGCTCCAGGTGAAGCGGTAGAGGGCATTCGCCGCGTCGTTGAAGCGATAGGCGGCAAGGGCCTCCGCACTCTCCCTGGCCACTTCGTTAAAGCGGAACAGTATCCAGCGGTCGGCGTTGGCAAGCTCCAAGTTGGCGGCGTCAACACTGTACGGATCGAATCCCTCCAGATTCATGAGGGTGAAGCGGGAGGCGTTCCATATCTTGTTGGCGAAGTTCCGGTAACCTTCGATCCGCTCCTCCGCAAGCTTTATGTCGCGCCCCTGGACGGCTAAGGCGGCCAGGGTGAAGCGGAAGGCATCCGTGCCGTGCCGGTCTATGACCGTCAACGGGTCTATGACGTTGCCTTTCGACTTACTCATCTTCTGCCCCTGGGCGTCACGCACAAGCGCATGTATGTAGACCTCTCTGAACGGCGCTTCCCCCATGAAGTGGATTCCCATCATCATCATCCGCGCCACCCAGAAAAAAAGGATATCGAAGCCGGTGACGAGGCACGAGGTGGGATAAAAGGCGGCAAGCTCAGGGGTTTTGTCCGGCCACCCCATGGTAGAGAAAGGCCAGAGCGACGATGAAAACCAGGTATCTAGGACGTCGGTTTCCTGGCGGATATCGTCACTGCCGCATTCGGCGCAGCTTGACGGGTCTTCCATTGCCACGGTAATTTTGCCGCAGTGGTCGCAGTACCAGGCCGGGATGCGATGCCCCCACCATATCTGGCGGGAGATGCACCAGTCGCGGATGTTCTCCATCCACTCGTAATAGGTGTTCTCCCACTGCCGGGGCACGATGCGGGTCCGCCCCTCCTTTACCGCCGCCAGGGCCTTTTCCGCCAGCGGACCGACCTTCACGTACCACTGAAGCGAAAGGTACGGCTCCACCACGGTCTTGCAGCGGTAACAGGAACCGATCGCCAGGGTATGATCCTGTATCCGTTCCAGGAGCCCCTCCCCTTCCAGGTCGGCGACAATCCTGGCACGCGCGGCAAAGCGGTCGAGCCCTTCATACCGGTGGCCGGCGGCGTTTATGATCCCCGATTCGTCGAAGACGTTAATGATATCCAGGTCGTGACGCCGTCCCACCTCAAAGTCGTTGAAGTCATGGGCCGGGGTTATCTTCACCACGCCGGTGCCGAACTCCATATCCACGTACTCATCGGCAATGATCGGAATCCGGCGATTTGTGAGCGGCAGATGAACCTCGCCCCCTATCAATGCCTGATAGCGCTTGTCCGCGGGGTTGACTGCCACAGCGGTGTCGCCAAGCATGGTCTCCGGTCGCGTGGTGGCAACCACGAGACAACGGTCGGAACCTGTCACTGGGTAGCGGAGATACCAAAGGTAGCCTGCTTTTTCCTCGTGCTCCACCTCGATGTCCGAGAGGGCAGTATGGCAACGGGGGCACCAGTTAATAAGCCGGTTGTCCCGGTAGATCAGTCCCTCGTCAAAAAGCCTGACGAACACCTCGCGCACCGACCGGGAGAGTCCTGCGTCCATGGTGAAGCGTTCACGCTCCCAGTCGCATGATGCGCCGAGCCTTTTCAGTTGGCCGATTATCTGCCCGCCCGATTCGGCCTTCCATTTCCAGACCCGCTCAATGAAAGCCTCTCTTCCGAGATCAAAACGGTTCTTGCCTTCCCCGGCCAGTTGACGTTCGACCACGTTCTGCGTGGCGATCCCGGCATGGTCGGTACCCGGCATCCAGAGGACATTGTATCCGCTCATCCGTTTCCATCGGCAGAGGATATCCTGAATGGTATTGTTGAACGCATGCCCCATGTGGAGGGCGCCGGTCACGTTTGGGGGAGGGATGACGATGCTGTAGGAAGGCTTGCCGGACGGGACCTCGGCATGGAAATACCCTTTCGTCTCCCATTCCCTGTACCAGTGCTCTTCAACCTGTTTGGGCTCGTAAACCTTGGCGAGTTCCTTGTATGCCACTGTTGACCTCTTTCCATCTAAAAAATGAAAAAGGGGATATAAAATCCCCGTTTCAAAATCGCTTGTTACTGCTGGTACCTATTTCCCATTCAGCAGTCCCTACCTGCCTTCCCTGATTTTGCGGATTTCTTCCTTGATCATGGCCTCCGCCAGATCGGGCACCACTTCCCAGGCAATCTTCTCGATCAGCTCTCTGGATATCCGGGAGATAATGGCTGTCAACTGATCCTCGCTGATGACGGCGGCTTCAGCCGCTTGAGACAGGGGTGGAACAGCGGCAGGAGTTAAAACCACAGGCGCGTATTCTTCTTGCGCAAACTGCAACTCCATTGCGGGGGCAGTGATTACTGTCTGATGCGTCTCCGCGTCAAGCACAGAGAGAACGGCAGGCTCAGTCGCATCGGAAAAGGGTTCAGCTATTATTTCTTCAGTCAGTTCGTCCGCCTCGGTAAGGGTCCCAACCGACTCGGCAAACGGCTCCTCTTCAGGGAAGGTCTCGAATTCCAGTGCGCCTGGTTTCTCCTCGAAGCTGAAGGTCTGCTCGCCATCCGGCACCCATTGGGAGCCTATGTGAGAAGTGGCTTGAGCGCCAATCTCGCTCGCCGTCTCCAGCATCCCCGCTTCTTCCTCTTCAGCGAAGGAAAACACTTCCTCCACCTCTAACTCCCCGGCAGAGTCGGCAGTCGCCGGTTCAAGCGGCCAGGAAGAGAGTCCCGTTTCCCCTTCGTCAACCTCTTCGAGCTCAAAGGTGTCCCAAAGGTCTTCGACCGCCTCTCCCTCAACCAGTTCTCCGGTTATGGGTAAGAGCTCCGGAGTGACCTCGACAGCCTCTTCGTCGTCAAAGAAAACAGCAGTAAACTCATCGGCCGACGATGGCGCATCCATTACGGGAGTAGTCTCCTGTATAGCCGCAACGACGTGGGCCTCGGCAGGTTCGGCAACGGCCCGTGAGCGCCCAAGCTCGATCAGTCGCTTGACCTTGTCTATGAGGTGCTGAGATTCGAATGGCTTGGAAATGTAGTCATCAGCCCCGCACCTGCGGGCTTTTTCTTCGTCAAACGGTTCAAAAGCCCCGGTCAGTAGAAGCAGCGGAATGTTTTGCAAGAGAGGGTCACGGCGCATCTCCTCGCATACCTCATAACCGGTCTTGCCCGGCATCAGGACATCAACGAGGACTACGTCGGGCTTCGTTTGCCTGGCGCTATCCAGAGCGGCATCACCGTTGTCCACCACGGCTAGTTCATAATCCTCGTTGGCGAAGATTATCCCCACGACCTTCTGAATGGTTATACTGTCATCGGCTAGGAGCAATTTATTGCCCATCTAACCCTCCTCCCGTAGTGGGAAATTCGGCAAACGTGCCAAGGATACGAGCATACAGCTAAATTGTGCGGAAAAATTAGCATGAAGAGTTGTAACTGTCAAGTTTTTTGCGCTTTTCTTGCGCTTTTCTATTGATCGCCGATAACCATTTCAGAAAACTTCAACAGCTTCCTTCGGGGCGGCGAACATGCGGGCGGCCAGTGTAGACAGATTGCCGCGAAACCGGCTGAATTCCTTTATCTGCCTGTATTCGAGACGGGCCGTGAGGAGCACGACGAAGGCATCGGTCGCCGGATCGATCCATATCGACATGCCTGAATATCCGGTATGTCCGAATGATCCCTCGGAAAAGCCCGTGCCCCGCGGTGATGAATAGGGGGAGGCTATATCCCACCCCAGCCCCCGGACCACCTTGCCGCTACGGAAGAAATAGGGAGCAGTCATCTGCCGGACAGCGCGCGGCGACAGTACCCGCCGACCTGCAAAAAGCCCCTCGCCGAGAATCATGCGGCAGAACCTGGCCAGGTCATGGGCCGTGCCGAATAGCCCGGCATGGCCTGCAATACCTCCCAACTGGCGGGCCGGGTAATCCTGAACATGACCTGTCAGCAGGGTTTTGTTCGCGCCGATAGTGGCTGAACAGCGGAGGGCAAACTGGTTGTCGGGATTGAATCTGGTTTCCATCATCCCCAGAGGTGAGAAAAACTGGCGCTCTGCGTACTGATCGATCCCTTGGCCGCTAACCCTGCGGACCATTTCGCCAAGTAGTATGAAATTGATGTCGGCGTACCTGAAACGGCTGCCGATCTTACCCTTCAGATGTTGCCCGGCAGCGCCATCTATGGCGCTCTGTAGCGGAGCGGCAGAGGAGAGGGGGAAATCGTCGAGTCCCGAGGTATGTGTAAGGAGGTTCAGCACAAGGAGATCATCCTTTCCCTTGTCTGCAAACTCGGGAAACCAGCGGGTTACAGGGTCCAACAGGGAAAGCTTTCCCTGTTCCGCCAGTTTCAGGATCGCCGGTGTAGTGGCCACAACCTTGGTCAGCGAGGCCAGATCAAACACCGTATCCAGGGTGATCGGTTTGGCGCCTGAAACAAGGGAAGTCTGGCCGTATGCCTGCTCAAATATAATCCCATTGCTGTTGCCGATCAGCACCACCCCGCCGGCTATGAGACCTCCAGTCATCGCCTGTTCCATTAGAAAGTCGACATCCCCGGTCCGGAGCGCCTGCACCGGCATGGGGCCGGCAACGGCTGGGGGCGGCACACCGGACATCAGCAAACAAATGATCAAACATATGAAGAAACGCATGGCGCTAACCCGAAAAAACGGGAGTGAGCAATCCCCTCAACCCCCTGATTTAATTTATCCTGAACTTGACGCTCTTCAGCAGGTTGCCGCCACTGTCCAGCGCCTCAACCCGCCACTCTCCCACAGACTCTCGACTGATCGCCTTTTTGCTGTAGGTCCTCCACCGCTCACCCTTTACCGGCAGCGCATATTCACCTGCCTTCTCGTCATTCAGATACCAGACGTGGCGTATCATCGTGTCGGCATCGCCGGGCTTGGCAATCCTGGTGAAGCAGTAAAGCACCCTGACCGAAGTGACGGAAATACGATGAACGGAATCGATAGGGTTCCCCCTGACGATCCTGGTCGTAACCGCCATCTCGGTTATTTTCATTCGGCCATCGGCGGCCGACGCCGGGGTAGCAGGCGAAAACAGGGTTAAAACCAGCCCGAATGCAACGATAAACTGTAGTAACTGTTTCATGGCGCCTCCGTGCAAGGTGGCTGATTGGTATAATAAGATATTGCAGAAAATCGTCGTTTCCTTCGTCAGGTCCGGTAGTCCGCATTGATCTTTACGTACTCGTACGACAGATCGGAGGTGAAGACCGTGGCGATCCCTTCTCCCAGGCGAAGGTCAACAGTCACTGTGAACTCCGGTTTACTGAGCGCCTCCGTGCCGCGCGCCTCCGCGTCGCCACCCGCGAATACACCGTCTCTGACCATCAGCACATCATCAAATGACAACCCTACCCGCTCCTGATCTACCATCGCCCCGGAATAGCCGACTGCCGCCAGTATCCTCCCCCAGTTGGCGTCCTGCCCAAAGAATGCGGTCTTCACCAAGAGGGAGTTTGCTACAGACATTGCCGCCCGGCGGGCTTCCGTGTTGGATATCGCCCCCCGAACCGTTATGGTGACGAATTTGGTGGCCCCCTCGCCGTCCCTGACAATCTGCCTGGCTAGTCCCAGCAATACCTCCTGTAGCAGTTGCACAAACCGGGCCGCATCCGGGCTCCCTCCCTCCAGCGGCGCGTTGCCTGCCATACCGTTGGCCATAATGACGGCCATGTCGTTGGTGGAGGTATCGCCGTCAACCGAGATCATGTTGAATGAGCTGTCGTTGGCCTCTCTGAATACCTTCCTCAGCCAGCCGGGTTCAACGGAGGCGTCGGTGACGATAAACGCCAGCATGGTGGCCATATTCGGCATGATCATGCCGGCCCCCTTGGCAATGCCGGAGATGGTGTATGGACGGCCCGCCGCGGTCCCGGTCCGCGTTTCCATCTTCGGGAAGGTGTCGGTAGTCATGATCGCCTGGGCCACATCCGCCAGAGTGGAACCGCCGACCCCTTTGACAAGCTCGGGCATTGCCTGCCGCACTCTATCCATAGGCATCTGTTGGCCGATCACGCCAGTGGATGAGGCAAGGACGGATTCTTCGGTGATTCCCAGCTCTTGTGCCACAATCCTGGCGGTTTCACGGCAGGCGTCCATCCCCTCATGTCCGGTGCAGGCGTTGGCATTCCCACTGTTCACAACTAACGCCTGACAGGTTTCTTCCTTGACCCGCTCCATGCATAGGAGAACCGGTGCGGCCTTGACCCTGTTTGTGGTGAAAACCGCCGCAACAGCGGCGGGGACCTCGGAAAAGATCAGCGCCAGATCCAGCCTTCCCGGCTTCTTGATGGCCGCCTCAACGGTGGAGAATTTAAAGCCTTTGATGTTCATGATACCCTCGGTGCCTTGAGCAGGTTGAAAACGTTATTGGAACGATTATCTCAATACATTCGCCCATCGGATATCCAGGCTGGAGCGATGCTTCGTAGAGGGAGCTAATGATGAGGGATTGAGTCATACTCTGCTCCCGCAATACGCTGCACCGCTTCAACAAACACCTGAAAACTTCTGGAGCGATTACGTGCATGATTGAGGTATGGCCCTATGCGTCGGGCTCCTTCGCGCTTCTGATACGTCGGTATGACTTTACGCAGTTCGGAAACAGGATTAACAAGGCGATCAGGGTCTCGGTAGATTGCCTTACGCTGGAGTTTTTCCAGACGCGGCTGAGCGAATGCCATGCTAACCGATGCCCAATCACCCAGAAACCATGATTCCACAGCCCGGCATGCAATCCGCACCATGGCGTCCGGCTTTCCGGCTTCACGGCAGAGGCCGGAAAGGTTCTGTTTGATAACGCAGCAATCACCACTGTCCTGGTCACGCAACACCACAAAGACACTTTCAGGTTTCAACCAGCCGCGCATACGTCGAACCATCCGTTTTTCCAAGTCTTGTTTTCCCTCAAAAACAAGATATTCAACCGAGACCTCCGGCGGAAGAATGGATGGCAGAAATCCTTGCAAAGCATCTTGGGCAGAGGGTTCTTCCAAAAGGAAAACGAGTGTCTTCACTGAGGATGCACCCCTCTAAAGAGACCTTCCTTCCAGAGATAGCCCATTTGATCACCTTGCGACATGTACTCAACCAACTGTGGATCGTCCTTCGCCCGGAGAACCCGCGTAAACCCTTTATCCTTTACCAGGCAGAAAACTTCATCAAGCTGAATGGCATTTAGAAAATCCGGCGAATGAGTCGAAACAAGCACCTGTCCGCCCCGATCGGAGTAGGATCGGAATTCTTCGGCCAGTTCCCACAGGAGGGACGGATAAAGCTGATTTTCCGGCTCTTCGACGCAAAGCAGCGGGTGCGGATTAGGATCATAAAGCAGTACCATATAAGCCAACATTTTTATGGTTCCATCCGAAACAAAACGAGCCAAAATGGGATCCTCGAATGAACCGTCCTGAAATTTCAGAAGTACCCGCCCCTCTTCGGTAGTTTTGGCCTCCACGTTATCAATCCCCGGTATCCGTGCCTTGATCTTCTCTACAATTTTGTCGAATACGGTCTTTTTATGATTAAAGAGATATTCAATCACTAGTGAAAGATTTTCCCCCTCCCGTGAAAGATGCTCGGCATATCCCGCTTCCTGTTCCGGTCTGGCATGGTTTATGTGAAAGTCGGACAAGTGCCAGTTTTCAATCAGGTCACCAAGAGCCATAACTGCCGGAAACCGTTCAAATTGAGCCAATCCTTTGATTGCAAGTATATCTGGACTCTTGAGAGTCTGTGTTTCCCGCTTCAGATCTTTTTCGTCCTTTACTGACTCCAATTCGTTTGTCACAGCCTCACCCTGGCCGCAACTGAAGTCGAGAAACTTCCACGGCTGCCCACCACTCCCCCGACGATATTTGAGTATTTCACGAGCAACAACTGGGCGACCGTTTTGCTCGTCAATAGAAAGAGTGTACGTAATCAGGCTGGTAGCCCTTCGACCTAAATCCGCCCTGATTTTCAATTCAACTTCGATCGGCCCCAGACATCCACGGCTTCTCACCTCCTGAAATCCTCGACTTCCACCCAATTTACCGAGTGCTGCGGTGACATTGGTCATCATTGCGTCGCGCAAGAAACCGAACACCGAAAACAGGGTGCTCTTCCCTGTCCCGTTGGCACCGACTAACACGCAGAAATCGGGAATATCCCGCATGGTTACATCCTTGAACGCCCGAAAATTCTTCAACCTTATCGATTCAATACGCATAACCTAGCCCTCCAACGGAATAATCTTCAAGCTCTCCATACCCCGGTCACCCACGATCTTCACCGCCACCTTACGGTTGTCGCCTACCGATCACGTCGGTACCTTGAGCACATTGAAAACGTTATTGAAACCATTATCTAACACACTTTTACATTCAAAGCTATCCAGAGCATCATTGGTCCACGGTAAATTTGTTCTCCATGTGAGCAGTCATGCTGGACAGGAGTTTTGAGTCATTTTCAAATAGTCAAAGACCATACGCACGTTTCTCATGAGCTGTCTCATTTTTTGTGCGACACTCACCGT
>JBAQKZ010000015.1:0-5073 GCA_049301475.1 Geobacteraceae bacterium | reverse complement strand
GGGACGGGCTGAGCTGGCCCGGCTGCTCGCATGCCGTGAAACGCGCCGTTACCGTTCCCTGGAATGGATATATCGCCACCCCGCCGCCGTCTACGCCTTCGGCATCGGCGGCTTTACTGCTTTGATTTTTTGCTTGATTGTATCGGCCGGATCGGTCGGATTAATCGGACTTTCCCTTCTCCTTTTGATTCCGGTTAGCCAGCTGGCGGTGGAAGTGGTCAATTACCTGGTGACGCGACTACTGCCGCCCCGGACCCTGCCCAAGATGGATTTCGCGGATGCGGGGATTCCCGATGAATTCCGCACGCTGGTTGTCGTGCCGATGATGCTGACAAATGCGGAGGCGGTACGCGCCGAGGTGGATAAGATGGAGATCCGCTACCTGGCCAACAAGGAAGCAAATCTGCTCTTCAGCCTGTTCTCGGACTACACCGATTCAGCCACACTTACGCGCGAAGACGATAGTGGACTGCTCCAGAGCATAAGCGCATGCCTGGCAGAGCTCAATCAACGGCATGGAGGCGAGCGTTTTTTCCTCTTCCATCGGGAGCGCACCTGGAGTGAATCCGAGCAGAAATTCATCGGATGGGAGCGTAAACGGGGGAAGCTGGAAGAACTGAACCGCCTGATCGACGGTACGCGGCCAGAGAGCGCCGCGCGTCTGGTTTACGTGGGCGACCCGGATCAGTTGGCGGACGTGCGCTTCGTCATCACCCTGGACAGCGACACCCAGTTGCCGCACGCAACAGCCCGCAGGATGATAGAGACCCTGGCACACCCCCTCAACCAGCCCCGCTTTGATGCGGCGGGTCGCATCATGCCCGGCTCCTATACCATCATCCAGCCGCGTGTGAGCCCGTCTCTGCCTAGCACGAGCGTCTCAATCTTCAGTCGGCTCTTCGCGGACGCAGTCGGCATCGACCCCTATACCGAGGCGGTCTCCGATGTCTATCAGGACTTAAGTGGAGAAGGATCATATCATGGCAAGGGAATATATGACGTGCGCGCCTTTAGCCGCGTGCTGTCGGGAAGGTTTCCTGAAGAGTGGGTCTTGAGCCATGACCTGATCGAAGGGGCTCATGTCCGGGTGGGGCTGGCCAGTGATATTGAGCTCTTTGATGAGTTCCCGCAAGGGTACCAAAGCTACAGCAGCCGCGCCCACCGCTGGATTCGTGGCGACTGGCAGATCGCGGGGTGGATTTTCCCGCGTGTTCCCCTGCCGGTTGGCGGCCGGGGACCAAACCCGCTCTCCCTCCTGAACCGCTGGAAGATCCTCGACAACCTGCGGCGCAGCCTTTTGCCCGCCACCAGTCTGGGCCTGCTGATTGCCTCCTGGCTCATCTCCCCGAGGACCGGCGTGATCGCCACGCTGGTGGTTGGCTTGCAGCTCTTATTTCACGCATTGGCGCAGCCCTTCACCATGGCCACCACCCGCAATGGGTTGAAGTACTTCTCCCCGTCGAAGCTGTTGCACGACCTGTTGCGGGCGACATCCGACGCCGCGCTGCTGCCGCACCAGACGGCAGTGACCCTTGATGCCATTGCCCGTGTCTGGTACCGGCGCGTGATCTCCCGGCGCGATCTTCTGGAGTGGACGGCCCAGGCAACAGAATGGAGCGCCTCCCGCCGACAGCCGCTCTTCGTCGCGACCCTGGCGTTGGGAAGCCTCTTCAGTGTCATCGTGGGTTGGGTGATCTGGCGCTTCATGCCGGACAATTTACCACAGGCCGCCCCCTGGCTCGTTTTGTGGTTTCTCTCCCCGTTGCTCGGTTGGCTTCTGAACCTGCGGCCTGCTCTACAGCAGCGGGCACAACCACTGCCGGAAACGGACCGCCGCTTCCTCAGGCAGGTCGCCCGGCGGACCTGGCGCTATTTTTCTTCCTTTGTCAACGCCGACACATCATGGTTGCCTCCCGATAACTACCAGGTCGCCCATCAAAACCGCCTGGCCATGCGAACCAGTCCGACCAATATCGGCCTCTGGATGACCAGCGCCCTGGGCGCCCACGATTCCGGCTACCTGACCATTAACCAGGTCGTAGAAAAGCTTACCGGCGCCATGGAAACCATCGGCCGTCTGGAGCGATATGAAGGGCACCTCCTGAACTGGTACGACATCCAGACCCTGGCGCCTTTAGAGCCTCGCTACGTCTCCACTGTAGACAGCGGCAACCTGCTGGGCGCCCTCTGGGCGCTGGAGCAAGGGCTTGACGAGCTGATGCACGCCCCCCTCATGGATGGCAAGGCCTTTGCCGGTTTGGCTGACACCGGGGAAATCCTGAAAAAGGCCGTAGCCCTGGAAGGAATTACCGGCCATAATCGCCAAATACTCGACCAGCTCCTGGCTGGGTGGAATGCTCCGCCGTCCGCCATCGTCGGACTGTTGCGCCTGCAACGGAGGATGCAGGACAAGGTCAGCTCAGTTGTAGCTGCCGCGGGAGCTGCGCCGTGGGCCGCTGAGCTTGAACAGCAGGTTGCGGCCTGGGTTCGGAACAGAGACCGCTATCTCGCCTGGATCGAAATCCTGGCTGAAAAAACAGAGGAAGAGCTTGCCCCGTTGGGTTACGCAGCCCTGCTCGCCATCCGTCAGGACCTGTCGCAGGCGCCATCGCTCTTCGATCTTGCCAATGACAAGATCGGCTCAATCACGATCCTGCGAACAATCCGGGAGGAGTCCCTCCGGACCGGCGCCCCCTTCGCCCCTTGGCTTGAGCGGGTTATCGAGGCCTTCGCCACGTCGCAATGGCTGGCCGGGGAAACCCTGGAGGAGCTTAAGCGTTTGATAGTCAACATCCGTGAGCTGTCGGCCGGAATGAACATGCGATTTCTCTATGACGCCAAGCGCAAATTGTTCACCATCGGCTACAACGTATCAACGGACCATCTGGACGTTTCCAGTTACGATCTCTTGGCCAGTGAAGCGCGGCTCGGCAGTTTCGTCGCCATTGCCAGGGGAGACGTCCCCCTGGAACACTGGTTCTCCATGGGCCGCCCCTTTGGCGCTGTCGGCCGGCAGCGGGTGCTGCTCAGTTGGGCGGGGACCATGTTTGAATATCTGATGCCGCTCTTGTTTCAGTGCTCCTACGGCAACTCGCTCCTGGACAAGGCGGCGCGTGAAGCAGTGACGGCCCAGATCGCATATGGCCGCACGCTACGTGTGCCGTGGGGCATTTCCGAGTCCGCCTTTGGCAACATGGACCTCAACAAAACCTATCAATACAAGGCCTTCGGCGTGCCCAATCTCGGCTTGAAGCGCGGCCTGGAGGAACAGATAGTCGTCGCTCCATATGCCACCCTGCTGGCGCTGAACGTGGCGCCGAGTGAGACAGTGCGGAATCTGAAACGACTGGCCGGGCTGGGGTTGCTCGGTGATTACGGCTATTACGAGGCGATGGATTTCAGCCGGCAACCACAGCATAACACGGGGAATCAGGCTCTCAAACGCGGGGTGATAATCAAGGCATATATGGCCCATCACCAGGGGATGGCGTTTCTGGCGCTGACAAACTTCCTCCAGGGCGACCCGTTCCCGCGCCGTTTTCATAGCGACTCGCGGGTGCGCGCCTTTGAGTCCCTGCTTCAGGAGCGCATCCCGGTCCTCCCGCCGCTGCACCTGATCTCGACCAGGCAGAGTGAGCCGGAGCTTTTGGGTGTAGACCTGGTGGCTATGGCGGGAAGCACCTTTACCACGCCCCATACCCCCACGCCCAAGAGTCTCTTGCTCAGCAACGGCCGCTATGGATTAATGGTCACCAACAGCGGTGGCGGCTACAGTCAGTGGGGCGACCTCGAACTTACCCGCTGGCGTTCGGATCAGACCTGTGATGCGATGGGAACCTTCTGTTACATCCACGAGGCCGATCCGGATCGTGTCTGGTCCACGGCCTATCATCCGGCCGGCGGGAAGGTTGAAGGGTATTCGGTTGACTTTGCCCTTGACCGGGCCGTATTCCGGCGCACCGATAAAGGAATCCACACCGAAACAGAGATCATCGTCTCGCAGGAAGATGATCTGGAGGTGCGCCGGATTACCCTGGTCAATCACACCAATCGCGCCCGCCGCCTCAACCTCACCAGCTACGTTGAACTCTCCATGGCGCCCCACAACGCGGACCGCCAGCACCCGGCCTTCAACAAGCTGTTCATCCAGACCGAAGCGATCCCTGAACAACAAGCTCTGCTCGCCTACCGGCGACTACGCGGCGAAGACGAACCGCCGCTGTTTGTGGCCCACCGCTTGACGCTCCATCACTCTGGTAATGATAATTCCAATACCTTCCATGAAAAAGAGTTTCAGTTTGAAACCGACCGGGGGCGTTTCATCGGCCGCGGCCGAACCCTCGCCAATCCCATGGGGGCTGTTCAAGAGCCCGGCAACAGCCAGGGTTTTGTCCTGGATCCTATCTTAAGCCTGCGGCGGAGTCTTACTCTGGAACCGGGCCAGCGCATCCAGCTTTCCCTGGTGCTTGCCGCCGGGTCAACCCGCGAGCAGGTCCTGCTGCTTATGGATAAATACTGCGAGCCCCATGAAATCAATCGGACAATGGATTTCGCCTGGGTCTCGGCCCAGCAGGAGTTGCAGGTGCTGCACATCCAGCCCGACGAAGCGCGCCGTTTCCAGCAACTGGCAAGCCACCTGCTGTTTCCCAACACACTCTTGCGTGCTACTGAGCGCCTCGCTGAGAATTGCAAGGGCCAGGCCGGATTGTGGCCCTACGGCATCTCGGGCGACCTGCCGATAGCCCTGATTACTATTGGCGAGGCGCGGGATGTCAGCCTGGTCCGCCAGATGCTCCAGGCCCACACCTATTGGCGGATGCATGGCTTGTCCACCGACCTGGTAATCCTCAACGAGGAAACCGGGGGCTATGAGCGGCCGCTCCAGGAACGACTGGAGCAGCTAATTCAGATACATTCCCTCTCTGCCGCGCCTGATCGGGCGGGCGGGATATTCCTGCGCAATGCGGCGCTCATTCCGGAGGAAGACCTCAAACTCCTCAAGGCCGCGGCCAGCGTTGTGCTGGTAGCGGCACGCGGCACACTACCCCAGCAATTGGGCGCCCCGGTGGAGGT
>JBAQKZ010000014.1:0-1685 GCA_049301475.1 Geobacteraceae bacterium | reverse complement strand
GAGCAGGCCCGCATGACCGGCTCAACCGCAGTAACAAGGCCGCTGGCGGGGCGATGGACCTCGATCCGCTCCTCTTTTCTGGTGTGAATATACGGTTCGCGGTTGGAAACAACAATGATCCGTTCCCCTGCAAGCTGTTTGTGAAGCAGTTTGCGAAGAGAGTCCGGGCTCCAGGTGACGGTGGCATCATCGGCAAACCGGCGCCCCTCGTCAAGTGTCCGCAGAAGAGTCCGCAGATCGCCTACGAGCGGTTGCAATTCCGAAGGGACCGCCGGCTGGGAGAATGGCTTGAGTATACCTTCGCCACGCAACATCGCCCGCACACCATCCATCCATCCCCGCCAGCTCAGGTGGGCGACGAACACCGTGATGACGGAGATGATGACTCCGAGTACCGCAAAGAGCATGATAATGTATCTGCGGGTGTCTGCGCTGCGGCGTTCGACAAAACTCATATCGTGGACTAGGATCAGGGAGCCGCTTTGTACTCCCTCAAACTCCATTGGGTGAGTGGCTACGTGAACTGCCCCCTTGGGAAGTTTATGGAGCGGGCTGATCATTGATGTTGTTGACGAACAGCCGAGTGATTTAGGAAAGGTCGGTGTGCGGTAAAGCAGCTTGCCGGAACCATCACAGAAACCAAGAGCCAGCAGGCGCTCGTCCTGAATGGCCCGTAACAGAAGGGCATTGATCTTGGCCTTGTTCCCCTGCTGGAGAAGTTCAGCCAGAGGATCATGTAGAGTATTGGCAATCAGGCGGGAGCGGATATCCATATCACGGACGGCCCACCGCAGGGTAAGTTTGTCCACCAACGGTACCACTGCGTAGGCCAATAGTGTCAACGCGATGACGAGAGGTAAGATAAACCGCAGTGATAAACGAAGCGATCGTATAGATATCATAATTAATGCACCTCCCTAAAATGTTGAGTCCCAGCGCTGACTGAGGCGGATGGCGGCATTTATCTACCCCACCATGCTGCAGGTCAGAACAGAATTGCTCCGCATTGCTGACGCACCTGGAACTCCGCGCATGTCGGACGTTATTGCCTGAAGCTGGATCTGGCTGAATCGACAGCTTCACCTATGCCGGTCCAGGCGCTTTCCCCGGACTGGTCAAGATCCTCGATCTTCTGCCGGGCTGCTGCCCGCTTTGCCTTGAGAGATGCAATCTGTTCGTTGTATTCATTCCTGACATCTGCCGAGATTTCGCTGGTCTTGGCTGACAACGTGTCTATATCCGCACTCCACTCCTCCAGTTTTGCCTGCATCTTGCGGATGTAATCTTCCCTGGTGCTCATGACCCGTCTCCATTTATGTACCATGCCGCTCTGGTGGCTGCACGTTTGGCTTGGATGAAATTTATGCCCTCTGAAACTCATTTTCAGCATGAGCCTCTTGCAAAAGTGTATTCAAGAAGTTGAATAAATTGTTAATCACTGCATAAAAGTCGAGCTTCACAGCTAACTCTCTGATATTATTTGTTTATGAGACAAAACAATAGTCATGGAGGCAGCCGATGAAGCTCAAGGAGAAAATATCATGGTTAATGGGAACAGTACAGAAAAGCCTGTTCCCCCATCTTGACGAATGCCTGCCCGCACCGCTTACGGAGCGAGAAAAGCATCTGGTCAAGGTTCTTGAGCTGATTCAAATTGAGAAGTATGTTCCATTCACTGCCAGCAA
>JBAQKZ010000013.1:0-10378 GCA_049301475.1 Geobacteraceae bacterium | reverse complement strand
ATGCCGTAGCCGGCCGCCTCCACCCCGATCAGACGCACCTGCCGGTCGTTCAGGAATGAATAAAATAGCCCCATGGCGTTGCTGCCGCCGCCAACTGCCGCCACCAGGCAGTCGGGAAGACCTCCTTCCACCTGCCTGTGCTGCCTCTTGGCCTCGCGGCCTATGATTGACTGGAAGTCCCGCACCATCATGGGGTAAGGGTGGGGGCCGGCCGTAGTGCCGATCACGTAAAATGTGGACGCCACATATGTGACCCAATTGCGAAGCGCCTCGTTCATCGCGTCCTTGAGGGTCGCGGTGCCAGCAATTACAGGTGTTACCGTAGCACCCAGCAGTTTCATCCGGAAGACGTTCAAGGACTGGCGGTGGATGTCCTCCTCCCCCATGAATACCTCACACTGCATGCCGAAGAGCGCTGCCACCGTGGCGGTGGCCACCCCGTGCTGTCCGGCTCCGGTTTCCGCGATCACACGCCTCTTTCCCATACGTTTGGCTAAAAGCCCTTGGCCGATGGTATTGTTGATCTTGTGGGCGCCGGTGTGGTTCAGGTCTTCCCGCTTCAGGTATATACGCGCCCCTCCAAGCCGCCTGGTGAGTTTTTCCGCAAAGTATAGCGGATTGGGGCGCCCCACGTATTGACGCAGGTAATACTCAAATTCCTCTTTGAACTCCTTATCGTTCCTGTAGTGGGCATAGGCCTCCTCCAGCTCATAGAGAGCCGGCATGAGGGTCTCCGGTACATACCGTCCGCCGAACCGGCCAAAATGCCCCTCTGCATCCGGGAATTTCATGTGTCCTCCAAAAGTTAAGCCCCTGGAGGTGAGTCAGGGGATATTGTCTATATTTCCTGTAGTCAAGGTGGAGATTATCGGCTAGAGCGACTCATCCCCTCCATCTCGTAGTTGACGCTGAAACCGGTTTCCTGACGGACAATGGAGCTGATCCCGGCAGCGGTCTCTTCCACCAGCATGTCAAGGAGGAAACGCTTTTTCCTGGGCGGACGTACCAGACGAGGCTCTCCCTTCACCCCCGCAAGCCTCCCCGCCTCTTCAATCGCGTCCTGGAGGGAGCCGAGCCGGTCAACCAGCTTCAGCGACATGGCCTGTTCTCCCGAAAGCACCCGTCCATCGGCAATGCGCCTCACCTCTTCCAGGGGGAGCTTCCGCCCTTCCGCTACCGCCCTTACGAACTGGCCGTGGGTGGTGTCTATAACCCCCTGGAGGAGTTGACGTTCCTTCTTGGTCATAGGTCGCACAGGCGATCCGGTATCCTTGTATTTGCCGGTTTTCAAGGTGAACACCTTCATACCGACCTTGTCCATGAGCTTTTCTACGTTGGACAACTTGAGAATAACGCCTATGCTCCCCGTTATGGTCCCCGGATTGGCGAAAATCAGGGTTGCAGGCGCCGCTATGTAGTACCCCCCCGATGCAGCCACGCTCCCCATGGAGACCAGCACCGGTTTCCTGACGGCAAGCTTTTTAACCTCCGCATATATCTCCTGGGATGGACCCACTACTCCGCCTGGTGAATCGATCCGAAGCACCACTACCTTTATGCCTTCGTTTTTGCCAAAGTCATGCAGTTGCTTGACGGTTTCCTCGGAATCAAGAATTACCCCCTTCACCTCTACGATCCCGATGTCTCCCCCCGAAATCAGCCCCTGGTTTTCTCCCAATAAGACGCCAATGGTGAACACTGAAATAACGAAGAGGAAAACAATCCCGCCTCCCACCGCCAGGGCCAGCCATAACCACCTGTTTTTGCTCATAACTGCTCCAATGCTACCCTTAGTGCGTCAGCCTCCATCAGCCGGTTGTCTTTTTCTGGAGAGAACTGAAGATCATGTCGAGCACCGCCTTCTGCCTCGCCTCGAATTTGTTGAGCACCGCCAGGCAGGTGCCAAGCGGGAAGCGTTCGTGCAGGTAGTCGGCGTCCCGACCGGAGAGGATAACGATCCGGTTCTTGTTGATCCCCATATCGGTTGCGAACCTTAATATCTTGTTGCCGTCCAGGGTCGGCATCTCCAAATCGACCAGCAGCAAGTCTGGACGCCTCTTCCTGAGTATTGCCAGAACCTGCACCGGGTTGCTGCAGATTTCAACCTGCAGAAGCGGATAGTAGGCGGATATATAGTCACTCAAAATCTGCGTAAAGGTTTCGTCGTCATCAATAATCAGTATCTTTCCCATCTCAACCTCTGTATCAAGACCACTTGACCTTTTGCGACCCTATAGATATTTGTGTTTTGCCGATTTTCAATCCCTGGGGGACGACAGGCACGTCATTTCAACACCCTGGTGGCTAAGTTCAAGGCCTGTAAGGGAATATCGAGATAAAGCGACTTTGCGACACGCATGTTTATGATCAACTCTATCTTTTTTGGAATGCTCAGGCGGAGTTGCGCCGCTTTCTTGCCTCCAAGAATACTTGCTACGTATTCGCCTGCCAATTGACCCTGTTCCTCCGGGCTGATCTCCATAGACACCAGCGCCCCCTTTTCGGCAGACTCGGGCGTCAGGGAAATCACCGGGACCTTGGAGTCCCTGGCCATGTTGATGATTTTCATAAACCCCAGATCACCAGCAGTGCATTCGGAAACGTAGAGACAATCGACCTTTGGAAGGATAGCCCTTATGGCTTTATCCACCCCTGCCACGGAAGCCACGTTTGCCGCAACAACGGTGAATCCCAGTTGTCTGGCGATCTCCTTCATCTCCTGCAATTGCGCCAGAGAGCCCGCCTCACGGGAACTGTAGAGCACTCCCATTTTCCAGATCGGCTTAAGCTCCTTGACGGTTTTGACCAGCGTCACCAGCGGAACCTTCGAGCTGATGCCGGTAAGATTGCGGCCAGTGGTGATCATGCTCCGGGATATGCCGGTTTCCACCGGCCCGTAGACGTCGACAAATACAACCGGTATGTCGTCCCCCTCGCGGGTTGCCGCCAGGGTTGCCGGAGCGCCGTAGGTCACAATGATGTCCGCGTCGATGGCTTTGAATTTTCTGATTGTGTTGGCCCACGAGAGTGGATCGGGGTTTGGGGTCTGTAGAATTATTCCCACATTACTATTGTCGTAACCCTTCTGTGCGAGGGCTTTCAAGAAGGCTTGGTGGGTCTGCCGATAGCGCGGCAGATCACCGGTAAATACGGCTGCGATCAGCATACTGGCTGCCTCGGCGGAAACAGGCGCAAAGAGAGCCAGAAGCAATAAGAGCGCAATATGTGCCAGTATGTTCGATCGGTGCATCAAGTCCATCCGGATATTCTTGTCCCTACCATTTCGCACTAATATAGGCCATGACCGTCTGAACCGTCCCATCAAAGAGGGACGATGTTTTCTCATCGTAATCCCGGTATGTGTAGTCAAGCAAACATCTGACGTTTCTGACCATATGGTATTCCGCCCTAGCGGAAAGAGTGCTCTCCACAGTCCTTAACCGGGAAATGTCCGTCAACCCGGAGGTGTCGCCGACAGCGGGAATGACATCAGGAGTCGGTGCGAATTCGGCAAAGGAGCGAATCTGTTGCAGCGCCAGGGAAACATCAAGCCGTTCGTTTACGGTATATGCCGCGTTAAGGCCATAAATCTGGGCCTGGCTGGTAAAATCGACCCTGTTCAATACCCCCGGGGTAATCGAGGAAAGGAGCACCTGCTGGTCGGTATTGGTCCGGAGCAGGCCATAGCTGCCGGTCAGGGTCAGCCTCTCCATGGGGGTGACCCATAGAGTTAACGTAGCGTTGTTACCCTCACGATCCCGCGATAGCGGAGTGGGAAAGGGGGTGAAGGTAAGAGGAGAGAGCGGGAAGTTAATAGTCTCCTTCATGATCTCGTCATTGGTCTCCCGGAAGGCACGGTAATTCGCCGTTGCCCCCCATAGTGCGCCACCGGTGTATGTGGCGAGCAACTGCCCCTCATGCTTTTCGGCAGGCGAGGCGCCGTATGACGGGTAGTCTGTCGCCGCGTAACTGTACAGCGCTTTCAGCCTCACCCCTCTTATGGGGTGGCTGAGTAAAGTCAGGCTTCCCCGGTGGGTTGCGGAGTCTTCCGGCAACTTCCAACTCATTTCAGATGGTCCGTTGTTGATGTTGTCGCGGTGAAGGAATTCCCCCGCATACTCTCCCTTGATGTTCAAAAGGGGTAAGGGGCGGAACGACAAGGATACGGTGATGGTCTCTTTTCTGGTGTCGATGGCCGTCCTGACCGGAACTATTGCTGAAGGAGCTGCGAAGGCGCTTACAAGAAAGATCGGGGAGTCGGTGTCCACTTCTTGAAGCCTGTACTTGATCGCCGCCGAGAATTGTCGGCATGGAGTGTATGTGAAGTCGCCGACAATGTTCTGCAGGGTGGCGACCACCTGGTCCGCCCCCTTGATGTCGGTCAGGTTGGACCGGTTATCCCGCTTGCCATAGCTGTAGGAAACCGCACCGGTGATCCCGCCGGACAGCGATGTATGCAGCTTGACGGTATGGGCTATGAAACGGCTGTCCGGGTTTTCGTTGTGCTGCTGGAGCCCGGCCAGCCTGACGAGAGTGTTGGCGACGTCCACACGGTCGATATAATTGTCGCGCGGTATATCCTTCAACTCTTCCAACTGCCTGAGCTGGAAGGTATAGATCAGGTCAACGGGACCAATGTGGGTGTCGAGGCCGACATTTCCTTCCTGGGTCATGCGATCGATCTCCCGCGTCCGGGAATAAATGGTGTTGGAGTATATGGTTGGGGGAGCGGTGAGAGGAGGGCCTTCAAAGGCGTGATCGGAGAACCGGAGCTGGCTGCTTCCTTCCCTGACAAGACGCCAGTACCCGAGGTTCAGATGCAGCGGATAATCACCCGGCTTGAGCCGGAGGTCGGCCAGCTCCCGCTTCACCCTTACGCCGTAGCTAAGGGACGGGGCCATATCTAGAAGTTTGGCTTCATAGTTGGCCGTTTGGCCCAGTGCGTCGGGCGAATTAAAGTCCGGGGCGAACAGACGCTCATGGTCCAGATTGTGAAACAGCGACTCGGCACGGAGATGTAACCGGTAATACCCTTTGTAATCAAACAAAAGGTCGCCGTGGTAATCCTCGTTATTCAGGTAAGACCCTTCCACGCCATACTTGAGCTTAGGCCCAAGACTGTTGAGATGAGCCCCAGCCGTAACGCCGGAATGGAGGTAATCATACTCGGAGGCTCGTCCGCCAAAGGAACGTACCGACAGGAACCGATAGCCTGAGAACCCCCCCATAACAGTATGGGTCTCAACCGGGGTTTGCCCGTTCTCGCCGGTGTCGCCCTCATCCTTAGCTACATCGGCCCCCTCAATGGAGGCGGCTTGCGAAGCTTCGTCCGCCTCCGGGCCAGCCGCGTTTACAGGCCCGGCATATAAAAACAAGGCAAAAGGCATGGCCACGATAAACAGCAAAAGCGCGATCTTATGCCCGAGGCTTGACCGGATAATCACCTTGTGGCTCCTTTTCCTATGAACTTACTCACTGCCGGAACGTGCCGCTGCCCGTGGTCGCCGGGGCAGGGATGTCTGTGCCATGTATCTGGGAATGACAGTCCGTGCAGCGGTTTGCAAATAGCGACTTGGTTCCAGGGGTCGTGCCAAGGATTGTGCCGTGACCCGCGTGACATTGCAGGCAGAGGAACGGCATGGCGACATTCAGGAGGTTGTTGTTCACCGAGCCGTGGGGTGTATGGCAATTGGCGCAGTTCTCGGTCACGTCGGCATGCTCGAAGACAAACGGTCCCTGCTTCTCCATATGGCATCTGGTACAGGTCTCCTTGGGGGTGTTCCCCCTCAGGAGTTTGTCCTGCGTGGAGCCGTGGAGTTCATGGCAATCCACGCACGCCATCTTCTTCTCCCTGATCGGATGGTGGGATAAGAGGCTGTTTTGAGCCTTTATCTCCTGGTGACAGCCGTAGCAGAGTTCCGCCATCTCTTCCCGGCTCACCTTCTGCTGAGGCCCCTTGTGAATTTTGTGGCAGTCGAAGCAGCTTACGTCATTGAGTGCGTGGGAACTGGCGTTCCAGTGGGTAAGTACGGGGGTCGAGGCAGCCGAATGGCACTTAAGGCATATAAGGGACTGGGCCGGGGGAGGCAGTTTCATTATATCCAGGAACTTGTCGGTATCACACTTTACCTTCTGCGCATCGTTCAGCGCCACATCTTCGCCGATCTTTGCTATCGCGAGACTACCAGGCCCGTGACATGACTCACAGTTGACCAATGGCAAGCGGGTCTCAGGCTTAATCTGCTCACCATGTACGCTGTGTTTGAAATCATCGGCAAGCTTCTCATGTTTGTGGCATTTGGCAACGCAGTTATCAGTCCCCACGTACTCGGCGTCCAGCCGTCCGACAACCATCCGCTCGTATTCACGGACAGGCAGTATAGGCCTACTCTGCTGCAGTTCGGCGCAGGCCGGAAACAGTGGCGGCAGACAAGCGGCAAATATCAGCAACAAAAGTCGTCGCATTTTTTAGTCCCTTTCGCCCACGACACCCGTGCAAGGCAGGTCATGCGCATGCAACTCCGTGTCACTCCCAAGCAATCCCCTTGGTGGTTGTATGAATGAATCCCCTGACAATGGGATTTTGGCTCGTCTTGATCTCCTTGGGCGTGCCGGTCTCTATGATCTTGCCATCATGCATCATACCTATCCGGTCCGAGACATAGAGGGCGAAGTTCAGGTCATGGGTAACGATCACCGTGGTGTTTTTGGTGGTTTCTTTAAGCTTGAGGATCGTGTTGGCCAACTCATCTGTGTTTATAGGGTCGAGTTCCGCGGTCGGCTCGTCATACAGGATCAGGTCGGGGTTCATCGCCAGGGAGCGGGCTATGGCGACGCGTTTCTTCATGCCGCCGGAGAGTTCCGAGGTAAGCAACCCCTCCTTCCCCTCCAGTCCGACCTGGGTCAGTCTTTCACTAATGATCTCGCGGATCATGGCCTCCTTGCAAATCCTTTTCTCCCGAAGCCAGAGGCCTACGTTCTCCCCCACCGTCAGAGAGTTGAACAGGGCGGACGATTGAAACACCATGCTGTATCGGTAATCATTCGCTTCGTTTTTTTTGTCGGAAAAGATGGGGTGTCCGTCAATGTATATCTCACCGCTGTCCGGGGTTTCCAGCTTGACAATGTGCTTCAAAAGGACGCTTTTACCGGTCCCTGAAGGACCGATGATGGAGAATGTCTCACCGGCCAGAATCTCCAGGTCAACATCCCTCAACACATGGTTTGAGCCGTAATGCTTGTTGAGCTTGACGATCCGGATGCCGACCCCGCGGGTGTCGCTAAGGTTGCAGTCGGACCCTTCGTGGTTATCGAAAAACGAACCTGTCAGGCCATGCACAAGCCTGTTGAGCAGGCTGATATTATGTTTAGGTTGTTTCCGGACGAACTTCAACACGTCATGAGACTCCCTCATATATATTGATCCCTACTCCAGAAGCTTGATATCGGTAACAAAATATTCCGTTTCCCCGAATAACCTGGTCGGAACCCCTTTGTGTTGCTCGTAATGCACGGCAACCCTCTCCCCAATGGAGCTGTTTATCTTCTGCGCAACCGCATCATCCCTTACGCTGAAAAGGAACTTCTCCGGCATGGCACCGGGAACCGGTACCATCTGCAGTTCACCTTCCCACGTCTTAACAATCCACCCTTTTGAAGAAAACTTCTGGACATAACCGGCCCGCTCTCCCTTGGAATAGCTCCAGTGTAACGCTACCCACACATAAGCGGCAGACGCCGCAATAATACACAAAAATGCACCGACAAGCCAAAGCATTGCTTTAGATTTGCTGATCCCCATCTGATCCCCCTCAACCCAAAACCCTTGCTATTTCCGCGACAGCCTGTGTACTGTCTCTACCATGAATTTCGCGTTTTCCGGCGGCACAGTGGGAAGAATGCCGTGCCCCAGATTGAAAATGTGTCCCGGCCTGTCGGCGTTCTCGTCGAGGATTCTCCTAACCTCCCGCTCGATGATATCCGGCGACGCGTAGAGTACGGTAGGATCGAGGTTCCCCTGGACAGACATGGCGCCAAGCGTATCCCTGGCCCTCCCCAGGTTCACGTGCCAGTCGAGCCCCATGACGTCGCCTCCCGCCTCCCTCACGGTGTCAAGCATTACGCCTCCACCCTTGACAAAGTGGATTACCGGGGTGTCTTGCCGGTTGAGGCCGCCTATGAGCCTGGTGGTGTAAGGGAGGACGTACCGCTCGTAGTCGGCCGGGGAGAGTATCCCTCCCCATGTGTCGAATATCTGGATCGCCTGTGCCCCCGCGCCTATCTGTGCGTTCAGGTATTCGATCGACATTGTGGTGATCTTTTCCATGAGAGCCGCGTAGACCTCTGGTGCGGCGTACATCATCCTTTTTATCTGGGCAAAATCCTTTGACCCCTTTCCCTCCACCATGTAGCAGGCGAGCGTGAACGGCGCGCCGCCGAAGCCGATGAGCGGCGCCTTGGCGACTAGCTCTTTTCTGAGAATTCTGATGGTCTCCAGGACATAAGGGACATCCGACGCCATTTCAGGAATACGGAGTTTGTCCACGTCCGCCAGGGTGCGTATCGGGTGCTCGAACACCGGGCCTGGGACAAAGTCGAGCTTCATCCCCATCGGCTCAACCGGGGTCAGGATGTCGGAAAAGAGGATTGCCGCGTCTACACCCAAAATATCGACCGGCTGAATGGACACCTCTGCAGCCAGCTCCGGGGTCTTGCAAAGCTCCAGAAAGGTGCATTTGGAGCGGACCCGCATGTAATCGGGGAGATAGCGCCCCGCCTGGCGCATGAGCCAGACAGGGGTACAGTCAACCTGTTTCCCCCAGCAGGCGTCTAAAAAACGTGTATTCATTGTCCCTCCTCAGGGTTATTAAAGAAAAGCTTCTTGACTTGGAGATTTAACAGCGTGCGCGGATGGGGACATAGTTGCAGAACGGCTCCTCCGCCATGTAGTCGCCATACACAGCATCGGCGCGGGCACGGCAGCCGCCGCATACGTTGAGGTACTCGCACTGGCCACATTTGCCCTTGTAGCTTTTGAAGTTGCGCAGATCCTTGAAAATTTCCGATTCCTCCCATATTTCCCTGAACGGCGTCACCTTTACGTTGCCGGCAGTGCGTTGGAAGTAGGAGCAGGGCTTGACGTTGCCGAAGCAGTCGATCAGACAGATGGACTGGGCCGCGATGCACCCCTTGCCGCCGCCGGTGGAAAAGGTTAGGGTGCGGCGCTCAAATTTGACCCCTTCGGCCTTGGCCTTCTGTGGAACGATCCGGTAGTAGTGGGGAGCGCAGGTGGGACGCATGAGGATATCGTCCTCCAACTTCTCCTGCTGGTAGTGCCAGTCGAGTATCTCTTCGTAATCCTCTTTGGAGATCAACTCGTTCATGATTTCCTCGCCACGACCGGTCGGAACGATCATAAACATATACCACGCCGTGGCGCCCAGGCTCTTGGCCAGCTTGAACGTATTCGCGATGTCTGATTGATTCCGCTTGGTAAATGAGGAGTTGACGAGAAACTTCTGGCCATGCTTGCGGAAAAGCGCTGCTGCCCGAATTACCCCCTCAAACGCGCCAGGGCAGTCCCGGAAGTTGTCGTGGACCTCCGCCGTGGAGCCATCGAGCGACAGCGACACCATCTTGACATCGGCCTTCTTCATTTTTTCGCAGAGTTCATTGGTAACGAGCGCGCCGTTCGTGGCGATGCAGATACGGAGACCGAGCGATGTGCCGTAACCGGCCAACTCGAAAATGTCCTTTCGCATGAGCGGCTCACCGCCTGAAAGCACCACCACCGGCTTGGAGAAGTCGGCAATCTCCTTCAGAAGTTTCTTCCCCTCATCGGTGGTGAAGTCCCCCTCCGAAGAGGTCATATCAGACGAACAGCGGCAGTGGACACACTTAAGATTGCACTTCTGCGTGGTCTCCCAGGCGATCCATTTCGGGATAAACAGTTCAGTCATTGTATCTCCAAAACTAATGTCAATTGCATATTTATACTATAAACAGCTCCTGAAACTCAAGAAGATTCACTGCCACTGGTTTGCAGCAACAATGCAGGTAACCACTGACACCAAGCATTCAAACGACAAAAAAATATCCCCTGGCCCTCATGTAGTGGGTTGGGGTGAAGGTGGTTCTGTTATGATCAGGACTTTTCACCCCATCTCCACCCTGTCCCCCCCTTACAGTGGAAGGGATTCCCGACTGACAACGGATACATTTGTCGCAGCCCGTAAAATCAAGCGTCTCCTGACAACACGGTGAATATGTTCTATCATCTTTTTTGAGCAATAACATTGAGTTTCATTATTTACTGGTCAAACACCTTCAATACGAGTAGTATATGCCCCATCCTATTTGTACGGGAGGCGTTCTTCTG
>JBAQKZ010000012.1:0-5157 GCA_049301475.1 Geobacteraceae bacterium | reverse complement strand
CTTCTCGGCCACATAGGCGGTGGTGCCGGAACCGCAGGTGGGGTCCAGCACCAGGTCGCCGGGGTCGGTGGTCATGAGGAGGCAGCGTTCGATGATTTTTTCGGTTGTTTGAACAACATAGGACTTGTCACGCTCTGCTGTTCCCATCGTGTCAGTCCACATGTTTGTTAAAGGTGTTGCAGGGAAGTCATCTAGGAAAAGTCGATAATTGACGAACGAACTTGTAGAAAAAAGCTTACCGGCTCTTGCAAGGCATTGAAGTCCTTCTTTAGTTGTTTTCCAATGTTGATTTGTCTTGTGATATAGTTTTCGACCTTCAAAATCCAAGCTAAACGGGTCCGATGCCGCTCCATCTGACGTTAATGGCCCACCAAGAAATAAGCGCGCACCTATCGGCAGTTGAAATTGGCCTGTTGCATCCTCAAATTTGCTTGATGACACTACTTTGCCAGTTGGCAATAGAACAGACTTATAGCGTTTACCAGATCCTTCGCCATAATTCTTTTCGTCATAAAGTTGCCGATATTTCAAACATCCACGACACTTTGAG
Source organism: Geobacteraceae bacterium (assembly GCA_049301475.1). Lineage (GTDB taxonomy): Bacteria > Desulfobacterota > Desulfuromonadia > Geobacterales > Geobacteraceae > JBAQKZ01. The sequence continues at coordinate 4,607 of JBAQKZ010000012.1, read as the reverse complement.
TACCAGACTATGTAGTCACAAATTGAAGGCAGCGATCCAGTTTCAAAACCACCTGTCTTTTTAAACTGAATAAGTCCTACAAAGTTTTCGACTCCGAAAACATCATCCATCAGATTCCTTACCAGATGTAAATTCTCATCCGAAATCTGCACAAACACGCTACCAGTCTCGCTCAACAGATCCTTAGCCAGCAGCAGCCGGTCCCGCAGATAGGTCAAGTAGGAATGAATTCCCAGCTCCCAGGTATCCCGGAAAGCCTTGATCATCTCGGGTTCCTGAGTCAAGTCGGCGTCGCTGCGGTCCTTCACATCCCGCTTGCCGACGAACGGCTGAAAATTGGAGCCGTACTTGATGCCGTAAGGGGGGTCGAGATAGATCATCTGTACCTGCCCAGCCATGCTCTCTTTCTGCAACAGCGAATTCATCACCAGGAGCGAATCGCCCGCCACCAGCCGGTTGGCCCAGCCGCGGTCGTGATGATAAAAGTCGATGGCATCCCGCAGCGGCAGGCTCTCGAAGGGGGCTTCAAACAAACCGGGCTGAATAGCTTTGGATTCTCCCCCTCTCCCCTGCCCTCTCCCACCTTGGGAGAGGGGGTTCATCTCCTTGCGCACGGCAGCCAGGATACTCATCGGGTCGATCCGCTCATGGACATGGAGCGAGACCGTATCGATCTCGAAACTGGTTCGCTCGGCTTTGCCGGTCCAGTTGAGATAAGGGGATTGCAGCCGCTTCAGCTCTTCCAGCGCCAGTCTCATGGCGTCTTGATCACCGGAGGCGAGGGCGTTATCAATCAGGGTTTCAATGGTGGAACGAGCACTGTCAAACTGCAAAGCAGGATCAATATGAGGATCGTAGGACCAGACTGTCTGGGGCTGGGCAGGGTCGGTGGCCTCGTTGACCACACCTACTTCGGGGTTGTTCTTGCGGCGGTCCGGGTGGCGATAGGAGATTATCTGAGTGGAATCACCGGAACTGGAAGAGTGTGCGGCGGGCGCCTTCGGCTTTCTGGCCCGTTTAGGAGACTCGGCCGCTTCAGTAAATCCGTCAAGGGTCGTCTGCTGCTCGTCCATCCGTCTGCCTCCATGCACGCCCGTTGCTCAATCGTCACAACATGGCAATTCTACTTCCCGCAGCACTGCTTGTACTTTTTGCCGCTCCCGCACGGGCACGGCTCGTTCCGTCCCACCTTCGTGCTCTTGGCGGGCTTTTGTGCGACCTCGCCGTCTCCCAGGTTGAAGACAAGCCGCTGCCGCTGCTTTTGCTGCTCCCTCTCCATCCGCTCGACGTCTTCCTCGCGGGTAAGCTGGACCCAGAAAATCTTTCCGACCACTTCTTCACGTATTCTGGAAAGCATGGCCATGAAGAGATTGAAGGCCTCTTTCTTGTATTCCTGCTTGGGATCCTTCTGCCCGTAGCCTCTAAGCCCTATCCCCTCCTTCAGGTGATCTATGGAGAGGAGGTGGTCTTTCCACTGCGAGTCTATCGACTGGAGCATGATTACCTTGATCAGGTGATCTATCATCTCTTCGCCGAACTCCGCCACCTTGGCAGTGAATATCCCTCGCACCTTTTCACGCAGAAGCTCCCTGAAGTTGACTGGATTGACCCGCTGCATGGAATCGGCGTCAATATCGAACTGGAAGCCGAAGGTGTCAAAGACCGCCTTGCGGATAGCTTCCCAGTCCCAATCACTGGAAGGAACCTTTTCGATGGCATAGAAACCGGCCAACTCCTCCACGGTCTCATCGAGCATATCGAGGAAACTTTCCCGGATATCCTCGCCGGCCAGTATCTCCTTGCGCTGGGTGTAGATCACCTCGCGCTGCTTGTTCATGACGTCGTCGTACTCTATGAGATGCTTGCGTATCTCGAAGTTGTGTCCCTCGACCTTCTTCTGGGCGTTCTCGATGGCCCTGGTGATCAGGCCGTGTGTAATGGCCTCCCCCTCTTCTATCTTCAGCATATCCATGATCCTCGCCACCCGCTCGGAACCGAATATGCGGAGCAGGTCGTCCTGCAGCGAGAGATAAAAGCGCGACGACCCCGGATCTCCCTGCCTGCCCGATCGTCCACGAAGCTGATTGTCTATGCGGCGGCTCTCATGGCGCTCCGTGCCGAGGATATGTAGCCCGCCCAGCGCCACCACCTCTTCGTGCTCCTTCGCACACTCCGGTTTGAACCTGTCCAGCACATTCAGGTACTCCTCCTCGCTGGCCTCTGGGTTCACCTTGCGCCACTGTCTGGCCACTACCTCCGGATTGCCGCCGAGAACTATGTCCGTGCCCCGGCCCGCCATGTTAGTGGCGATGGTTACCATCCCCTTGCGGCCCGCCTGGGCCACTATTTCCGCCTCCCGCTCGTGCTGCTTGGCATTCAGAACGTTGTGGGGAACCCCATCCCGCTTCAGCATCTCGGAAAGCACCTCGGACTTTTCGATGGAGATGGTCCCCACCAGCACCGGTTGCCCCTTGGAGTGGCACTCCTTAATCTCCTCGATAACCGCCTTGAACTTCTCCATTTCGGTCTTGTAGATGACATCGGGGAAATCGGGGCGCAGAAGCGGACGATTCGTCGGGATAACCATCACTTCCAGCTTGTATATCTTATGGAACTCGGCGGCCTCGGTATCGGCCGTGCCGGTCATGCCGGAAAGCTTCTCGTACATACGGAAGTAGTTCTGGAATGTGATGGTGGCAAGGGTCTGGTTCTCGTTTTCGATATCCACCCCCTCCTTGGCCTCTATCGCCTGGTGCAGACCATCGGACCATCGGCGGCCAGGCATAAGCCGTCCGGTGAACTCGTCCACAATCAGGACTTCACCCTCCTTGACCACGTAGTCCACGTCCCGCCGGTAGAGAGCGTGTGCGCGTAGCGCCTGATTCACATGATGGAGCGTCTCCATGTTGCCGGGATCGTAGAGGTTGTCCAATTTCAGGAGCTTCTCGACCTTCAGCACCCCTTCTTCCGTAAGGGTGGCGGATCGCGCCTTCTCATCAACGGTGTACTCGCCGGTGTAGGCCTTCCGCTTGCCGGAAATGGTGTTGGCCTCCACATCCTTTGCCTCCCCCAGCTTTAGCATGGGAATAATCCGGTCGATAATAAAGTACTTGTCCGTCGAGTCCTCGGTGGGGCCGGAGATGATGAGCGGGGTGCGTGCCTCGTCGATGAGGATGGAGTCCACCTCGTCCACGATCGCGTAGTGGAAGTCCCGCTGCACATAGTCGCTCAAGTCGAACTTCATATTGTCGCGCAGGTAGTCGAAACCGAACTCGTTGTTGGTGCCGTAGGTGATGTCGGCGTTGTAGGCGGCCCTCCGCTCATTATCGTCGAGGCCGTGGACAATCACCCCGACGGTCAGTCCGAGGAAACCGTATAGCTTCCCCATCCACTCGGAGTCGCGTTTCGCCAGGTAGTCGTTTACCGTCACCACGTGTACGCCGCGTGAAGTCAAGGCGTTCAGGTAGGCCGCCAGGGTCGCGACGAGGGTTTTCCCCTCGCCGGTCTTCATCTCCGATATCTTGCCGGAGTGGAGCACCATGCCGCCTATCAGTTGCACGTCGAAATGACGCATCCCGAGCGAACGTCTCCCCGCTTCACGGCAGACTGCGAATGCCTCGGGAAGGAGGGAGTCGAGGGTTTCTCCGCGACTGTAACGCTCCTTGAACTCAAAGGTCTTATTCCGCAACTGATCGTCGGAAAGTAGCGAAATCCCGCTCTCCAGACCGTTGATCCGCTCCACAAGCGGCCAGAGCCTTTTCAGCTCCCTCTCGTTCTTGCTCCCGACGATCCTTTTTACAATCGCGCCAATCTTGCCAATTAACATCTATAACTCCCCTGATTTTCCAGAATTGTGCTTATCGAAAACGCGTAAAAATACCACAAAGGGTTGATTTGCTCAAACTAAAAGCCTCACTCCCCGCTTACGTCCAGTGCGGCGATTCTAATAGACGGAGCGCCCACCGCGCCGAAAAAGCGAAGGTCGTTTGCTGCCTGCTCGACACTGCCGAACAATTCCAGGATGTTGCCGGCAATGGCGATCCCCTTGATCGGCGCGGTGAGAACGCCGTTCTCGATGAGAAAGCCGGCGGCCCCCACGGAAAAATCTCCGGAGATCGGGTTGGCTGTATGCATCCCCATAACCTCAGTGATCATAACCCCGCGCCCGATACCCGCAAAGAGCGCCTCAGGGGAAACCTTGCCATTTTCGATGAAGAAGTTGCTTACAGCCAGACGAGGGGGGCTCTTGACCCCGCCTCGGCCCGCGTTGCCCGTGGAATTCCCCCCCATTTTACAGGCATAAAAGGTGTCGTACAGATACCCCTGAAGGACGCCGTCCGCCACAAGGAGGGTGTTGGATTGCGGCGCCCCTTCCCCGTCGAAGGGGGCTGTGGCCATGCCGCCTGCCAGAGCGCCGTCGTCGCGGATGTTGAGGCCGGAGGCGAACAGGCGTTCACCCATCCTGTCGGCCAGAAGCGACTTCCCCTTGTAAACGCTTTCGGCTAGGAATGATGGGGCCAGAACCTCCAGCATCTCCGTGGCCACATAGTTGTCGAGCACTGCCGGGCAGCGCATCGTGGCGATCTTTCCGGCGCCCAGAAGCCCGG
>JBAQKZ010000011.1:0-3753 GCA_049301475.1 Geobacteraceae bacterium | reverse complement strand
AAACGAGAGATTCCAGTCGACCGTTTTACAGAATACAAAAAATGGCTGCGATATTATCTTGATTTCTGCGATAAGTATCCGGTACCGGATGTTAAATCGGAACGAGTGCGGCTGTTTTGCGATAAACTCAAGGGCAAGAATCAAACGGAGGAACAGCTAAAGCGGGCTGCCCATGCTGTTTCACTCTATTTTGAGATTCTGAAACATAACGGCACATCCACGAGAAGTTCTGGATCGGGGTTTGTCTCGACGGGACTGTCCGATCGCACAATGAACGAAGCAGAGGTATCGAAGCCAACACAACCAGGGCCACAAGCGGCGAGTGAAGTTAATTATGTATCCGAGGCTACTCCTCGATATGTCGCTTTCCCTTCGAGAAGGTCCCAATATTACGAAACTGGGTACCAGGAAAAGTCCGATTCACCGGAATGGGATGACGTTCTGGCTAAATTGGCGGGCGAGATTAAAGTTCGCCACTATTCCCGCAACACACTGAAAACCTATGCATTGTGGTCGCGGCAGTTTCAACGGTTCCTGAAGAATAAGCCGCCGCAGGATTTATCAACAGCGGATGTGAAGGAATATCTGACGTATCTGGCAGTAAAATGCAAAGTTGCAGCCTCTACCCAAAATCAGGCTTTCAACGCACTCCTGTTTCTGTATCGCCATGCACTGAAACGGGAATTCGGCGAACTGCACGACGTGCCGAGGGCGAAGAAATTGCTCTATATCCCGATGCGCCGAAGGAGTTTACCCGCCAGTGGGTTTTCCCGCAACAGTCGCTGACTTTGGTGGCGGAAACCGGAGAACGGCGGCGCTATCATCTTCACGAATCCCAGCTTCAAGGCGCGCTTTATAATGCCGTCCGGAAAGCGAAAATCCCAAAAAAAGTCACGGCCCATACCTTCCGCCATTCGTTCGCCACCCATCTTTTGCAGGCCAATTACGATATCCGAGTGATTCAGAATCTACTTGGTCATGCCAGCCTGAAAACCACCATGATCTACACCCACTGTGTGCCGGTCAGGACTGTGAAAGAGCCGAAAAGCCCGCTTGATTTCTGAAAGGGTCAGCAGACCTTGGCAGCCGCAACCAGATTGTGGTAAGGTACAAGGCATGAAACTGAAATCCATCCCCAAACTCCTCTACGCCGACGCCAAGGGAAACATTTTTGACCACCCCACCCTCTGCATGACCGGGATGAGCGGCACGGAACCGGTCCTCCCCGAGAGCGTGGAGCTGATCTCTCTCCCCCCCGACAGCAGGTTATTCACCATCCCCGAAACACCGCCGGTGGCCTGGAACCCGAAAGAGCGGCGTTATGTCACCGTGGACGAAGTCCGGGTCGGCGGGCGGAGCGTGAAGGTCCAGGCGGTTTCCGCCTTTATGGCCCCCGGCTATCTGCGGACGCTTTTGCCCGCATGCGACTACTCGCGAAAGAAGGTCCACCTCCCACTCTGGTCGTACACGGCCGTCGGTTGGGACGAGGAGCGCGAGCGGTTCGTGGTGGCCGCAAGCAGGGTGGACGCAAACGAGAACTGGCTGCCGCGAAACTATGACGACCGCAAGCTGGATCCCCTGGTAAGGAAGATGCTCCGTGAACATCCCGAAAACCGCCTCCTGGAGCAACTGGCCCGCTGCGCCGTGGATTACCACTGCTTCGCCGCCAAGAACCTTTTCTTTCGCCGCTGGGAGGCGCCCATTCCCACATCTCCCGCTTGCAACTCCCGCTGCCTGGGATGCATAAGCCTCCAGCCTTCCGACTGCTGCCCGTCCAACCACGAGAGGATAGGCTTTGTGCCGACGCCGGAGGAGATATGCGAACTCGCCCTCCCCCATCTGGAACAGGCGCCCGACCCAATAGTCTCTTTTGGACAGGGGTGCGAGGGAGACCCCATCCTTCAGGCCGACACGATAGCGGTGGCCACCCGGCTGCTGAAGGGGGCGACGGGACGCGGCACGGTCAATTTCAACAGTAACGGCTCTATCCCCGAAAAGGTGAGAATGCTCTGTGACGCAGGGATGGACTCCATGCGCTTTTCAATGAACTCGGTGCGGGAAGATACCTACAACCGCTACTACCGGCCGGTGGGATACAGCTTCACCGACGTGCTGGAGTCTGTGAAGAGCGCCAGCGGACGGGGGATATTCACCATGATAAACTATCTGGTTTCGCCCGGTCTAACCGACAGCCAGGGGGAAGTGGAGGCGCTTGTCCGGTTCATTGCCGATACGGGCGTAGATATGATCCAGTTCCGCAACCTCTCCATTGACCCCGATTTCTATAACAGGAGCATGGGGATAACCGGGCGGGGGATCGGCATGTACAGGACGCTTGAGCGGATAAAAAGGGAGTTTCCCCGCATCCAGTACGGCTATTTCAACCGGACACGTGAGAATTTTCATCCGGCGGGACTGGAGCAGAGCTGGCCGATCAAGGGATAGCCTAGCGCCTGATCTCGAACTCCCGGAACTCCCCTGTGAAGGAGCGCCTCTCCACCGTCACCCCGTCCACCCTGGCCCGGTCAGGCCCTTTTCGGCACCAGTCGATGAGCCGTTCGACCGCCTGCTCTTCCCCCTCGAAGCACCCCTCCACCGAACCGTCCGGCAGGTTCCTCACCCAGCCGGTTACGTTGTGGAGCAGGGCGGTCTGGTGTGTATAGTGGCGGAAGTTGACCCCCTGAACGACCCCCTTAATTGTAACAAGCGCCCGGATTTTCATGATTTTCTTCATCCTTTCAAATACTCGAAGATGGTTATTTGCCTGCTGTCTGAATTTGTTTTTATTTCAGGAGAAATACTGTAATCTTTCAGGAGCTGTATCGTCAATAGCATAGGAGGATTTATGGGAATCGAAGTCAATCTTGAAGGGAAAATCGCGCTGATTACCGGTGCTTCCAGCGGATTGGGCGCAAGATTTGCCACGGTATTGGCCCATGCGGGCGCAAGCGTCGTCCTGGCGGCTCGCCGCACCGAACGCCTTGATGAACTGCGGGGCGGGATCGAATCGGATGGAGGCGTAGCAGATGTCGTCTCGCTGGATGTAACCGACGCCGCAAGCGTCAAGTCGGCGATAGCTTATGCGGAAGCCAAGGTGGGGCCGATAGATATTCTTGTCAACAACGCCGGGGTGTCAAGCATGCAGCGGCTTCTGGATGTGACGCCTGAAGATTACACATACGTGATGGACACCAATCTGCGCGGCGCGTTTTTCGTTGCGCAGGAAACGGCCAGATACATGATTGCGCGCGCCAGGAAAGACCCGGCAAAACGGCATTGCATCATCAACATCGCGTCCGTTGCCGCTCTGCGGGTAATACCGCAACTGGGGATATATTGCATGAGCAAGGCTGGCGTGGCGCATATGACTAAGGCGATGGCGGCGGAGTGGGGGAGGTACGGCATTAACGTGAACGCGATTTGCCCCGGCTATATTCTGACCGAGATGAATGCGGAGCACTTTGCAGGGGAACAGGGAGAGAAACTGACAAACACGCTCCCCCGCAAACGGGTCGGAAGACCGGAAGACCTGGATGGTCTGCTGTTGCTGCTTGCGGCGGAGGAGTCACATTTCATCAACGGGGCGATCATCACTGCGGATGACGGAATGACGGCCACCTGAGGCGTCTTATACCAATTTCAAATCAAAGATGCAGTCAAGGCGGCGAGGATTGAGGCGACGAAGGCATACAGCCAGTATGTTGAGGAGCCGAAGACGAGCCAACGAAGAGGGCGCTTTGATTTGGAATTGGT
>JBAQKZ010000010.1:0-2271 GCA_049301475.1 Geobacteraceae bacterium | reverse complement strand
AAGGCCAACAGTGGTAATCTTCATCTTGGTCTCCTCACGCTTCATGTTTGATGGAATATTCAATCTCCATCATGGCGCATAGACGCCGATTTGGGAAGCGGGGGGAGACCATCTCATCAGTTAGGTATTTGCAGTCTTTGTTCCTCCCCCTTCAAGGGGGAGGTCAGGAGGGGGATGGGGTAGATTGTCAGTTTTGCAACCTTCTTAACCCCATCCCCACCCTAGCCCTCCCCTTGAAGGGGAGGGAATTTTAGACCAATGCAAATCAACGCTGACTATTCATAGCGCATTGATGCCGTACCGGTTAAAGTGTTCGTAATGGGTATCAAATTGGGGACAACCGACTGGAACTTGGTTTCTTGTACCTTGACCCTTATGGTGTCGCCGGTGTTGGGCTGTCCAGAGGGTGGAATTACAGATATATTTAGAAAAACAACGTTCTTCGGCGCAGCGTCCTTCACGTATTCAGTGATCGCGGGGACATCATATGGTTTGCTTACTGCCCCGTACCTTGCTCCGGCCCTCGCAGCATTATTGAGTGTGTTCCAGATGTACATGGCCCGGCCGAATTCGGTGATGCCGAAAACGATGAGGAATAATATGCCGATGGAGAGCGCCGTTTCCACCAGCGCCTGACCTTTTTGATTTCTGTAATTTCTGTAATTCATGGCGTCACGCGTTGTATTGCCGGTTATTGTTGCGGTTGGAATTAAAGAAGGGGGAGGGCCGCAGGACCCTCCCCCTGGGCTTTTTTGCACCGGTTAGGGGGCGGCGGCGGTGGGGGTCAACGCGCTATTGACCCTCTCGAAGGCGTTGTTGGTTGTATTCCCTACGCTACCCAGTATCGCGATGACGACTATCGCGATAAGAACAAGGATGAGCGCATACTCGACCAGGGTCTGACCTTTTTCGCTTTTGATACTGGTGAGGAATCTGACATACAGTTCGTTTAAGAAATTCATTGGTTAGCCTCCTTTTTTTGATGTAATATCCGCTACTGGAGCTGCTGGAGCCGACGTTGCAAATGTTGCCCTCATCTCACCCCCTTCACAATGGATTATGCTGACAAACATTAGTTGGAGTTACATGTAGCCTACAAATGGGGTGGTGTCAAGCCTGATTTAATCTAATTAATAAATAAATGCTCTGTCCCGGTTCCACCGGGCGCGTGCATGCAGGTTCTTTTTGCACCATATCTACCCCAGTCGTATGCCTCGCTGGGCGTGGATATAATCAAGCAGGGCGAAGTCGGTGCGCACCGCCGCAATTTTCTCTCCGCGCTGTTCAATGGCCGGTTCATCAATCGGCCCAAGCTTTCCGGCGGCGGCAAGATAGCTGATCCGGCGTGACTCCGACCCCTGCCAGGCGAGGAGCGCCAGCGATGTCGGCCAGAATGCGTCGGGATGGCCGGGTGCGATGCTGACCCCTCCGTTACTGAGTTGGTCTGCTGCAAGGCGGGAGCGGGAAGGAGTGAGAGCTGCTTCAGAGAAACCTGCCGCTGCCATGGCCAGCACAGCCCAGGCGGTGGCGTCAGGCCGATAGTCGCCGTCCGGCAGGGCGGCAAAGCCGCCATCGGGGATGATTCTTTCCCTCAGGCATTTGATGTGTCGGCTAATGTCGTCTGATTTCATGGTATTTTGTGCAAATGAAATACCTGTCAATCAGCTACCCACGGCATTGGTCACTGCGCTGTTGATTGTCTCATAGGTGTTGTTGGTGGTCACCCCGACCCCCTTGACCATTAACAGGACGACAACCGCGATGAGGACCAGGACGAGTCCATATTCGACAAGTGTCTGCCCGGCTTCGTCGTGCAGCAGGGATTTTGCCTTACCGGGAATACGGTCGAGATAAGTCATTGTTTCCTCCTGGTTAACTGTAGACCCCGTTAAAGGTCTAAAAATCACAAATTTGTGATTTATCATATACAATTAGCGTGACGGTGTATTTCTACATGTATATGCTTCTTCCAACTGCGTGCCGACAATTCTGCCACACATCACGGATTATAACTGTTTCTCTGGCCAAGCTCAAGCAATTGGAATGCCTTTTTATCACAATGCCTGTCAACAATAAACATGTTTAATGGATCGTTGTTGACGCTTTTTCCAACAATGTCCGTTAGGTACTCAGCGTTGTCCGTATAGGTATTTGCATTGGTCTAAAATTCCCTCCCCTTCAAGGGGAGGGCTAGGGTGGGGATGGGGTTAAGAAGGTTGCAAACCTGAAAATCTACCCCATCCCCCTCCTGTCCTCCCCCTTGAAGAGGGG
>JBAQKZ010000009.1:0-2566 GCA_049301475.1 Geobacteraceae bacterium | reverse complement strand
AATTCCTCGCTGGCCGGTTAGCCGAAATGCAACCGGAGGGCAGGGTGTCCACCGCGAGGTGGAATCCGAAGGGCATGAGGAGAAGTACCGGGCCGTAATCGATGGGGCAACCCTTTGATGAACCGGTGGCAACGAAACTGCTTCGCATAGCGGAAAAGGCCCGTAAAGAACCTGGATTCAAGTTCACCAGCCTGTACCACCTGATGAACGAGGAACTATTACGGGAATGCTTCAAGCAGCTGAGAAAAGATGCCGCTGCCGGCATTGACGACGTGACCAAGGAAGAGTATGCCGCAGACCTGGACAGCAATCTATCGAACCTGATAGATCGTCTGCACCGGATGGCATACAAACCGCAACCTGTCCGGCGGGCTTACATACCCAAGCCGGGCAGCATCAAACAACGTCCCTTGGGGATACCATGCCTTGAAGACAAACTTGTCCAGGCGGGACTCGTTCGGATACTGGAAGCAGTATACGAACAAGACTTCATAACGGATTCATATGGATTCCGACCCGCCAGAAGCTGCCACGAAGCGCTCAGAGCACTGAGCGACAGCGTGGAAGGCAAACCTGTCAACCACATCGTGGAAGTCGATATAAAAGGCTTCTTCGACAACGTGAATCAGGAATGGCTGATGAAATTCCTGGAACATCGGATAGGTGACAAGAGAATCCAACGCATGGTGAAACGCTTCCTCAAGGCGGGGGTATATGAAGACGGTTCGATAACGGTCAGCGACGAAGGGACGCCGCAAGGTGGAGTTATCTCGCCGCTATTAGCCAATATCTACCTCCACTACGCCCTCGATCTCTGGTTTGAAAAGGTAATCCGCCCAAGGTGCATTGGCTTTGCCCGAATGATGCGGTATACCGACGACTTTGTCGTCTGCTTCCAGTATGAACTGGACGCGGTGAAATTCCGCCGTGAACTGGGCAGCCGATTAGGTAAATTCGGTCTTGAAGTAGAACCGACGAAGACCAGAGTAGTGAAGTTTGGGAGATTTGCCGTACAAAACGCCAAGGCAAAAGGAGAAAGACCAGAAACGTTCGACTTCCTGGGATTAACCCACTACTGCGGCACAAGAAGAGACGGCAAAGGATTTCGGATGAAACGGAAGACGGCCCGCAAGAAATTTACCGCCAAGGTAAAAGCCCAAGGAATGGCTGAAGAAAGCCAGAACAATGAAGACAGCGGAACTCTGGGAAACAGCCAAAGCCAAGCTGAGAGGCCATTACGCCTACTATGGCGTAACGGACAACCTGCCCGGCATCAAGAGATTCGGCGAAGAAGTCGTAAAGCTCCTGATGAAATGGCTAAACAGGCGAGGCAAGAAGAATTGTCTCACATGGGAGAAGTTCCAAGAGATGCTGAAGCGTTTTCCGTTACCGGAACCACGGATCAAGGTCAAGATGTTCCCGATTACCGTGAAATGATCATGTGAGGAGCCGTGTGCGTAAATAGCGCAAGCACGGTTCTGAGAGGGGCCGGAGCCAACTTAAAATATTGCATGGAATGCGCGAAACTGTCGGGGAAACCAGGCTGTAACAGAGGCGTTAACCTGTTGATATCAGGGGAGAAACCGGTCTACTCGACAATAACAAATTTGTGTTTTGTAGACGTGACCCCTTTTTACATTATCCAAGTATATCGAGTCGAGCGTGTCGTGGCATGGAAGAAAGATAGCAGATGGCAACGAGTTAGTCAACAACTTAACTACGTCCCCGTGCCCCCCCGCGTCCCCGTGCCCCCCCGTGCCCCACCCCGACCCTTTTGCCTCACGTATTAAATCATTGAATATTTTGTCTATGCTCGTTTCAGCGGATGTCCAGACATCCAGTCACGCAGGGCGGCGTCAATTCGTGACTGCCAACCAGCCCCGGTTGACTTGAAGTATTCGACTACATCCGATGATAAACGGATGGCTGTTGGTATTTTGGTAGTTTCTGCTTTCGGCCTGCCGGGTTTGCGCACAACCTTTGCTGATGCAAAAAAGTTTGCAACCTGCACTGGATCGTTAGGATCGTAAAGGTCTGTATCAGGATCGTATGCAATAGGGGCATCAATGGCAGCGTCATGCTGTACTTGTTCCCAGTCAGTCTGTGAAGTCTTTTTCAAGCCAGGCATGGTAAGCCTCCCTTTCGTGTTTGTGCGCTCTTCGAAAACTGATGACTCTCCGTTTTTCGCCAGGTACCCAAATAACTGTCAGCACGGTCAATACCTCTGTGACGTACGCAAATGTCTGCCGCCTGACTTCTCCATTTCGTATGCTTTCAAACTCCAGACGGTACCGGTTTGATAGCACAAGGCCAGCATCAGCAAAATCAAGGTGGTGATTTGCGAGGTTAATGCGCCGTTTTGTCTCGTCCCAAATCACAATTAGTGTATATACGATAATTCAAAAATAGTCAAACAAAATAAGTGAGCTGAGCTAAAAGTGATGCCTTCGCAAAAAGTGCAAACCAATGTAACCCTTTGATATTATTTTGCAATTACGCATTATTTATCTTGCCATAAGAGCGGCTTTGTGCTACATTTCCTTAGCAAATTCAATCTGTTGCGAGG
>JBAQKZ010000008.1:0-4673 GCA_049301475.1 Geobacteraceae bacterium | reverse complement strand
CCTCGCAACAGATTGAATTTGCTAAGGAAATGTAGCACAAAGCCGCTCTTATGGCAAGATAAATAATGCGTAATTGCAAAATAATATCAAAGGGTTACATTGGTTTGCACTTTTTGCGAAGGCATCAGGTATGCTGATTTCAAAAAGCGAGGTTTGTTTGTTGGCTCAGGCGTAATGGAGGCAGGATGCCGCACCGTAGTCGGTCAGAGATTGAAGCAATCGGGCATGCACTGGACTGTCAGCGGAGCCAACAATATTATCGCCCTCCGATGCAGCCTGCTGAGTAATCGATGGGAGGACTTCTGGGAGTCTCGCATTGCGGCTTGATGATGGTACCTATAAAATTGTCGCACACCCAATCATATCCCGCTCAATTTACAATTAGAATATTAAACTTTACATAATATATCTTATCGGACGTAAATAGTAGATTGTAAATCAGGAATGTGGTGTATCTTTTGCCACCACGAGGTCGGTACCTACTAATATTTACAGCAAGGTCCCTATGAAACATAACTATCGGTTCTTATTGTTGAATATACTTTATTGGCAAAGCAGTATTTTTATTTTTTTATTGCTTTTTGCCCCTGATACCGGTATACTTTCACTGCAGGCAACCTTTATAAAAAGACTGTTAAGGAGTTGCCACCATGCTTATATCACATCGCTTGCTCCGCTTTGCCGCAAATCTCTCTCTTGTCGCTCTTCCCCTTCTCGCCGCATGCAGCGGCGGCGGGTCCGACCCCCAGAAAACCACGGCCGCCGTCTCGGTCAAGCTCGTCAAAACTGCCGACAGCGGCGTTCTGGAAAACCGGCTGAAGGCCGAGCTGGTAAAACGCTACCAGCGCCAGGAGACCCGCTATTATTACAGCGGATTGAAAACCGGCGGCACTTTGCCCCCCTCTGCCGAGACGAACGGGACCCTGTTCACCGGCGACAGTGCTACGTCCCTCTCCTACTCTGAAACAAACGTCCAGGAAAAGGGTGTTGATGAGGGAGATTTGGTCAAGACCGACGGTAACTTCATCTACCTGGCCCGGGGAAGCCGCTTCCTGGTACTGAGTGCCCGGCCTCCAGAACAGGCTACCATTGTCAGCGACCTGGACCTGAAAGAGCAGATTAGCGAACTTTACCTTGACAATGGCCGTGTTACCCTCATAACGGTCCCCTTCAATTCTATCGCAATGGGTGCGCCAATCGGGGATGGGACCAGCCCCGCACGCCCCGCAACTCGACTCTATTTCTATGACGTTGCCGCTCCTGATTCGCCCTCACTGACGGCCATGTACGAATTTCCAGGCGCGATCCAGGGAAGCAGGCGGATCAACAACACCATGTATGTCATCACCAACTACCGCATAGATATCCCCAACCCGGTCACACCTTGGGACTATCTTGCTACGGGAGTGAATGACTGGAGCGCCTTCGAGGATGCAAGCACCAAGGCCACGGCAGAGAATCTGAAGCGGATCGACGCACTTACCATCAATGACCTCATTCCTACTTACAGCCGGACTATCTATACAGGGGGCGTAGCCGGTGCCCCTATTTCGGGTCCGGTAGTCGAAAGCGTCGATGTCTCATTTCCGGAGGATGGGAACGGTACGGACCTTTCACTGGTCATTGCCCTTGACACCACCACGGCTGAGCCTGTCGTAACAAGCTCGGGAGTGCTCAGTTCCTGGTGCCGCATCTACATGTCCACTGAGGGGCTCTATCTGACATCGGGGAACGATTGGTTCTGGATCGAACCGCTTGCGGGAGATGTAGCGTCGCCTGCCAACCCTGAACCCTGGACCGCCATCCATAAGTTTTCCGTTGCAAACGGCGTCGGGAAACCCCTATACCGTGGGAGCGGCGTGGTGAACGGCTGGGTAAACGACCAGTTCAGCTTGGGGGAGCACAGCGGGCACCTGCGCATCGGCACCACCCGTGGAGGATGGTGGGGTGAGGGGATCAGCAATCAGCTAGCTATCTTCACCGAGCAGAACGGGAAGCTCACCGAAACGGGAAAAATCGAAGGAATCGCCCCAGGCGAGAAGATCTACTCCATGCGCTTCGACCGGGACCGGGGGTACATGGTGACGTTCCGCCGGACCGACCCCCTCTTCACCTTCGACCTGAGCGACCCACTAAATCCTCGCAAGACAGGTGAAATCAAAGTGAGTGGCTTTGCCACCTACATTCACATCATCGGCCCGGACAACAACCGTCTCCTCACCATAGGCCAGTCCGCAGACGCTGACGGCCGGGTCACCGGCAACAAGCTTCAGCTCTTTGATGTGTCGAACCCGGCAACGCCGCTACTTCTAGGAGATTACGAGCTTGGTAGTGGTTGGTCTGGAGCGCTCTACGATTACCACTCCTTTCTCTACTACGAACCGCTTGAACTACTTGCCATCCCCTACTACGACTACAGCGGCGCAACGGTCCCCTACACCTCAGCGCTCAGGGTCTTCGAGGTTAACGATAACGGAATAGTGAAACGTGGGGACATACAGGCAGAGCCGGTCAGCACAGGCTATGGCGCCTATGAGGATACCGTTGACCGGGCGGTGATCATCGGTACGGATATCTATGCGGTGGCGCACCGGTCGGTGACTGTGGCCGGCGCGGCCCTCCTCGACATCAAAAGGCGAGTGCAACTTCCGGAGGGGTACTGGTATTACGCTCTCATGCAACCGGTAGTGGTAAATGGGACATCTGTCGCTACGGGAATATGATAATGGTGGAGGGGCGTCCATGGTTTTAGCGGCCCACGCCTCCACATGGAAGCGCTTTGTTAGCACCAGTTTCCAGTGCGCCGATTAGTTCCTTCACAGAAGCCACCCCATTGTCCATAAGGTAGCGCTCCATATCGCGGGCAATGGTGTGGGAAGCGGCCGGATCGAGAAAATTGGCTGTGCCGACCTGGACTGCCGTGGCCCCGGCAAGGATGAATTCGAGGGCGTCGGTGGCTGTCATGATACCGCCGATGCCAATGATGGGGAGCTTCACCGCCTGCGCAACCTGCCAGACCATCCTGAGCGCCACCGGTTTGATGGCCGGGCCGGACAGCCCTCCGGTAATATTTGCCAGCACAGGCCGCCGCATGGCCAGGTCAATAGCCATGCCGGTCAGGGTATTGATGAGAGAGAGTGCGTCGGCGCCTGCGTCGGCACAGGCATTGGCCATCCGCACAATATCGGCGACATTGGGAGAAAGTTTGACGATGACCGGTTTTATGGTCGAATCCCGCACCAGCTTTACCACCTCGTACGCGGCGGTGGGATCAGTTCCGAAGACGATGCCACCCTGCTTGACGTTGGGGCAGGAGATGTTCACCTCCATTCCCGCCACCTCTTTAACAGAGTCCAGCCGTCCTGCAATTTCGCCGTACTCCTCCGGGGTGTTGCCGTATATATTGACGATCACCGGTGTGGCGACGGTCCGAAGAAACGGGAGCTTCTCGCTGATGAAGGCGTCTATTCCCACGTTCTGCAGGCCGATGGCGTTAAGCATCCCGCCCGGCGTCTCTACTATACGGGGTGTCGGATTGCCGGCCCTTGGAGAGAGCGACAGTCCCTTTGTTATGATGGCGCCGATACTCTCCAGATCCATATAGGGGGCGAACTCGCTGCCGTACCCGAAGGTCCCGGACGCAGCCATAATTGGGTTGCGGAGCTTGATTCCGGCTATTTCAACGGACAGATCAGGTTTAGCCATGCGGTATATCTCCGAAAATTCTCAAATATTGATGCACTCGCTAAATTCTCTACGACAGGCGGGGAAATTTATTCATTCAAGGCATTATAATCTGTATGGTAATGGGTGAAAGAACCTTTATTTCCCCTTGCCTCCAATTTTGTTTTCGTTCACATCTCCTTGAAATCCGCCCTTTGATTTTTATTCCACCCCGGTAACCCAGGCAACCTTGTATCGCGGGCATACTGTTCTCTCGGCTTATTGACCGGGATAAACAGGGCGATGTTTTTTTATTGAAAAAATTCATGGAGATACTACAATAACCATGGATTTGTGTCAAACAGCATTTAGGTATATGGCATTTTGTCATCTGTGAAAATTGAGCCCCCTACCCCACCCCACCCCCCACAAGGTAGCAGGAAACGAGGGACCCAGGATTCTCGACAAGGAAACGTCGCAATATGGTGCTTCCCGTCATGTTATAGCCCAAGCGTTCACGGTCAACCGGCCGCTGGCGCTGGAAAAGGTGTCGCTCGCCATGCACAAATTCGGCGGCGACGTTACGGTGCACCTCGACCTGGTGGCGGATTACGGCGGCAAGCCCGGACTTGCCGGTTTCAGGTCGCAGCCGGGCTTCCTTAAAAGTATTTCCATGAAGCCCGGCTATTACTTGGTAGATTTCATCTTTCCCCCTGATGTGGTCGGCTCACCCCTGAAAAACGGAAAATACTGGATTGCCTTCAGACATTCCGGTGATGCTGTTCTGAACTGGTTCTACATCACTGGCAAACCTTACAGTGGCGGCGATGACACCCGCTCTACCGCCAGGGGATACCAGTGGGAGGACATCCGCAATTACGACTTAGGAACTGTAAATGAATAACATGGTCAAAATTGCGCTCAGATTTAGGTCAGATTTGGCTGAACTGATTGAGCCAAACCGCAGACGTAGCAGAGCTACATTGAGGATTTGGCGATTGAAGTTCGGC
>JBAQKZ010000007.1:0-5119 GCA_049301475.1 Geobacteraceae bacterium | reverse complement strand
GGGCGAAGCCGGGCGAGGAGCCGGGCGAGTGAGGCGAGGCGCTCATGGTCTTCAGGATCGAGCCGGGCTAGAATCGGGGATCGGGGATCGGGGATCGGGGATCGGGTAAAGCATTTCTCCCAGCGGCCCAGCCCATCCTCGGCCTGGGCCAACAGGTAGAGGGTTTCGTCTGAGACCCCGCAGAGTGGAGAACGAAGTACGCCGACAAGGGCCGTGAGATCACCTTTGTACTCCAGATAGCGAAGGAAGTTGAGGATGTCGAGCACTTCCTGACAGCGGTAGAAACCCCGCCCCTTGACAACGTAATAGGGGATGTCGGCCTTGCGAAGCTCGCGCTCGAACAGTTTCAGATTGCTGAAGCGGCGAAACAGGATTGCGATATCACCGAACCGGGGCTTTCGCTTGGTGAAAGCGGTTTCGAGTGCATGGCTCCCTGTATTTGTGGATGAACGGTCGTAAATTTCAACACCTTCGGCGCCATCCACCAGACGTCGTATCCTTGCCGCCACGGCAGCCGCTTCAAGCTCCCGTTGCCCGCCTGCGCCGTTTTCCGCCGGGATGGTCATTAGCTCAACGCAGGGGGCTCCGTCCCAGTCTCTTCGCTCCGGCTCCAGATGGTCGTCAGGGCCGTACCCCAGGCCGTCTTCTTCCTCTTCCCGCATCACCTGGCTGAACAGGCTGTTGACAAAGGCAATGATTCCTTCGCGTGAGCGGAACGATTCCTGGAAATAGAGGGTCTTCCCACCTGTGGCGGCGGCCTCGGCCCGGGCCTTTGCAAACACCGTGACATCGGCGCCGCGAAACCGGTATATGGATTGCTTAGGGTCTCCGACAATGAAGAGGCGCTGGTTCGGGCCGCAAAGGAGGGAGACCAGTTCCTTCTGTAACGGGTTGGTATCCTGAAACTCATCCACCATTACCACTGCGAATCGCTGGCGGCACTCTTCACGCACCCGGACGTTGTTGGCAAGTAGGTCGCGGGCCTTTACCTGGAGGGCTTCAAAGTCAAGCGCCCCGCGCCGTTCCTTGCGTTGCCGATAGGTGTCGGCGAGGCGCTCCGTCAGATGCAGCAAGGTCTCCACCAGCGGCCTGCTCAGACTCTGACAGCAGGCCATCTGCAACTCTTCCAGGCATGCCGTGAGTTGGTCCCTGAGCGGCTTTTCCTTTCCCCAGTTGCCGCTGATGCACACCTGTAGGTCTCTCAGAAATTCCGGGGTCGCGGCATTGTCGAGACCCGGCATTCCTCTCCTATACAGCATTGGCAGACGCTTCAGCGCCTCATGAAATATGAGGGGTTTCCCTGCCAGAGTCCGCTCCACCTCAGCCACCAGGCCGGGCAACGCGGTAACGCCGACGGCGAAGCGGCGACCGGCTTCCACCGCCCAGTCATTGTTCATGGTTGCCATATCCGCATACCCCCGACCGCCCAACGTCTGGCGGTGGTAAAGGTCACGGAGGTGCTCACGCACCCCTTTGCCGCGACCCATGCCCGAGAACGGGAAACGGCCAAGGAGGAGACGGAGCGCCGGTGAGCGGGTTTTCAGTTCGGCTTCCAGCAGTTCATCGAGGCTTCCCTCCATCTCCGCGCTGGCTGTCATTTCGTCCAGCAGGTTGAAGGCGGGATCTATGCCGGCCTCTACCGGGTTTTCCCGCAGAAGCCTGGCGCAGAAGGAGTGAAAGGTGGCAATAGGGGCGAAGGAGAGGGAGTGAAGCTTTCCTTCCCAGCCAATTTTCCCGTCACCGGAAGCAAGCCGCTTTCTTATCTCCCGCCTGACCCGTTCCTTCATCTCCACCGCAGCCTTGTCGGTGAAGGTGATGGCGACGATCTCTTCCGTCGCCAGGGGGCGCTCCAGTGCGGTTTTTCCGTCCAGCAGGCGGAGGTATAGCTCCACCAGCGCAGCGGTCTTCCCCGAACCGGCGCCGGCCGAGACCACGATGTTGCTTTCGAAGCGAAATAGTTCTTGTTTAACTTGAGACCAACGCATGGGAGCCTGTGGGAATATGGGTATTTTTGCTACATGAAAGCGTCACGGATTCAGGGGCAACGCAATTCCATAACTATTGCAGATTTCGGCGAATGCCTTGTCCACCGGCGCCACTGCCTGAATCAACCGGCCCCCCTCGGCTTTGAAGGATATGGCGTGGCTATGCAGCATCATCCGCTGCGCGGCAAGGCCGCCGTAGGCTGCATCGCCTATAATGGGCATTTTGCAGTGCGCGAGGTGTACCCTGATCTGGTGGGTGCGGCCGGTTTGGGGCCGGGCCTCGACAAGAACGGCGCTTTCTCCCTGGACAAGAACCCGGAACAGGGTCTTCGCGGGCTTTCCGGGGAGCGCGACACCATAGCGGAACTTGTTGAGCTTAATGATCGGCGCGTCCAGGGTCCACTCATCCACGTCAGGCCTATCCCCGGCGATTGCCCAATAGAGCTTCTCCACCTTTCCCTCCTTGAAGAGGTAGGAAATGTGGGTGGCGGCGCGTTTTGTTTTCGGGAAAATCATCACTCCCGATGTACCACGATCCAGCCGATGGACGACGCGAACCGGTTCGCGGTTTCCCTGTTCGCGGAAATAAAAGGAGACGGCATGCTCAAGGGTCCCTTTGAGCTGGTATGGGGTGCGTTGGCTGTTGATCCCGGCACCTTTGTTGACAGCCACGTAGTCGGCGTCTTCGTACAGGATGTCGGCAGGGGCGAGGCGGAAATCCAGATAGCGCTCCGGTTCCATTATCCCAAGGGAAACCTCCTCCCCCTCCCTGACGGTCCGGGAAGCGACCCTCACCATGGCTTGGCCGACACTGCATCCCCCCCACTCTATTATTTTACGTATCCGCCCTTTGGAAAGCTCCGGGAAAAGCGACTGTAAGCCGTCATCAAGGCGCATGCCGGACTGCTCTATTCCCAATCTGGACTGAAGGATCATAGCTTTCTTCCATTGGACAAGGGTTGCAGATTGCTTGTTTCCATGCTTTCCCCGTTATTCACTTAAATTGCCGCCGCCCTTGAAAAATAACATTATACTCCAGCTATGTGAAGCCTTGATTTGTGCTGCGAGGCTGCTACAATATATCTACAAAATATGAAACGAAGGAGGGAAGCATGTACGGTGCGGACAGGATTTACAAGAAGGTGGAAGTTATCGGCGTCTCCAAAAACGGTATTGAGGCCGCCATTAATGCGGCGGTGGAGAAGGCCCATAAAACTTTGGATAACCTTTCCTGGTTCGAGGTCAAGGACATACGGGGGCATGTAGGGGATGACGGGACCGTCTCCGAATACCAGGTGTTGATCAAGGTGGCCTTCCAACTCAAGGATTGATGCGGGGGGAGCAACTGGCACAAAAAAAAGGGGAGTCGGCTCATGCCGCTTCCCCTTTTGCCGCTCCTGGTTTTCTCTGAGCAGTATCAGTTTTCTGTCAGAAAATGCTCCTCGTACAGGTCTTCAAGAGACTGGAGATGGCGCGATTCGTCGGCCAAAAGCCGTGCAAACAGCGCAGCCATAGGCGCTCCGGCGCATCCCTTCGCCATCCGCTGATAGAAGTCTATGGCCCCTTTTTCAAGACGTATGGCGTAGGCAAGCGCCTCCCGCGCGTCTGAATCCTGAGCAAGCTCTTTTTTGACCAGCACATAATCCAGGTTCATGGTTGGCACCGGTCTGGACATTTCGGCGGAATTATCCATGAACCCCTCCACCAGCGCCTTTTCCAGTTGATGCTTGTGCTCCAGTTCATCCAAGGCCACATCCTTGAGGATTTCCCTGGCCCCCTTGTTCTGCACCTTGCGGATAGCGGCAAGGTAATTCCTGAAACCGTCCCCCTCCATCTTGACCGCCAGCTCCACGGCGGCCTCAAATGTGTAACAGACCCCTGCTTCTTCGTCCATCGCTTAAGCCCCCTCACGAATTGATGATTCCGGATTTTTGCACATAATCACAATATCTGGATTTGCGACAATCAGTAGTCGTGTATACCACAGGGGGCCGCCCGGCGCAAGCGTATGCCCCCCAAGCGCACGCCGGACACTCTACGACGGCTCCTCCTGCAAGGTGACCGGAACAAATCGGCAGACACTGGGAAAATCGCAGAACTCGCATTCCCTGGGGGTGATCTGGAAGTCACCCTCTTTCATGGCCCGGACCTTGGCGCAGAGACGGTTGTAGAAGTTCGCGTCGCCTATTGTCTTGCGTTTTTCCGGGTCGGTCTCAAACAACCCGTCAAACTCACCCGTCCCATTGATATCGAACTCACGGGCCAGCGGTTCGAGTTTACGGAGAAGCCAGTAGTGAGCCGTGAAACGGCTAAATGCCGCCCCACCCTCTCCTGTCAGGATCTGCGTCGCAGCCAGCAGGTAGACAGGCATCTGGAAGGAAATCTCTCCCATGTTTTCCGGCTTTAACAGGTTCCTGTACTTCTGTGTGTTACCCGCAAGCTTGTAGTCCACCACCCGAAGCGCTCCTGCTTCCGGCGCGGTATCGATCCGGTCAATCTTGCCTGTCAGGAAAAACGCGCCGCCGTCCGCGTCCTCCACCTTTAGTTCCGGGATATGGAATTCGAACTGCCTGGGTATAAGCCCGGAACAGTCGGCCGCTTCACGCTCCAGGAGCTGCTCCAGGAGACAGATAAGCTGTTCCTTGCCGGTTTCCCACAATAGCGGCGCACCGGTGAACTGCTTTGCCTCGAAGCGGGCGAATATCCGCGCTGCCTCGTCGTGCATCATGGCCCTGGCCAGGGCCAAATCGCTTATGGGGAGCTCCCCTTCCCGCTGAAGGCGGAGGAAAACGGCCTGTAGCGCCTCGTGGAGCAGGCTTCCCTCCTCCCTGGCCTCAAGCTCCAGGGTTGGTTTCTCCACCGGCGTCAGTTTGAGTAGGCGTCGGAGGAAGTAACGGAACGGGCAGCACCCGTATTCCTCCAGGGTGGTTGGGGCGAAGCGGTTCCCTTCCGGCGTCTCGTAAAAAGCCTTCAGTTCCCTCATCAGGTCGGGTCTGCAAATGCTGCCGGTGTAAGGGATTGAGAGTTGGGCGCGGCGGCTGCGCCCGGTGGCGGAGAAAAATTCCTCCCTTTTCTTCTCGATGAGGGCTGTAGAGGCGAGCCGGGCCAGCGCTTCGGCCAGTTCCGGCGGATGG
>JBAQKZ010000006.1:0-17669 GCA_049301475.1 Geobacteraceae bacterium | reverse complement strand
CCCTTAGCACGCTTCCCGGCGCGCCGCTGCCGGTGGCCGCCTCTACCCGGCAAATCTTGAGCGTCCTACCATCCAGCCAGGAAAAGGCCCCAGGCCAGGGGGTCATCCCCCGGACCAGGTTCTTGATCGCAAGGGCCGGTCGGTTCCAGTCGATGAGGCCGTCTTCCTTTTTCAGCATAGGGGCATATGAGGTGAGGGAGTCGATCTGCTTTTCAGGAACGAGCCTTCCAGCGCCAAGCAGATCAAGAGTTTCGACCAGGGCCTCGGCGCCGAGCGCCGACAGCCGGTCGTGAAGTGACAGGCTGTCCTCATCCGGTTCAATGTCAGTGCGCTTTCTCAGCAGCATGTCGCCGGTATCGAGCCCCGCATCCATGAGCATTGTGGTGACGCCGGTCTCGGTCTCGCCGTTGATAATGCACCAGTTGAGCGGCGCGGCCCCTCGGTAGGCAGGGAGAAGTGAGGCATGGACGTTGATGCATCCGTGGCGGGGAATGTCTAAAAGTGATTGGGGGAGTATCTGGCCGAACGCCACAACCACGATCAGGTCAGGGGCCAACTCTCGCACGACATCGATGAACGCGGGATCACGCACCTTAAGCGGCTGGAAGACAGGGATTCCATGCCGCATTGCCAAAAGCTTCACCGCCGGTGGCAATACCTGCCTGCCACGTCCCTTTGGCCGGTCAGGCTGCGTAACCACCGCGACAATCTCTTCTCCCCGCTCGATCAGTCTCCCGAGTGTGGGGCAGGCGAACTCCGGCGTTCCCATGAAAATGATGCGCAGGCCGGCCATTAAGCCCGCTCCCGCAACTCTTCAAGGGATCGGAGGTAGCGTTTCCTGAATATCCCCCGCTTGAGTGGCGACAGGTGATCAACGAACAGTATGCCGTCCAGGTGATCGATCTCGTGCTGGAAAGCAATGGCCAGCAGATTGTCCGCCTTGCAGGTGAATTCCTCTCCATCCAGGTTGAGCGCCCTCACAACTACCCGGAGGTGGCGGCGTACGTTGGCGGCGTACGTCGGCACCGACAAGCACCCCTCTTCCTCATACGACTCCCCTTCGGCATGGATGATGACGGGGTTTATGGCTACGGTCGGATGCGGCGGCTCGTCCTTGCCGGAAACGTCGATTACGATGATCCGCTGGTGGATGCCTATCTGCGGCGCAGCAAGGCCCACGCCGGGTGCATTGTACATGGTCTCCGTCATGTCGCGGACGATCTCACGGGTTTTATCACTGATAACCGCCACGGACTGGGACTTCTTCTTCAATTCCGGGTCGGGATAAGTGAGTATTTTTCTTACCATAGTCATTCTCTTCATCGCCCCCGTCAGGGGTTAAAGTACACCGGCCACATCATCCGAGACATAGCCCCGATACTGCTCGAAATTCTTGCGGAACCGTTCCAGAAGGTCACTGGCAGTGGCGTCGTAAGCCGTCTTGTCCTTCCAGACATTGCGCGGATTGAGCACCTCTGCGGGTACGCCGGGGCATGTCTTTGGAATTTCCAGTCCAAAAAACGCCTCCTTTTCAAACTGTACCCCTGCTAGGCCGCCGTCAATCGCCGCATGCACCAGCGCCCGCGAATAGTCAATCTTCATCCTGCTCCCCACGCCGTAGCCGCCGCCGCTCCATCCAGTATTCACCAGCCAGCAGCGGACATTATGCCTTGCGATTTTTTCCTTCAAGAGCTCGGCGTAGACAGATGGGTGCAGCGCCATGAACGGCGCCCCGAAGCATGTGGAAAAAGCGGCCTGGGGCTCGGTTACGCCGGCCTCAGTGCCGGCCACCTTGGCGGTGTACCCTGAGAGGAAATGATACATGGCCTGTTCCGGAGAGAGTCTGGCAATAGGCGGCAGCACGCCGAAAGCGTCGCAAGTCAGCATGATGATATTGTTCGGGTGACCGCCGGTAGAGGAGGCGACAATGTTCGGGATATGGGTAATAGGGTATGATGCGCGTGTGTTTTCGGTAAATGAATCGTCATTCAGGTCAATCCTGCGACTGATTGTATTGATGGCGACGTTCTCCAGTATGGTGCCGAAACGCCGGGTGGTCTCATATATCTCGGGTTCTGACTCCCTGGAGAGCTTGATGATCTTGGCGTAACATCCCCCCTCGAAGTTGAAGACACCGTTGTCGTCCCAACCATGTTCATCGTCGCCTATTAGTGAGCGCTTGGGGTCGGCTGAAAGAGTGGTCTTGCCGGTGCCGGAGAGGCCGAAAAATATGGCCACGTCTCCCTTCTCGCCGACATTGGCGGAGCAGTGCATGGAGAGGACCTTTTTTTCGTGGGGGAGAAGATAATTAAGTATGGTGAAGATCGACTTCTTTATCTCGCCAGCATAGCTGGTGCCGCCTATTATGATGAGCCTCTTGGCGAAATTGACGATAATGAAGGTCTCCGTGTTGGTCCCGTCAACAGAGGGGACCGCATGGAAACCGGGCATGTCGATGACGGTGAAGGCCGGTTTGTGATCGACTAGATCCCCGGGGGTAGCCCGGACGAACATATTGCGGGCGAACAGGGAATGCCAGGCCTTTTCGGTAATGACCCGCACCGGCAGGCGGTGATCGGGGCTGGCGCCGGCGAAGCAATCCTGTACAAACAGGTCCTTGCCTTGCAGATAGGCAAGCATCCGCTTGTATAGTCCGTCGAATCTGACAGGGTCAAAGGGACGGTTGACCTTTCCCCAGTTGATATGGTCATGGCAGGAAGGCTCATCGACAATGAATTTTTCATTGGCCGCACGACCGGTGTAGTGGCCGGTTTTCACCGCCACTGCCCCCATATGCGTCACCAGCCCTTCGCCAAGCTTGACAATCTGCTCGTAGAGCACGGGTGTTGGAGGTGTCCAGTAGATAATATTTGCATTGGTGATGCCGTGTTCCTCAAGACCTGCTCCACGGGTAATGTCATTTAGTTTCATGGGCATTCCTTCCTTATTAAACTAGATATCATCTCGACACTTTATCAAATATCATGCAGTAATGTAAAACAGAAATAAACCGAGGCTTTTGCCAAGATTGATGAGAAGGTCGGGTTGCAAGGCTGCCGACAATCTCCGACTATACGATATCCAGGACTTCATCCACTGTTTTCAGGAACTCCTCGATGTCCGCCAGTTGCATGTCTCCCATATGCGGAATCCGGAAGGTCTGTCCCTTGATTTTGCCATATCCGTCATCAAAGGCAAAGCCTCGCTCTGCAAGACGTTTTTTCAGGGCCGCCAGATCGGTGTTGCGGGAGTTAAGCGCGCAGGTGAGCGTTACAGAGCGATACGGCTCGGCGGTAATAAAACCGTACCCCCTTTCCGCAACCCACTGCCGGACATGTGCCGCCATATCCCGATGCCGCTGCCAGCGTTTTTCCAGCCCCTCGGCGAATATCCTGTCCAACTGCCTGTCCAGTGCGTAGATCAGGGAAATACAGGGGGTGGAAGGGGTGTTGTCCTTGTCGTCATTTGCGGCGAATTCAAGGAAGTCGAAATAGTAGCCCCGCCCCTCGATCCCCTTGCAGCGCTCCAGCGCCTTGGCGCTTGCGGTAAAAACCGCCAGACCCGGCGGAAGAGCAAAGGCCTTCTGCACCCCGAATATGCAGCAGTCTATGGCAAGTTCATCAACTGGAAGCTTGAGCGCACTCATCGAGGATACCGTATCCACGATGGAAACCACCTCCGGGTATTTGCGCATGACTTGCGCGATCTCCGGCAGCGGAGACATCACACCGGTGGATGTTTCATTATGGATTAAGGTGAACGCATCGTATTTGCCGGTTGCCAGGGTCCGCTCCACCAGTTCGGGGGTGATCGGCTCACCCCACGCAACCTTTATCGGATCGGCGTCCTTGCCGCAACGTCTGGTCACATCATGCCATTTGTCCGAAAAAGCGCCGTTGCAGAAATTGGCGCAGCGTTTCCCCACAAGGTTCCTGACAGCCCCTTCCATAACCCCGAAGGCGCTTGAGGTGGAAAGGAATACGCGGGTCTCAGTGAAGAGCAGCAGTTTCAATTTCTCCTTCACATTCCGGTGAAGCGCCGCATACTCCGGCATGCGATGGCCGATCATGGGAGTAGCCATAGCCTGGAGTATCTCCGGCGCTACCTCGACCGGACCCGGAATAAAGAGTTTCTTTATCATGCTCTGCTCCTTCAAACCTGGATTGCTGTAGTTCCCACCTTCTCTCCAACTAGGAGCTTGTCCGTAAATATCATGTATCAGGCAAGATGTAAAGGGACGCTGCGACCATGTAGCCGTAACTGGAGCCTCCACTCACAATCAGGAGCTTGAAAACTCCATCAGTAAAGGGTAAATTGCCGGTATCGGTTTACGGAAACATCTCGTCAAGCTTTTCTGATTTATTGAATACGATCTAAGGAGTAAAGGCAATGGAATCATACATAGGATTCGAGCAAGGACCGATCAGACCTCCCAGTGAGGCTTCCAGCCTGCTTCTTCGTCTGACCCGTAATTGCCCCTGGAACCGTTGCACCTTTTGTTCGGTTTATAAAGGGGAGAAATTTTCACTTCGGCCTGTTGCGGATATCATCAGGGATATAGACACCATTTACCGTTTCGTTAACGAATCACAGGAAACCCGGAATGTCCAGGGCTTCGGGCCAATCAATCCGTCACCTGGCTGTGAGCAGGCTTTCTTTGCGGCGAGAAGCTGGCTTGCGGGAGGAATGAAATCAATATTTCTTCAGGATGCCGACAGCCTGGTTATGAGGCCGGAAAACCTCGTAAAAATACTTGAGCATATAAAAACGCGCTTTCCCCTGGTGAAGAGGATTACCTCGTATGCCCGCTCTGACACTGTTGCTCGTATAACGGATGAGAATCTCAAGAAAATCGCCGTCGCCGGTCTGAACCGCATCCATATAGGCCTCGAAACCGCCTCCGACAAAATTCTGGGCATGATACGCAAGGGAATGACCAAAGAGACCCATATTATCGCCGGGCTTAAAACAAAGGGTGCGGGGATTGAACTTTCGGAATACGTATTGACGGGGATAGGCGGACGTGAATTCTCACAAGAACACGCCATAGAGACTGCGGATGCCTTGAACCGCATCAATCCGGATTTTATACGGTTCAGGACACTGCACATTCCAGACACCGTCAAACTCTTTGAAGAGCCGGAAGCGAGGTACGAATGGTCGCCGGATATCTTTCTGGTAAAAGAGATGCTTTTATTTATCGAACATCTCGGAGAGGTAACGAGCCGAATCAAAAGCGACCATATGCTCAACCTGCTCCAGGAAATAGACGGCGTCCTGCCGCGCGACAAGGAACGCTTGATGGGGGTACTTCGAACCTTTATCGGCATGCCGCCAGAACATCGGTCACTCTTCCAGGTAGGCAAAAGATTCGGACATTTCTTGCGGTTGAGCGATATGGATATTCCCGGCAGGCTGGCGCAGGTTGAAGAGATCTGCCGACAGTTGGGAATTACCCCCGACAACGTCGATGATAAACTGCATGAGATAATTCAGGAGTGACACTGCGGACAGTCCTATACCAATTTCAAATCGAGGATGAAATCAAGGCGGCGAGGATTGAGGCGACGAAGGCGTACAAGCTCGTACGTTGAGGAGCCGAAGACGAGCCAACGAAGATAGCGCCTTGATTTGGAATTGGTATTACAGCAGATGCTTGATCTTATCCCTATCTTCAACCAGATAAAAATCCAGGGTCTTGCGGAGCGCATCGTCAATGCCGGTCATCGGCTTCCAACCGAGGCGCTTTGCGGCATTTTTCACTGAGGGGACGCGGATCAGCATGTCTTGATATCCCTTGCCATAGTAGGCATCGGAAGTGACCTCTATCATCCTGCATGACTCGGCCTTGTCACGGTAGGCCGGGTATTCCTTGACGAGTAGAATGAGCTTTTCGGCAAGTTCTCTCACCGACAGGTCATTGGCCGGGTTGCCTATGTTGAAGATGCCGCCGTCCGCGCAGCCGTCTTTGTTCTCGATTATCCGCATTAGGCAGTCGATGCCGTCTTCGATGAAGGTGAAGGAGCGGCGCTGATTTCCGCCGTCTACAAGCTGGATCGGTTCGTCGGCCAGGATGTTGTAGAGGAATTGTGTGAGAACCCGTGAACTCCCTTCCTTGGCGGTATGGATGCTGTCGAGCTTGGGGCCGATCCAGTTGAAGGGACGAAACAGGGTGTACCGTAGCCCTTCATGGTTGCCATATGCGTAGATGACCCGGTCAAGCATCTGCTTTGCGCAGGAGTAAATCCAGCGTTCCTTGTTGATCGGTCCCAGCATAAGCGGGGAGCTTTCCTCGTCGAACTCCCGGTCCGGGCTCATCCCGTAGACCTCGGAGGTGGAGGGGAAGACCACTCGCTTCTTGTGCTTGACGCACTGGCGGATTATCTTCAGGTTCTCCTCGAAGTCGAGTTCGAAGACGCGCAAGGGGTCCTTGACGTAGGTGACCGGAGTGGCTATGGCCACCAGCGGCAGAACCACGTCGCACTTCTTGATGTGGTACTCGATCCACTCCTTGTTTATGGAGATGTCCCCCTCCAGGAAGTGGAAACGGGGATCGCCCAGGGAACGCTCCAGCTTGTCACAGGCCATGTCGAGGCCGTAGACCTCCCAATCGGTAGTGGTGAGGATGTTGTGGGTCAAGGCGTTGCCTATGAAACCGTTTACGCCGAGGATTAATACTTTCATTGAATCGTTCTCCTTGGTAGGGGCTTTTATCAAAGCCGTTTGGATCTTTCAGGAATTGCTGAACCTGGCGGCGTCAGGACTGTTGCTGGCGGCAAAAGTTGTTGTCGAAACCTCTTCTTCCCCTTCCACCTGTAGCGACCTGATCTCCAGCACTCCTTCGCCGGTTCCGACGCGGAGCGGCTCTGAGGAGACCACTTCGCCCGGCGCGCCGCTTCCCTCTACCGGCCAGGCGGACCAGATGACGACCTTTTTTCCTGCAAGATATGTGAAGGCGCCGGGGTAGGGGTGGGTGACGCCACGGATGAGATTGTATATCCGCACTGCCGACATGGTCCAGTCAATCAGACCGTTGCCCGGCTTTCTCCCGCCAAAGTAGCTCCCTGACGAGAGGTTCATCGGAATGCGGGACGCGCTCCCTGCAAGGAGCAGCGGCCAGGCGCGGGCGATGACCTTCACCGCTGCCTCTGTAACCTTGTTGAATACATCAAAGGCTGTGTCGGTGAAGAGGATATCCACTTTTTCCCGGTCCACGATGTCGCCGGCATCGGGCTTCTCCACCATGTAGTGGAGCGTTGCGCCGGTCTCCGTCTCTCCGTTGATCACCACCCAGTTGACCGGAACCCGTCCGCGGTATCTGGGGAGAAGAGAGCCGTGGAGGTTCAGGGCGCCACGGGTGGGGATGTCGAGCAACCCCTTCCCGATCATGTTCCGGTAGTAGAATGAGAGGAGGAAGGCCGGCGCGATATCCCTTACGCGGGCTGTATTGGCCGGTTCGTTGATGTCGGCGGTTATGCAGGGGATACCGTGCCGTTCCGCCAACTCCAGCACCGACTTGAACCATATCTGCTCTGTTGGCGAATCTTCATGGGTGAAGACAAGCGACACCTCGGCCCCCTGGTTGAGGAGCTCTTCCAGGCAGCGGTAGCCGACATTGTGATAAGCGCAGACGACGATTTTATCGCTCATCTGTCTGTCCATGCACCTTTCTGACCACATACCGTGGCCGCCGCCGCACCTCCTGGTAGATTCTGCCGACATATTCGCCAACGATGCCGATCCCGAAGATGGTTATGCCAACGAAAAAGAAGAGGATGGCGAACAGGGTGAAGACCCCTTCAACCTCGGAACCGACGATGAAGCGACGAACCAGGAGGAAGATGGCGAAGGCGACGGCAAAGAGAGAGGTGAGGACGCCGAGCAGTGCGAATAGTTGCAGCGGCACCACGGAAAAGCCGGTCATCAGGTCGAAGTTGAGCCGGACCAGCTTGTAGAGCGAGTACTTGCTATCCCCTTCAGCCCTCTCTGCATGGGCCACAGGCACCTCTGAGAAGGTCGAAGCGAAGTTCTGCGCCAGGGCGGGGATGAAGGTGGTGGTCTCCCGGCAGCGATTGATATTATCGATCACCTCGCGGCTGTATGCCCGGAGCATGCAGCCGTAGTCGCTCATATGCATGCCGGTCATCTTGTTAACTGTAATGTTGATGATCTTCGATGCGGTCCGCCGGAACAGGGTGTCATGTCGTTGCTGGCGGACCGAACCGACCACGTCGTGCCCCTTTTCTATTTCGGCTACAAGCTTGGGTATCTCCTCCGGCGGGTTCTGCAAGTCGGCGTCCAGCGTAATTACGATCTCACCACGGCTGATCTCGAAAGCGGCAAGTATTGCCATGTGCTGGCCGAAATTGCCGTTGAACTCCACTACACGCACCTCTTTGTGCGCGATGGAAAGCGTTTTAAGAATCTCCAGGGAGCGGTCGCGGCTGCCGTCATCGGTGAATATAATTTCAAACGGCTGTCCCATACCCTGCATGACAGGGTAAAGCCGCTCGAACAAGGGGCGGATGTTCGATTTCTCGTTATATACCGGTATGACTACGGATAGGTACGGTTTGTCTGGCATGGCATTATTTCCTGTTATTCGCAATCACGTTCTTCACACCTTCAACCACGTCATGCGCGTCTTCCAGGGTCATACGCGGAAAAAGCGGCAGCGACAGTATCCGGTCAGAGGCGTAATCGGCGTTTGGGAGCGCGCCTGCCGGGATATTGAGCAAATTGCGGTAGTAGGGGTGATGGTGGACCGCCTTGAAGTGCAGGCCGGTGCCGATGTTAATTCCCTTCAACTCCTCCATGAAGCGGTCCCGGTCTATGTTAAGCCGCTCGATCCTTATCAACGGCGTATATAGGTGCCATGCGTGACGATGCGGATACCTGGCCGGGCCGGGTCTCTTTATCTCAGCTACGTCCGCAAAAGCGCTCTGGTAGAAGTTTGCCAGTTCGGTCCGTCTGGCGATGAAGGAGTCGAGTTTCTTCAACTGGTGTATGCCGAGGGCCGCCTGGATATCCATCATATTATATTTGAAGCCGGGGAGCATGATGTCGTAGTTGGGGCTTCCCTTAGCGTCGTAGCGCTTCCACGCCTCGCGGTTCATGCCGTGGAACTTCATCAGGGAAATCTCCTCGGCCAGCGCTTCGTCGCGGGTGCAGACCATGCCTCCTTCGCCGGTGGTGATGTTCTTGATGGGGTGGAAGGAGAAAACCGATACGGTATCGAGAGAGCCTATCCGCGCTCCCTTGTATTCAGTGCCGATTGCATGGGCCGCATCCTCTACGATCTTGAGGTTGAATTCCCGCGCAAGGGCAAAGATGACATCCATGTCGCAAGGCTGTCCGGCAAAGTGGACCGGTATGATGGCACGGGTGCGTGAGGTGATATTTTCGCGGACCCTTGTGGGGTCGATATTGAGGGTTTCGGGATCGATATCAGCCAATACCGGCGTGGCCCCGGCCTGGACGATCATGCTGACGGTGGCGGCGAAGGTCATGGGTGTTGTGATGACCTCGTCTCCCTCCTTGAGTCCCATGGCCAGCATGGAGAGGTGCAGGCCGGCGGTGGCCGAGCTCAGAGGGACGGCGTATGGAGCGCCTGTGTAGGCCTTGAACGCCTCCTCGAAGCGCTTCACCTTTGGGCCGGTGGTGATCCACCCGGACTTCAGGGAGTCAACTACCTCGTTGATCTCGTCATCTTCGATGGTGGGAATGGAAAATGGAAGAAACTGGCTGCGCAAAATAGCCTCCGACGGTTGAAACGGCTATTTATCGCACAAAACCGGTGTGGCTGCAAATAAATTTACGTAAAAAATCCGTGTGTCAGCGGTTGGTGATGAGGATTCTCTTTCCCTGCCTGCCTACCGTTCTGACCGGTGCCCGTAGCATCCCCGCAAGGGGTGTGAGTTCCGTTTCACGGAGACTCGCAAATACCGTGACCTGCGAGTTCCAGAGTGAGACGAACCCGTTGCTATCAATAAACCAGGCTGACTGGTCTCCCTGACGGCTCCCGAAATCCAGCTCATTGCGGTCTCCCACCACAACCACCCTCCGCTTTGCATAAAAGGAAAGCCCCTGCTGAAGGCCGAAACTTGCAACCATGTCGTCGGGGCGCGCCTGTTCACGGACAATCAGTCCTAATTGCTTGAGTGATTTCTTTTCCGCGATTTCCGTCAGGATGAATGGGGGGCCGACGACGCCGATGATGTACGAGAATATACAGAACCCTGTAAACAAGGCCAGCGCATCTTGCCGATGGCTGTTTACCAGCCCGGCTATGCCTTCTCCCAGCAGCAGAAGCCCTATTGATAATCCTGCGATTGCGCCTATCTCCGGCTGGTGAGCGAGGTGGGGGTAGAGAGATATGCCGACGCCGACAATGACCAGTCCCCATCCGAGGAGGCGCCCAGTGACCTTCAGTGGTCTGAAATCACCACTGAAGGCCTTGGCGAAGGTGCGTCCCATGAGGAGCGCCAGCGGCGGGAAGACGGGGAGGATGTAGGGGATAAGTTTGGAGTCGGATATGGAGAAGAACAGGAATATGAACAGCGCCCAGATCAGCAGGTAGAGGCGGACGCCGCCATCTGCCGACTGCCGCTCCTGCCATACCCTCCGCACTGAGGTGGGGATAAAGAACGACCAGGGAAACATGGTGCCGACAAGCACGGGGATAAAGAACCAGGGGGGCTCGTATCGGCCATGCACCTTTGTGGTGAAGCGCTCGAAATGCTCGTGAATGAAGAAGAATCGGGCGAATTCGGGGTTTCGCAGGGAGACCGCGATGAACCAGGGGGCAGCGACCAGGAGGAAAAGCGGAATGCCGGTAGCCAGGCGCATCTCCTTGAGGAGTCCCCAACGTCTGGTTATAAGGAGATAAGAGAATATGATTACGATGGGGAAGACCATGCCGATCAGCCCCTTGGCCAACACTGCAAGCGCCGCGCAGACGTGAAACAGATAGTAGTAAAGCCTTTTGCGCCGCTCAGCTTCCTGAACCGCCATAATGAAGAAGGCAAGGGAGGCCGACAGTGTGCAGGTGAGGGTTATGTCGGTGATGTCAAGCCGGGACTGGACAAGGAAGCCGGTGGATGTGCCGAGGATCAGCGCGGCAAGCAGTCCGGCGCGGCGGTCGAACAGCGTACGTCCGACGTGGTAAGTGAGAAGCACAGTAAGGAGCCCCATGAGCGCTCCAGGGAAGCGGGCGGCGAACTCGTTCTGACCGAAGAGTGACATGGAGATGGCGTTCAGCCAGTAATGGAGGGGGGGTTTCTCAAAGTAATGGACGTAGTTAAAAAACGGGGTAATGAAGTCCCCCCGCTCCAGCATCTCCCTCGGAATCTCTGCGTAACGCCCCTCGTCGGGGTCTATGAGCGGTATCCGGCCCAGGAATTGGAAGAAGGCGATGCCGAAGAAAAGTAGAAGTGAGGCGATATCGCGCCGGGCCGAGCCGCATTCGTCGTTGATAAACTTCGATATTATTCGCATTTTTCCCGCCTGATGAGGTCATATCGTTCCACCGGAAAAGGAAGTCGAAGCAGGATACGCTGGTTCGGATGGGCCACTTGCAACGGTTCACCGGTCTCGTTCGTCATTTCCAGCAGCGTGTGGCTGACGGATGTCATGCCGTGACCTATGAACTCCAGGGTGTCCCCCAGTTCCAGGCGGTTCCTGACCCCGACAAGGACGGCGGCGGGGTCGGCATCTTCCACTATCCCCACAAAATCGTGGCTTCTTATATAACGGGAATGGAATTCACGGTCAAAGTTTTTGGGCGGGCCGAGAAAAAAGCCTGTGGTGTAGCCACGGTGACTGATCCTGCAAAGCTCTTCCAACCATTCCGTCCGGCAGATGTAGCCCTCGGGGTCGTCATATAGGCGGTCGAGCGCCTCCCGGTAGACCCGCACAACCGTCGCAACGTAGTGGATACCCTTCATCCGGCCCTCTATCTTCAGGGAGTCAACGCCGCTCCCGACGAGTTCCGGCAGGTGCTGTAGGAGGCAGAGGTCCTTGGAATTGAAAATGAAAGTGCCTTTTTCGTCCTCCAGCACTGGGAAGTATTCGCCGGGGCGGGTCTCCTCCACTAGCGCGTAGTTCCAGCGGCAGGGGTGGGCGCATTCTCCCTTGTTGGCGCTCCGACCGGCCATTATGCTGGAGAGGAGGCAGCGTCCCGAATATGAGATACACATGGCGCCGTGGACGAAAACTTCCAACTCGCAGGCGACCCGTTGCCGCACCTCGCGTATGTCATTGAGCGACATCTCCCTGGCCAGATTGACCCGGCTGATCCCCTGTTCTTGCCAGAACCGGACGCTTTGCCAGTTGGTGCTGTTGGCCTGGGTGGAGAGGTGGATGGCCTTACCGGGCGAGACCTCCCGGATGCAGGCGATTACACCGGGGTCGGCGGCGATATAGGCGTCGAGAGGGAGGTGGGCGATATCTTCCAGATAGCGCCTCAGATCCGGCAGGTCGCGGTTTTCAAGATAGGCGTTAAGTGCAAGATAGACCTTTACTCCATGGTCATGGGCGTAGCTTACAGCCTCCGCCAACTCTGACAGGGTGAAGTTGTCCGCCAGGTTGCGCAGGCCGAAGGCATTGCCCCCCAAGTATACGGCATCTGCGCCATAGTGGATGGCGATCCGGAGTTTTTCCATGTTGCCGGCAGGAGCGAGGAGTTCTGGTTTATTCATCTGGGAGGTGGCCTGTGATTTGGATAGATTCGGGCAGGATGGTATCACATTTCTTAGGCAGGGGAAACCCCAAAGGACACCCCAAAGGATGCTTTATCCTTGACAAAAACGGGGGAATGGCTTTATTTATGATTAATTTCAACCCCGACAGGGGACTAGGAGGGATCATGCGTCTGCACGTTTGGCTTGGGTTATGCTTTGTCAGCTTTGCGGCCTCCGGCTGCAGCAACAACGACGTGATTATGAAAAAACAGATGGAGTTGGAGGCCAGGTTCGAGCAACTGGTGCAGGGCAATGTATCCTCCAATGCGCGGCTGACTGAAATTGACAACGAGTTGAAGGCATTGCAGGCCCAGACCAAAGCCACGACAACCGACGTGGAGCAGATGAAACCCGCATACCAGGAGTTGAAGACATCCGTTGAGTTGCTGGCCCAGAAGGCGCCCGTTGAAACGGCCCCCGCGCCCCCGGCGCCAAGGATTGAACTGGTCAACAAGGATGCTGTTCCTGACGGCAAGGATGCTGGCCATCAGGATGCCTACATGAAGGCGTTCGGGCTGTTCAGCAGCAATAATTATCCCCTTGCTGTTGATGCTTTCGAGTCATTCATAAAGTCCTATCCTGGCAGCGAGTTCGCAGGGAACGCCCAGTACTGGATCGGCGAGTGCCACTATACCCAACACAACTATGTTAAGGCGATAGAAGCCTTTAATCGGGTGGTCAAGAACTATCCGAACGGGAACAAGGTGTCCGATGCCATGCTGAAGATAGGTTTCTCCTATATAAGCATGAACGAGATGTCCAAGGCCAAGACGGAACTGCAGTCGCTGATCGAGAAATATCCCAGGAGTCCGGCTGCCGCCAAGGCCAGGGAGCGACTGAGCCGTAACTAATTCCAAATAGCATTCAAGATGACATTATTCTTTTCGTAGAGACGCAAGATTTTGCGTCTCTACAGCGCCATCTTGAATGCAATACCGAATAAGGAG
Source organism: Geobacteraceae bacterium (assembly GCA_049301475.1). Taxonomy (GTDB): domain Bacteria; phylum Desulfobacterota; class Desulfuromonadia; order Geobacterales; family Geobacteraceae; genus JBAQKZ01. Next base: position 3,982 of record JBAQKZ010000006.1, on the reverse strand, counting down.
CTGTAAATAACTCCTAAAGAGAGGTGCATATGAAAAGGATGATGTCTGTAGCGTTGTTCCTTTTGACTGTTTGTGTCGGTGTTCTCCCGGCGTATGCCCAGAGCGAGGAGCCGACGGTCTACGTGATCCAGAAAGGTGATACACTCTGGGGGCTCTCGGATAGATTTTTCAGAGATCCCGGTTTCTGGCCCAACCTCTGGTCTCGTAACCAGAAGGTCACCAATCCCCATTTCATCTTTCCCGGCCAGCGGCTGAAGTTCTATCCGGATCGGGTCGAGATCGAGACCGATATCAAGAAAGAGGATGTGAATAAGAGCGCATCGGAAGCGCCCAAGGCGTCCGCGCCCATTGTAAGTGAGGCGAAAGAAGAGTCGATACCGGAAAAGATTTTTCTGGTCAGCGGTTCGGAGGGATTTTTGCAGTCTAATGGCAGTCTGCCTGCCGGTTTCATCATCTCTACCTATCAAAACCGGCAAATGGTTGGTGAAGACGACATCGTATACACTGATATTGGGCAGGCCTCCAGGGCAAAAGTCGGCGACCGTTTTTCCATTTACAAGAAATTGAATGCTGTAAGTCATCCCATCTCCAATCTCATTCTGGGCTACCTGGTGATCCCCCTTGGCACCCTCCAGCTAACCGAGTTGGAGGAGCGTGTTTCCAAGGCGATAGTGACCAAGTCGTACATGGAGATAGGTGCTGGCTCCTTCCTTATGCCGTACCGGGAGAAGAAGCGGAATATACCGCTTAAGGCGGCTGAAAATGACCTGACCGGCTATATCGTCGAAACACAGACCGGCAACAAGGCCATCGCATCCGGTGATGTGGTGTTTCTTGACCTCGGAAAGTCCAACGGCCTAGTGGTGGGAAACCTGCTTTATGTGGTGCGTGACATTACGCCGGACCAGAAGTTTATGGATGTGCCGGTGAAACGGCTCCCCTCCGAGGTGATCGGGGCGATGGTGATTGTGGATAGTGGCGAAACCACTTCTACGGCGCTGGTAGTGAAGAGTATAGACACGATTTATCGGGGGGACAGGGTGGAGATGAGAAAGAGCATAAAATAAAAAAGGGAAGTGGCGCATGCCGTTTAAAGCTATTCTCAGGGAGTTGGTGGAAACTGTGCCGGGAGCGAGCGGGGCAATCCTGGCCGACTGGGAAGGGGAGTCGGTCGAGCAGTTTTGTTTGTACGACGATTTTGAGTTGAAGGTTTTAGGCGCCCACAAGGGGATCATCCTGAACATGTTCAAGGATGTGCATGGCCGTCTGGCTGCCGGGGAGCCCCGTGAGGCGATCATAACCACCCTTTCCCATCACGTCATCACCGGGATGGTGGGACCCGAATATTCACTGGTCATGACCCTTGCCAGGGATGCCGTCGTCGGCCGGGCGCTCTACCGGCTCAGAAAGGCGATCAGGCTGCTGGAGAAGGAGATTTACTAGATGACCGGGGAACGGAAAGGGTTTTTGCGGGGGGGTATCTTTCGGCTGGCCGACCGCGTGCCTGAAGCTGAGAGAGTGACGGAGCTCCAGGAAGACTATGAGAAGGGGTCGCGACCAGGTTTTTTTGAACGGCTCAAGAACGGCCTCAGCAAAACCCACGACAGCCTCATCGGCCGGATTGATCGGCTTGTGCTTGGAAAGAAACAGATCGACGCAGACACCCTGGAGGAATTGGAGGAGATTCTGATCACCGCCGACATAGGGGTGGCGACGTCAATGGATTTGATCAGGGGACTGGAACAGCGTCTGAAACGGAACGAGCTACAGGACGGGGAAGCCATGAAGCAGGCGCTCAGGCAGGATATTCTGACCCGCCTGGAACGTCATGTCTCGCCACTGGATACAGGTGTCGCCAAGCCATATGTGATAATGGTGATCGGAGTCAACGGCGTCGGCAAAACCACCACAATTGGCAAGCTGGCCTGCCGCTTCACTGCCGAGGGAAAACAGGTGCTGCTTGCGGCGGGGGATACCTTCCGGGCTGCCGCTGCCGAACAGTTACAAATCTGGGGGAAGCGGGTCGGGGTGGATGTAATTCGTCACCAGGATGGATCCGACCCTTCGGCGGTTGCGTTTGATGCCTGTAGGGCAGCGGTGGCAAGAAACATGGACATCCTCATGGTGGACACGGCCGGTCGGCTCCATACAAAGGTCAATCTTATGGAAGAGATAAGGAAAATCCGTCGTGTTATGGGTCGCGAGATTCCGGGGGCGCCGCATGAAACCCTGCTGGTCCTGGATGCCGCCACAGGGCAAAATGCCATATCCCAGGCTAAGCTTTTCAAGGAGGCGGCGGATGTGACCGGGATTGCCCTTACTAAACTGGACGGCACCGCCAAGGGGGGAATCGTGGTGGCGATAAGTCAGGAGTTTAATATTCCGGTCCGCTTTATAGGGGTTGGTGAAGGGGTCGAGGACCTCCGGGATTTCGATCCCACCCAGTTCGTGGCGGCCCTGTTTGGGTAGGCGATTTGTTTAAACAGCACTATGGCCGCCCATGCCATCGGCCAACAGGGTAGACACCAAGATTGTCATCACTGCGGATGCAATCCGATTTTTCTACTGACTGCTGGGCATGAAACCCGAAAATGGAGTCATCAATTTCTTTCGCACCAACGATGAATTTCAGGACGCCAATATCTTTCAACGACATGATCTGCATGGTCAACGACTGCTCAGGCGCGCTCATATAGCACCCTCCCTTCGGTCATGGCATGATGGATTACGTGGTTAATGGAACCCTCCCATTTGGCTATTTCCTCCGGCGAATACACCAGAAAATCCTTAGCAATAGGATACTTACCTAGAAGCTTCCAAAGTCGTGTCATCTCTGCGCGGCGGCTGCGCTGGGCATTAAAGGGACCATCCTCGACAATAAGAAAATCAAGGTCGGAATCGGGGCGGGCCGTTCCTCGCGCATGGGAACCGAACAGTACCACCTTGCGGGGATTAACCTCGCGGACGATCTTTTCGGTCATTTCTTTGAGGAGTTCTTCAGTTACGGGCTGATTTTGCATATATGCCTCCGTCTTGCTTTTATCTCCTCAATCTTGCTTCGACATCTGCCAGGTTTGTGGATTTGGATTCTCGGGCTTCTGTAAAGCTTTTTTACAATTGCATGTGGCCTTGAACGCCGCATCAATATCGCCACTCTTCTCCATATATGTCCGAAAGACCGAACCACAACGAATCAAGCTGCGGGCGTTCATTCAAAATTTCATGTAACAGCTTGATCGCCCCGATTGGTTTTAGTTTCGTAGGTTGCGTTGAACAGCTTCATCGTGAAACGCAACATTAACAATGGTTGCACCGGCAAAAAAGACTCATAACGCCCCAACCTGCCACTCTTATCTATAAGTGGGGGGTTTAAAGGCAAAACCAAAGCAAAATCATAATCTTAAACACCGCCATCGTTGCCAGTACGTCCCTCCCCTTATGCAAGGGGAGGACAGGAGCGGTTATTCTTTGCGACGTACCACCTTCAACTCCAAACAAGCAAGAACAGCATTCATATTGCCTGACACCTCATTATTCCAAAACCGCGCCACCTCAACACCATTAGCATTCAAATAATTCGTACGAGCCGCATCATATTCTCTGCTCTCAGGCAGATTATGTTGTCCGCCATCCAACTCGACCGCCAATTTTTTCTCCGGGCAGTAAAAATCCAGAATATAAGGGCCAAAGCTGTACTGACGAAAGAACTTCATCCCAAAAAACTGTTTATTTCGGACTTTTGCCCAGAAAGCCCTTTCGGCATCGGTCTGGTTCCGGCGTAACTCTTTTCGCCTCTCTTTCGAAGCGGGGTCGTTCTTTAGAAAGCTCATAACTCTCCCGACATAACATAAGAGTCAAACAGGAGTTTAAGAGCACAGGCCTTATAACCCCATAAAACATCTGCAATATCGTACAGTTACGCCTTTCGCACATGTAAGACCCTACGTTTTAATCAATTAATATGCGAGTAAAGCTAACAAAA
>JBAQKZ010000005.1:0-4857 GCA_049301475.1 Geobacteraceae bacterium | reverse complement strand
CTCCCAGGCAGGCATCACCGAAACCCGGATCGCCGGGCGCGGCAGCCCCTGGGCCATTCCGTTGCTCTGGATGCTGCCGCAGCCGTTTTTCATGGAAATGGTGCTTACAGGCGAGCTTTACCCGATTGAGCGCTTACACCAGTTGGGCTTCATTAACTATCTTGAAGATACGCCAGACGCGGTGCGCACAAGGGCGCACAAACTGGCGGTCCGCATCCGCGACAACGCTCCGCTATCGGTTATGGCCGGGAAGAAGTCAATCCTGGCCGCTATGAGCGCGGGTTGTGACGTAGGCATGCAACTGGCCCACCGGATTTACCACGAGATATATGCCAGCGAGGACGCGCAAGAGGGGCCACGCGCGTTCGCCGAGAAACGCCCGCCTGTATGGAAAGGGCGTTAGACTCTCTCTAACGGTCGTCAGTAATTTATATTTTACCCCTGACTAAAGTTGTACGAAAACAGGAGGGAATACAATAATGAACATAGAAGAAGCTATTTGCAGCCGCAAGTCCGTCCGTCGTTTTCTCCCCACGCCGGTGCCGGAGCAGACTGTGCGCCACATACTGGAATTGTCTATTCGTGCGCCCAGCGGAAACAACATACAGCCTTGGCGGGCGTACGTAGTTGCCGGGCAGGTGCGCGACCGTCTCTGCGCGGAGATGCTTGATGCAGCGGAGCACGGGACAGAGCAGTATCTTCCTGAATACGAATATTACCCTACCAAATGGCATGAGCCCTATCTCGGCAGGCGGCGTAAGCTCGGTTACGACCTGTACGCCGTTATGGGGATCGGGCGCGACGACAAGGTTGCCCGTGAAACGCAGACGAACCGCAACTTCCTGTTTTTTGATGCGCCGGTCGGCATTCTTGTCACAGTTGACCGCCGTCTTACCACAGGCAGTCTTCTGGACGTAGGGATGTTCCTGCAGAATATCATGCTTGCGGCGAGGGGGGAGGGATTGCATACCTGCTGTCAGGCCGCTTTCTCATGGTACCATGATATAGTGCGCAAACACCTTCCCCTGACCGAGAACGATATGCTGGTAGGCGGCATTTCGCTGGGGTACGAAGATGCTACGGCGCCTGAAAACAAGCTGATCACGGAGCGGGCGCCTGTAGACGAAATTGCCGGTTTTTTCGGTTTCGGGGACGCATAAAGAACTGGCAAGCTAACTTTTAATATCAACAAACTGCGAATATATGAGGAGGATCTGCGATGAAAATGGTTAAAATTGGATCGGGCTCGGCCTTTTGGGGAGACATGCTTGAGCCTGCCTTGGAGATGGCTGAACGTGGCGGGGTTCAGTACATGGGGTTCGATCACCTTGCCGAGTTGACAATGGCCATACTGAATCGCCAGAAGGCTAAAAACCCGAAATTAGGCTACATCCCGGATATCATCCCATGGATGAAGGAGTTGTTGCCCATCACCATGCCCAAAGGGATCAAAATGATCACAAATGCCGGTGGGGCGAATCCGGTACAGGGGGCGATCGAGGTAAAGAAGGTGGCCGAAAGCCTGAACCTCGGCGGGATGAAAATCGGCGTTGTCTCCGGTGACGACATTCTTCCCTATATCGACGAAATAAGAAAATCCGGCTGGAAATTCAAGAACCTGGATACCGGCGAAGAGGACATCGACCGTATAAGAAAGAATATTGTCGCAGCCAACGCGTACATAGGAGCGGATCTTATTCGGGACGAACTGAATAACGCCGCTGATCTTGTTGTTGCGGGGAGAGTGTCGGACAACGCTCTCTATGTAGGACCCTTGATGCACGCATTCGGTTGGGACTTCTCCGACAAATATACCGATCTCATTGCAGCCGCCATTACTGTAGGACACATAATCGAATGTTCCGCCTGCTGTACGGGGGGGATATCAAATATGTGGAGGTATTCCAAGCGTCCGTGGGAAATCGGTTTTCCCATTGCTGAATTTTATGAAAACGGGGAAGCGGTCATCACCAAGACGCCGGGTTCGGGAGGCATTGTCAATGAGTGGACAATTAAGGAACATCTCCTGTATGAGGTGATGGACCCAGCGAATTACATGATGCCGGATGGAATAGCCGATTTCACCTCAGTCAAACTGACGGAGGAGGGGCCTGATCGTATCAGGGTAAGCGGCATGGGGGGGAAAAAGCGGCCCGACACATTGAAGGTCTGCATTGGATACCAGGACGGTTTCATCGGCGAGGGAACTATTTATTTCCCATGGCCCGACGCTTTGGAAAAGGCCAAATGGGCAGAGAAATGGATAAGAGAAAGATTTAAGCTTCTGGGCGTTCAATTCGAAGATTTTCGTATCGATTATGTGGGAGTGAATATGCTTCATGGTGAGGTCGCTCCCGCCGAAGATAAAAATTATAATGAAGTGGGACTCCGTGTTGTCGGCAAAACAAAGACCATGGAGGAAGCGGACGCCATTCGCAGGGAAGCGAGCCATTTATGGATCGCGGGCCCATTGGGGGCAAGTTTTGGCACACCGCTGAAGGTCAGGCCGGTTATCGCGCTTTGGCCGTCACTGGTGCCGAGAGAATTTGTAAGAATTGAAAGCCAATTAATGGAGGTATAGAAATGGAGAGGATTCTGCTTAAAGATATTGCTTTTGCAAGATCCGGAGACAAGGGGGACGTTTGCGATATCGGCGTTATGGCCAAGAGTAAAAACATATATGAATTTCTGACAAAGTTCCTTACGCCGGAAAGGGTCAAGGCTCATTTCAAGGGAATGGTCAAAGGCGCGGTTGAAATTTACCCGGTTCCGAACATTGACAGCCTGGAGGTCGTTCTAAGAAGGGCCCTTGACGGAGGTGCGACCTGCACTCTCAGGTTTGACCAAACAGGAAAATCGATCTGTACGGCCTTGCTGAGAATGGAACTGGAGATTGAGGATAACCTCATAAAAGAGGCCCGTGAAACAGATGCCGCTATTGAAAGGAAGTACAAGTAAAACGGAGGTTAATGCGATATGAGCGGTAGAATTTACACAGTCAATAGTCCACTGTCAGGCACTTTCTACAGAAGACCGTCACCGGACGAACCCATCTACATCAACGTAGGCGACAATGTCCAGGCGGGAACCGTTACATGCATTGTTGAATCCATGAAGGTTTTCAATGAAGTTAGGACGGAGAGGGGGGGGATTGTTAAAAGAATATTGATTGAAGACGAGGATCCGGTAATGGTTAACCAGCCAATGATAGAAATAGAGCTGACATGATAAGGTTCTGACAACTATGCCCCTTATAGTACTCCCTCCCCTTCGAGGGGAGGGGGATGGGTAGCTTGCTGAATTTAAACAAGTTACAATCATCAGTAGCCACCTCCGCCAAGGAGCAAGGCATTGAAAAGCGCCCCCTCTACGCAGCACCAACTTTTTGAGGAACTGCATCCCAACTCCTACAACGTCAAGACCGACGCCTTTGAAGGGCCGCTCGACCTACTTCTTCATCTGATCAAAAAAAACGAAGTCGAAATATACAACATTCCGATCGCCGCCATAACCAGGCAATATCTGGAATATATCGACCTGCTGAAGGAGCTGAACCTGGATGTGGCCGGGGATTTCCTCGTGATGGCCTCGACCCTGATCCAGATCAAGTCGAGGATGCTCTTGCCGGTCATGCCTGACGAGGAGCCGGCGGACGAGGAGGAAGACCCGCGCGCCGAGTTGGTGCGCAGGCTGCTTGAATACCAGAAGTACAAAGAAGCGTCCATGATGTTGGCAGGGCGGGAGATGATGGAGCGGGAGGTGTTTGCCCGCAAGTTTCCTCCGCCGGAATTGGCCCTGTTACAGCCGGACGAAGGTGTGCCGGAGGTCGAGTTGTTCGAGCTGATCGAGGCCTTCCGGCGGGTACTGTCACGCAGCCCCGCCGCCACGATCCACGAGGTGGGGGCAGAGATGCACACGGTTGCGGAGTGCATCACAGACCTGCTGGACGCACTGAAGGGGAGGGAGTCGCTTGCGTTCGAGGAGCTGTTTTGTGACCGGTTGAGCCGGGAATATGTGATAACCCTATTTCTGGCGCTGCTTGAACTCTGCCGACTGAAGATGGTCAAACTGGCCCAGCCTTACAGTCAGGCAAGCATACGGATCATGCCAGCAGTTCCGGAAACGACCGATAATGTTCCTATGGAGACCCTCCCGTGAGTCACGCCCCGCTCAAAACCATCATCGAAAGCCTGCTTTTTGTCTCCGATCTCCCGGTCACCCTGGACCGGCTTTGCGCCATACTGGAAGAGCATGACCGCGCGGATATCCGGGAGGCTTTGTCCCGCCTGTGTGATGACTACGACACGGGGGAACGGGGCATACGTTTGGCGGAAGTGGCCGGCGGTTACCAACTCCGCAGCATTCCCGAGAACGCCGATTATATCAGGAGACTTTCCCGCAGCAAGACCTTCCGCTTTAGCCCGTCGTCCATGGAGACCCTGGCGATAATCGCCTACCGCCAGCCCATTACGCGGGCCGAGGTCGAATATCTGCGCGGCGTGGATTGTGGCGGGGTGCTGAAGACCCTCCTTGACCGGAAGCTGGTCCGCATCCTCGGCAAGAAGGATATCCCCGGAAAGCCGCTCATATATGGCACGACCAGGGAATTTCTGGAGGTGTTCACCCTTAAGAATCTGGCCAGTCTTCCGACCCTCAAGGAGATACAGGAGTTGGTAGTCGCGGATGGGGGCGACCGGCAGGTGGCGCTACCGCTGGAAATTCCGGGTAGCGCGGAAAACCACGAGAAATGAGCGAGGAAGGGAGAATACCATGATTCGACAACCGGCGGTGGCGGGACAGTTTTACAGCGGTGACGCCGCGAAGCTGCGCGCCGAGCTTGACCGCCTGGTGCTGAAG
>JBAQKZ010000004.1:0-41196 GCA_049301475.1 Geobacteraceae bacterium | reverse complement strand
GGCTTAAGGCGGCTGACGGCAAGGCGCTGGTCAACTCGGTGAGCGGCGAGGCGAAGAGCATGGCCAGGGTGCTGCCGCTGGTAAAAAAGTATGGGGCGGCGGTCATCGGCCTGACTCTGGACGAGACCGGCATTCCGGAAACCGCCGCAGGTCGGCTGGATGTGGCCGGCAAGATACTGGCCGCCGCGCTTCAGGCAGGGATAGCAGCGGAAAACGTAGTGATCGACTGCCTTACCCTGACGGTAAGCGCCGAACAGAAGCGGGCCATGGAGACCGTCAAGGCCGTGCGGATGGTGAAGGAGCAACTCGGCCTAAATACGGCCCTCGGAGTCAGCAATATTTCCTTCGGGCTTCCTTGTCGGCCGGTCATCTCCGCGAGTTTTTTCGCCATGGCCATGGCCGCCGGTCTCGATGCGGCGATCATCAACCCCAAGGAGCAGCCGATGATGGATGCCTGGCGCTCGGCAATGGTCCTTCTTGACCGGGACCCGCGGGCGTCCGCTTATATTGGGGCATATAAGGAAACTGTATCGCAATCGACCCCCGTTCCGGTTGCGGACCAGCCGCAGGACGTGCTTAGCCGCGTCGGGCGCGCGGTCATTGACGGAGACCCTGATAATGCACTTAAGTTTGTGGAGGAGTCTCTGGCTGATGGCTTCTCTCCGCTTCAGATAAGCAACGAGGGGCTGTTGCCGGGTCTTGAAGAGGTAGGAAGGCGCTTCGAGAAGAACATCATCTTCCTCCCCCAGCTTATGCTCTCGGCGGAAACCATGCAGACGGCCTTTGCCCGCCTGAAGACGGAAATGAAAGGGAAAGCCCCGGCAAGCCTCGGAAAGATACTGATGGCCACTGTAGAGGGGGACATCCACGATATCGGCAAGAACATCGTCTGTATCCTCTTGGAAAACCACGGCTTCGAGGTGATCGACCTTGGGAAGAACGTCCCGGCCGAGCGGATCATTACGGCTGCCCTGGAGCGCCAGGTGGATGCCGTCGGGCTTTCGGCGCTGATGACCACCACCATGTCCGAGATGCAAAACGTCATTGCCCTGCTTAAGGAGCGGGGGATCAAGAGCTTCACCATGGTGGGAGGTGCGGTGGTGACCCAGGAGTACGCCGACGAGATCGGCGCCGACCTCTATGCCAAAGATGCCCTGGAAGCGGTTGCCAGAATCAGGAAACTGTTGGGGAAATAAAATCGGCTGACGGTTTTCAGTTCAAGGCCTCATATCAGGTTGCAATCAAAATGAGTGACTCAGGGCGAGGAAGATGCGACGAAGGCGTACAACCACGTACGTTGAGGAGCCTAATACCAATTCCAGATCAAAGCGCCCTCTTCGTTGGGTCGTCTTCGGCTCCTCAACATACTGGCTGTATGCCTTCGTCGCCTCAATCCTCGCCGCCTTGACTGCATCTTTGATTTGAAATTGGTATAAGACCTGCCAACGAATACAGCACCTTGATTTGGAATTGGTATTACAGTACCTAAATGAATAACAATAAACCTCCCATAGTCGAAATAAAAAATCTCTCCAAGTCCTACCGGCGTGGCTCCCAGATCATCCCTGTGCTCCAGGATATAAACCTGGATATCGCCGATGGAGAGTTTCTTGCGCTTATGGGACCGTCGGGGTCAGGGAAAAGCACGCTCCTAAACCTGATCGCTGGGCTTGACCAGGCGGACTCAGGAGCCGTCCGGGTGAGAGGTCTGGATATCACCGCCATGAGCGACGCGGATATCACTACGTGGCGAGCCGCAAATGTCGGCTTCATTTTTCAGTTCTACAACCTCATCCCGGTCCTGACCGCCCATGAAAACGTGGAGCTTCCTCTCCTTTTGACCGGCCTCTCCCGCAAGGAGCGGCGCGAGCACGTGGAGTTGGCCCTTGAACTGGTCAGTCTGGCAGACAGGATGGAACATTATCCCTCACAGCTTTCCGGCGGACAGCAGCAGCGAGTGGCCATCGCCCGGGCGGTTGTGACCGACCCGGCAATCCTGGTGGCGGACGAGCCGACCGGCGATCTGGACCGGGTTTCCGCTGCGGATATCCTGCAACTCATGGCGCGCCTCGTGGATGAGTTCGGCAAGACCATCATCATGGTAACCCATGACGCGCGGGCAGCCGAAAGGGCGCACCTTATCAGGCAGTTGGACAAAGGGGTCTTAACAGCCTAGGTGCAACATGTTCATACGACTCATCATCAGAAACGCCTTTCGCCACAAACTCCGCTCGGCGTTGACGGTCGCAGGCGTCGCCATAGCTATTCTCGCCTTCGGTCTCCTCCGTACACTGGTAGGACTCTGGTACTTTGGGGTTGAACACTCCTCCGCCACCCGCCTGGTCACACGCAATTCAATATCACTGATTTTTTCTCTCCCCATCTCCTACAAGGACAGGATTCGCCAGATACCAGGCGTTAAAGGGGTTTCGTGGGGAAACTGGTTCGGCGGCATTTACATCAACGAAAAGAATTTTTTTGCCAATTATGCCGTGGAGCCCAAGAGCTATCTGGAACTCTACCCGGAGTTCCTCCTTGCCCCGGAGCAGAAGACGGCCTTCCTTCTTGACCGGAAGGGGTGCATAGTCGGCAAGAAGCTTGCGGACAAGTACGGCTGGAAGACGGGGGACCAGATCACGTTACGGGGGACGATTTTTCCTGGACAGTGGGAGTTCGTGCTGCGCGGCGTCTACCGTGGAGCTGAAAAAAGCACGGAAGAGCGAGTCCTGTTGTTCCACTGGGATTACCTGAACGAAACAGTGCGGCGGGCCACCGCTCGCAGGGCCGACCAGGCAGGATTCTACGTGATCGGAGTGACCCGGCCCGAACTGGCTGCCGAAGTGTCGGCAGCCGTGGACACAACCTTCAGGAACTCCCTTGCCGAAACATTGACAGAGACGGAAAAGGCCTTTCAGATGGGCTTCGTCTCTATGACAGAGGCGATCATGGTTGCGATACAGATTGTCTCTTACGTGGTAATTATCATCATAATGGTGGTGTCGGCCAATACCATGGCGATGACCGCCAGAGAGCGGATCGCTGAGTACGCCACCATGAAGACCCTCGGTTTCGGTGCCTGCCATATCGCCGCAATCGTTTTCGGCGAATCGCTCGTCATCACGATGATCGGCGGCATTGCAGGGGTGCTGCTCACCTTCCCGGCGGCCCACTGGATAGAAATCGAACTCGCCCAGTTCTTTCCCGCCTTTACCGTCTCCCCGCTTACCATCTATCTGGACCTGGCTGCTGCTGCACTGATCGGAACGGTGGCAGGGATATTCCCCACATGGCGCGGCGCAACGATACGCATTGCCGACGGGTTGCGTAGAATAGGATAATCCACCGCCGGAATTCCTGGGTGGGTGCTGGGAATTGAAATGTCGGAGCAGTATTAAACGTATTATTTATCTTGTCACAATAACGGCTTTGTGCTAAATTTTTTCGTAGATTCAATCTGTTGCAAGGAATTAACCACTCACACATATCAAAAGGAGACCATCATGAAACAGTGATGAAGAAAGGAGGCGCGCTGTTGACGAGGCATATATAATACCAATTTCAAATCAAAGATGCAGTCAAGGCGGCGAGGATTGAGGCGACGAAGGCATACAACCAGTATGTTGAGGAGCCGAAGACGAGCCAACGAAGAAGGCGCTTTGATTTGGAATTGGTATAAGGTGTGTAGTAGGGGGACTTAGGCTTTTCCGGGTTTTTCATCCGTCGCCATCCTCATCGTTTACCCGCATATCCACTTCCAATGGCTGAGAAAGGAAGCTCCAAAGCGAGTTCGGGAACATGTATGGATATCCAGGCGGTGAAAGTGTTGCTGTTTGGGCCTGGGAAGGCATTGTAGGTGCCGGGCCAAGGATAGCTTCTCGCGGCTTGGTCAACAGCAGCGATCAGCTTGTCCACCCCTACCCCTCGGAAATCCTTGAACAGCCTGGGGCGCTCCCCATACCAGTAGCGGTCGGGCAGGTCTTTCTCTATCCGCACGACCGGCAAGCCACGCCGTTGCCGCCAGCCGGTGACTTCGTAGACCGTATAGGACGCCTCGTTGGTCTTTTTGGCAGCAATCCAGGTATGTATGGCGAACCAGCCGCGCCACCCCCAGGCAGGAGCCCCGTATATTTGAAGCACGGCCTCTTTGCTCGTTGCGGGGTTAGGGGCAATTCCGGCCGGTTCGCGGCTTGCCGTGCGCCAATCTTTCGTGCTGCATCCAGCCAGGCCAAGAAGTATCAGAGAGAGCAGTAGTAGCTTACGCAAAATTGACAACGTATCCCTTTTCAATGTATTCCTTATTCGATCCGGGTCATTTTGTTAACGGCCATCGCTTCAATCATGCCGTCAACAGCTCTGACGTAGTTTTTGAAATGATCGCTATCCATATGCCTGGCCAGGCACTTCTCGCTCTTCCAGTTCTCATGGAAGATGAATACGGCAGGATTGTCATTGTCCTGGTGCAGACAGTAATCGATGCACCCGTCCTCTTTCCTGGTCGGTGCGATGAGCTTCAACAGTTCGTTCTTGACGCTCTCCACGGATTCCTTTTTCGCTACGACCTTTGCCACTACGGTTATTTCTGACATGGCCATCCTTTCGTTTTCCCTATTGACAACGCCTAAAATAAATCTGTCCCCTTTTTGTTGCCTTTTTGTTGCTTTTTGAAAATGTCCCCTTTTTGAAAAGATCAGACACCGACAGCGCCAGCAGCGAGGGCCTTTAGATTGACTTCGGCTCTCTTATTGCTGAATAGCGCCTTGACTACCCCCTCTATGAAGCAGTGGGAGAAGGGGAGACGCTTCATGACGGAGCCTACCATAACCATGTTGACGGCCTTGGTGTCGCCGACTTTCCGGGCGATGGAGAGCGCATCGATGCCTCGGGAGTTGGCGCAGAGAGAGGCGATCCGGGCCTCGACATCGGGGGGATATACGGCCAGGCCGGAGGCTACGGTGCTCGGGTTTATGGGTACCTTGTTGTAGACAAGCATTCCACCGGCCTTTAGATAATGGATGTATCTCAAGGCCTCCAGCGGCTCAAATGCAATAAGAATGTCTGCGTTGCCGGGCGTGATAAGCGGGGAGTAAACTTTCTCCCCGATCCTTACGAATGAGATGACGCTCTCTCCCCGCTGCGCCATGCCGTGGACTTCGGTCTGCTTTGCATCCATCCCACCGGCGAGGGCACTTTCGGCGAGCACCCTGGAAGCTGTCAGCACTCCCTGTCCGCCGACTCCGGCAATAACGATATTGAAGACTTCCATCATTTTATCCAATCCTCAAACCTTGGACATCGCGTTGAATTTGCAGAGTTGTGTGCAGACACCGCAGCCGTTGCAGATATTGGGATCGACACTGACTTTCGGACTGCCGCCGGAGGAAGTCAGTCCCAATGGCACGCACGCGACCGTCAGGCACGCACTGCAACCCGTGCATTTGTCCTGATCTACGGTCATAACCGGGCGCTTCAACCGGTAGCGGAGAACGCAGGGATTTTTGTCAATAAGAACGTAGGGACCGACGGTCTCAAGGCCCTTCTTGACGGCGGCCTCGGTTTCCTTAAGGTTGTAGGAGTTTATTTCAACGACGTTCTCGATGCCGAGCGCTTTAACGAGCGCCATAATGTCAATTTGCCGGGAGGGCTCACCCGAAAGGAGCCGCCCGGAACCGGGGTTCTCCTGCCCGCCGGTCATTCCGGTGGTGCGGTTGTCCATGATTATGACCAGAGCGTTGCCGCTGTTGTAGGCCATGCCCAAAAGCCCCGTGATCCCTGAATGGAAGAAGGTGGAGTCACCGATTATGGCGACAGGTTTTTCCCGCCCTCCAGCGATTTCGTTGACCTTGGCCATCCCGTGGGCGGCGCTGATGCTGGCCCCCATGCAGATGCAGAAATGGATGGCGCTCATCGGGGGAAGGGCGCCCAGGGTGTAGCAGCCGATGTCGCCGGAGACAAAGAGCTTGAGCTTGCTTAGTACGGAGAATATCCCGCGATGGGCGCAGCCGGGGCATAAGGTGGGGAGGCGCTCAGGGAGGCCCGCAACGGGAGCGACGCTCTCTGACGTCCTTGCGTCTCCCGTAGCGGCCCGGATGATGTCAGCGCTGATCTCGCCACAGAGTGGAATCCTCTCCTTGCCGATATTAACACGGATTCCCATGGCGCGTATCTGTTCCTCAAAAATGGCGTCAAGCTCCTCGACTACCATTAAGCGCCCGACCTTGACCGCGAACTTACGGATCATCTTTTCAGGGAGCGGGTGGATCAGCCCGAGTTTGAGTATTGAGGCGTCGGGATATGCTTCTCTTACGTGCTGATAGGAGACGCCGGAGGTGATGATACCGAGGCCGGTATCCCCCATTTCTACCCGGTTAAGTGGTGTGATTTCGGCGAACTCACGAAGCCGCAGGAGGCGCTCTTCAATTTCAAGATGCTTGATCTTGCCGAAACTGGGGAGCATGACGTATTTGGGCACGTCCTTGACCCACTTGCCAACCCGCGGTCGGATTTTCTCCCTCTGTTCGGCGACCCCATTCGCATGGGAGATGCGGGTCGTGGTGCGAAGCATTACCGGCGTGTCGAACTGCTCGGAGATATCGAACCCGGCACGGACGAAGTCGTAGGCTTCCTGAGAGTCGGCAGGGTCGAGCATCGGAATTTTTGCGAACTTGGCGTAATTGCGGCTGTCCTGCTCGTTCTGGGACGAATGCATACCTGGGTCGTCGGCTACCATGAGAATAAGGCCGGCGTTGACGCCGATGTAAGCTATGGTCATGAGCGGATCGGCGGCCACGTTCACGCCGACGTGCTTCATGGCTGCCATAGCCCTTCCGCCGGCGATGGAAGCGCCGATGGCAGATTCCAGTGCAACCTTTTCGTTGGGCGCCCATTCGCAGCATGCGCCGCCGAGGCGGGCCACCTCTTCCAGGACTTCGGTGCCGGGCGTTCCGGGATAACCGGAGGCGAATACACCGCCTGAATCCAAAAAGCTCAGAGCGATTGCTTCGTTTCCGGAAATGATTTTCTTCATCAGGCAATTCCTTTTGGGCTGGTTTATCGTCCGGGAATTCCGGATGGAAACTACAGCTTTACTTTTTAACAGTCAAGAGGCATTGGCCTAGATGCAGCAGTTGACGGACTATTTCAACATGGTTTACGACCCACCCAAAAAACCTGCGGGTCAAAACCATGCCCCTTATCAGCGAAGTGTGCGACTTCCACCCCGGAAAATATCATACCGAAAAAAAGCGATCAGGTTGAAATGCTCCTTGTCATACCCCCTAGGGAAGGAGCCAATGGGTCCTACCATGCGCAGGGTCCTCAATACCTCGTCATCAAGGATTCTGCTCCCCGAACTCTCCAATATTTCCATCTTTTCTATATTTCCCTTGCGGTTGAAGGTGATCTTCACCGGCGTCACTCCTTCGATCCCCAATCGTTCCGCTTCCGACGGATATCTCCAGATTCCGTACACCGCTGTCTCGAACCGGCGCAGGAAGGAGCCGAACAGGAAATCATCGGTATTGAGAAACTTCGCCTCTCCCTCTGCTATCTCCGACTCGAACTTTTTGCGGTAATTCTCTTCCAGCTTGGCCATCTTCTCAGCGCTTGGAAGCAACTTCGACAGCTTTTCTTCTCTTTGCCAATCTGGGCGTACAAGGCTCTCCACACGAGGCGGCTCACGGGACTGCGGCCTTTCCCCCTCACGTGGCTGTGCAACACTTTGCTCACCCCTTCGCTGCTCCGGCACAGCATAAGTCGGCGGCTTCGGCAGAGTGGCGCTTTTGTCCCGCGCCATCTTACCTTCCGGAAACACTTCCCTTGGAACGCGCCGACGCTTTTCATCCAGTCTGCGAGGCTTTTTGTCAGGCTTTGCCGTAGGCTGGACGCTTTCCGGCATTTCCTGCAGATCCACCATCACCGGCTCCTGGCGGGCCACTGTCGGTTTATCGGCGAAAACATCCAGCAGAACAAAGACGGCCGCATGCAGCAGAAGAGAAAAGACGAGCAGATAGAGAAAGGCTTTTTCGATGAACCGGTTGGACATCAGGGTCCCTGTCAGGCTTATTTATGCGAATTATTGTAAGTCGAGACGGCCTAAATTGCAACCGGCGGTTAGTGGAGTGATAACCGACATAGGATGGCCAGGCCGAATACTATGAAGAGGCAGCCCGCCGCCTTGTGGATGGTGGAGAGTGATATGAAGCGTGTCAGTTGTTTTCCAGCGAATATGCCGATCAGGGAAACCGTCCAGAGGGCAAGGGTCGAACCCGCGAAGACCATTAGTTGGGAGTCATGCTGGGCCGCCAGGCTCGTGGTGAGCAATTGGGTCTTGTCCCCCAGTTCCGCCAGCAGGATCATGAAAAATGATGTCACTATCGGCCCCATCGCTCTGATCCGCTGCTCCCCGGTCGTCTCCTTCTCCGAATCGTATCCGCTGGTCCGTATGGTGTTCACGCCAAAAAACAGGAACAAAACGCCGGAGACGAGCATGATCCAGAACAGGGGGAGAAACGCGAACAGCAGCTTGCCTACAAGCACGGCTCCCAGGTTGAGCAGGGCAAAGGCCAGCGCGATGCCGACGAATATTTTACGCCAGGGATGCCTTGTGGCAAGCGCCATTGCGGTCAACTGGGTTTTGTCCCCCAGTTCCGCCAGAAAGATAATGCCGAATGTTGTAAAAAACGTAGTGGCGTTCACGGCTCCCCAAGAGTATTTTTGGGTACTAATTCAAATTTCAGGCGAATTTGCAAGGAGGAGTGACTTTGCGCGGGCGTGTCACGAGCACATGATATGTCAGGTCTTGTAGAAATCAGGGCGGCGAGGACTGAGAATCGACCCGCAAGGTATTGATTGTTGAGGACACCTTGTTCCTGAGATATCGGAGCAAGCATGTTGAACTGCTGGCCCGCGTACACGATCACAATACCGGTCGCTACGTCATCTTGGAGATAGGCAAGAGAACCACGGCAGACCCAAGGACGCTAGGTACCCTGCTTTATGCGACCTGCGACGAAATAAAACAAGCCCAAAGTTGAGTAAAATAAAAAGGGGCTGTAATCAGCCCCCCTTAGCTTGTCTCTCCGCCATGCCGTTGGTTACAGGGCCTCCGAGCGAGTTCCCTAAAAAGTGGGACACTTGGAGCCGCTTCAGGCAAATCCCGCGTAAAGGGGCAGCACACCACGACTTCGCAAGGCTCCCGTGCAAATGAGTATTCCGCCTGGGCTTTAAAAACCTCACGCGCACAGCAGAGAGACAATCTATTTGGAGAAGTTATACCATGCTAACGGACTTAAATCAAGCGGGCTTTTTGTATTGAGTTTGCGAGGCGACGGCGGGGCCTTATGGGTCGGCCCGCGACCGGCAAAGGCCTTGCCGAACTCAGACATGCTCATCTTTACGGTATCTAGCACCTTGGGCTGGCCTTTGCCGATGTTTTCCCCGCATCCCCAGTAGATCAGCATTCTGGCCTTCAGTTTTTCATACTTTTCAGGCTGGGTGCGCTCACCGGGCGTATGCTCCGATTTTTCCACTTTCGGGGTTAAGAGCGGTAGAGACTCTCCCATTCCCAGGCCGGGCGGAATTTCATGGACTGCCTTCGGCTTCTCACCGGTTACCTTACCCTCAGCTAATTACGCTCTTTCTTAGTCAACATTTTAAGATTAGCAACCGACTTACCAGCATCGCAAGAACCTGAGTCACTGCCAACCTCATTGGCACGTTGAAATGCACGTGATATTAGTGTAGCATGCCTGATGTCCGGTGCTTGCCTGATCGCTTTTTATGTTATCTAAGGAGGCCGCCAAATCATGACTTCACAGCAGTCAGAGCCGTTATTAAGCTACCTGAAGAATACGCCGTTGTTGGAAAACTACTGCCTGTCCATACATCCATTGGTCGCGGATCCCGCGCCTGGCAAGGTCAACAGGCACCTTTGCGGAACGCGCGGCATCCCCCACCTCTGTCATAAGATATGCCTGCCATCCGTGAATTGCGCAATAAAAGATGCCCTGACCGGCAGGGAGCCGGTTTTTTTTCGCTGCCCGCTAGGGATGCTGGCTTTTGCCATCCCCATATCCGCCGATTCCTGCCTGGTGTGTGGCGGGGTGCGCGAGAACCTGTTCGATCTTTACTTATTCGGTTCTGAGCAGTTTGAAGACCTGAAAAACAGGGAAAACATAGATCCTTTCGAGTTGCTGGAACAGCTGGAAAAGTTCCCGGTCAGCACCGAGGAAGAGTTCAGAGAAACGATCCTGAAGACGGAGCGCCTCATCGCATCGTTCACGACCGGTGAGAAGATGCCGGTGGCTGGTGCCGGTAGCCATTTAGAGGACGCCTTTGCGGATATAGCCGCAGCAATCAGGATTGCGGAGAGTTTTGACAGGGCGATCGCGCTGTTTAGCGAAACGCTTGGCATACTGTTAGATGTTCCCGCGATCACCCTCGTCCGCAGGGACGATGAAAGTGCATGCTGGCTTATAGAGACCTGCTGGGGAGCGTTCTCCGGACCTTCCTACCTAACCGGGCAGACACTCCCTTTTCAGGAAAACAACTACGTCCCGACATTCCTGAGCGGAGACGAATTACGGGAATTGTTCCCCGGGACGGATGCGGCCAGCGCAGTATGTCTCCCACTCGCCGACGATGCCGAGCTTTTCGGCATGGTGGCGCTGTTTGACGTCCTTTTTAACAGTAACGAACTCGCCCTTGCCGAACTTCTCACCGATAAGCTTGTAGAAAAGCTGAAGGAGACGATCATGGACTTGGATACCAGGCGCCAGCAGCGCGTCGTAAGGCTGCTCGAAATGATCCGTACCCTGGTACTGACGGAAAGCCAGGATGATCTGCTCCGCCTGATCATGGAGATGTCTGCTGAGTTGGTCGGTGCATCAAAAGGCTCGCTAATGATCATTGATAAGAAAAAAAAGGAGTTACGCGTTGTCTCGGCTCTCGGGATGCATCTCCTCGTGGCGCGTAAACTTTCAGCCACTATGGGAGAAGGGATCGCCGGCAGGGTGGCGGTCAGCGGCATACCGCTTTTAATAAGGGACATCGAACAGGAACCTCAGGTTGGGAGGCAGAACTGGATCAGGTTCGCCTCCAGATCGTGCATCAGTCTCCCCCTTCGCTTCAAGGGTAAGACCATCGGCGTCCTAAATCTCGCCGACAAGAAGAACAACGCGCCGTTCACTCCTGCCGATCAGGATATCCTGTCCAGTTTCACTGAACAAGCCACGGTCATCCTGGAGCGCGCCACTACCCTCAAAAAGGCCAGACTGAACACCGTTACCGATTCGTTGACCAGCCTGTACAACATACGTTTCATAAAAAAGCGGCTCAACGAGGAATTGAGTCGCTCACTACGCCATAATCTGAACCTCACCCTGATGATCGTCAGCCTGGACGATTTCAACTCCTACAATGAAGCCCACGGAAGGGCTCACGGCAATGGTGTCGTCAAGAAGATGGCACGGATTCTCGACTCGTCACTACGCGACATCGATCTGGTCGGGCGCGCCAGCGAAGCGGAGTTTTTCTTGATTTTGCCGGAGACGCCGGCGAAGGACGCTCTGGTCGTTGCCGAACGGATTGAGCTCATGGTGAGTAAAGAACTGGGGGGCGGCAATGGCGCCCCGCATTCGGAAGCTGTGACCACCAGCATAGGTATCGCTTCCTTTCCGGAACATGGGGATTCACCCAGCGACATGATTGATGCTGCCCGTACTGCCTTAACCCATGCTGTTGCTGAAGTGGGGAGTAAAATCTGCTTCGCAACAAAATGATCTTGTGTGATATTATTGCCGCCAAACTCACCGACAACACCAGCACCAGAGGGATCGCACGGCACAGACGGCCGCTGATACAAAACCGGCGGCTGTCATAACTCCAGGGCAATTACAGGGGCAGAAATTGTGATAGAATTGAATCGGAAAGGAACCGGGGCAATACATGGAGCTGCCAAAGCGAACCGAAATACTCGCTGTGATAGATACCCTTTCATCGAGCTATCTGAAGGGTAAGGTACGGGCCATAAGGCTGGTAATTTCCACCCTCCTGGCAGGCGGTCACATCCTTTTGGAGGATATTCCGGGTCTCGGCAAGACTACCCTGGCACTTGCCCTTGCGAACGCACTCGGCCTGTCGTTCGGCAGAATTCAGTGCACCAGTGACATTCTCCCCTCGGACATCACCGGCCTTTCCATCTTTGACCGGGACGACAGCCGGTTCCGTTTCGTCAAGGGGCCGATCTTCAATAACATCGTCCTTCTGGACGAAATCAACCGCGCCATGCCAAAGACCCAGAGCGCCTTGCTGGAAGCCATGGAAGAGAGGCGCGTCACCGTGGAAGGGGTAACCTATCCCTTGCCCGAACCGTTCCTTGTGATCGCCACACAGAACCCCGCGGAACAGGTGGGGACCTACCCGCTTCCCGAATCACAGTTGGACCGGTTCCTCATCTGTACCGGAATCGGATACCCGCCGGAGATGATCGAAAAGTCCATCATCAAGTATGGCAGCATACGCGACGACCTCAAGGATATCCTTCCCATGCTGAAGCTGGAGGATATTCTGGAGGCCCGGCGGGCGGTGCGGGAGCATGTCTATGTCTCGGACAAGGTGATCGACTACCTGTTCGCCATTGTCAACGCCACAAGGGCGCATGCATTGATCCTCACGGGGCTCTCTACCCGTGGAGGCATCAACCTGCTTGATGCGGCCAGGGTAAACGCCTATCTGGAGGGGAGGGATTACGTGGCGCCCGAGGATGTCAAGGAGGTGGCCATTCCCGTAGGCGCCCACCGCTTGACCTGCCCGCCGGAACAGACGACTCTGAACAAGGAGGAGCTATTAAGCTCTATTCTAAGAAACATTCCCGTGCCGCTGGTCTGACCCTGACCCCAGCTGGCGGCTTTTACATCGCCATTACCCTGCTGCTCGGGTTTGCAGCGGTCAATACCGGCAACAACCTCCTCTTCCTTATTGTGGCCGCACTCCTCGGCTTCATGGCGGTTTCCGGCATTATCGGCTGGCTGAATATAAGGGATATCTCAGTTGTCCCGACACTGCCCGGCGAAATTTACGCGGGAGTTGACACCCTCCTGACGGTGCGTCTGACCAACCGCAAGCGCTTTTTCCCATCCTTTCTCATCCGGTTTACGATCCGTGACGAGTCATCTCTGTTTCCGGTGCTTCCCGTCTCGGTGGAGGACTACTTCTCCTGTCCATACCGTTTCCCGGTCAGGGGGATGGCGGCTGTAGGCGACGGCGAAATCTCTTCGGTGTTTCCCGTAAACTTCTTTGTCCGCCGTCAACGCGTCCCCATAGAGGAACGGTTTATGGTGTTTCCCACCCCGCGCCCCTGTCACGCGGCATTTGCTCCGGAAGGCCGCCTTCGTACCGGGGCGCTCTCCGCGCCGTTCAAGGGGTATGAGGGGGACATTTCAAAGATAGTTGACTACACCGGCGGCGAACCGCTGAAGCTTATCCACTGGCGGCTTTCGGCAAAACATGGGGCGCTCAAGGTGAAGGAGTTATGCGGCACACTCCGGGAGCCGGTGCTGATTGACCTGACAGCGCTCCCCGGCAGAGACCCGGAGGAAAACCTTTCCTGCGCGGTGTATCTGATAAACCGTCTGATCAGGGGCAATCGGCCTGTCGGCCTGAAACTGGGAGAGCGGATTATTCCTCCCGCATCCACGCAGGCCCACAGGCTGAGGATGTTAAGGGAGCTCGCATTGTATGGTACGGATTAGAACGGTCATCACGCTCCTTTCATGTACCATTGCCCTGATCGGGTTCGTTCCCCTGTTTGCCTACCTGGACAGCGCCTCCCGGTTTCTGTTTCCGGCGGCCTTTGCGGGCAGCCTCTTAGCCGACCGTTTCGGCTATCAACTGAGGGGTATATTCCCCACCATTATTTCGCTTGTTTTTTTCATTTACTATGCAGTGCAGTTCAGCACTGCAAATCTGGTCGGCCCGGCGATGAATCTCCTGGTCACACTCCTGGCCGTCCGGCTCGTCAGTGAGAAATCCGCCCGCAATTATCTACAGATATTCGCCCTGTCGCTATTCGCCCTGGCAGGCTCCTCGTTGTTGACTCTTGACGCCGTTTTCCTCCTCTACCTTCTCCTGCTCCTTTTCCTGATAGCGGTTTCACTGGTCATCCTTACCTTTTACGAAACCGACCACGAGCTTTCCCTTCCCCGGTCCGGCTTGAAGAGGATACTCGCTGTTGCGCTCATCATGCCTGCCGCCGCACTCCCTCTCATGCTCTTTTTTTTCATCATAATGCCGCGGGCACAGACCCCCCTCTGGAACTTTCTGAATGTGACGGGTGGCAAGAGCGCAGGTTTCAGCGAAAAGGTTCAGCCGGGGAACGCGGCTTCCATCGGTGAAGAAAAAGGGGTGGCGTTCCGGGCGGCATCTGTAAGGCTTCCGAAAGAAGAGCTCTATTGGCGGGGGATAGTTCTCAACAGCTTCAGCAACAATGCCTGGATACGGAAAGAGCCGCCGCCCGGCGAAACGGCCTATATTGACGCCGGCCGGGCAGTTCAGCAGACCATCTTTACAGAATCGGCGGCACAGCGGTATCTGTTTGCCCTGAACGTCCCGCGCCAGGTTTCGGGGGTGCGCTCCGGCACAAGTTCCGATTTTGTCCTAACCAGGAGCAGGACAAGCGCCGGACGCAGCCGGTACGAGGTTATATCGTTGCCCGGCGCAAGCATCCGGACCCGGAAGGGGATCGACAGGGAGTTCTATTTGAGGCTCCCTTTACGGATTTCTCAACGCACCCTCGCCCTCGGCAAGGAAATAGGGAGACGCGGCGGGAGCGACGTTGGTCGGTTGCGGTTGTTGGAGGACTTTTACAATAACGGTCGCTTTATCTATGCCACCACGACGCTGCCGGTCGGCAAAGAGCCGCTGGACCAGTTCCTGTTCGACAAAAAGCGGGGGAATTGCGAGTTTTTCGCCTCGTCACTGGCCACGCTTCTGCGGGCGGCGGGAGTGCCGTCCCGGCTGGCAGGGGGCTATTACGGCGGTGAGTACAACGAGGTGGGTGGCTATTACCTTGTTACCGAAGCGATGGCGCACGTCTGGGTGGAGGTCTACCTAGTCGGCAAAGGATGGGTTACGGTTGATCCGAGCCTGTGGGCGGTTAATTCCGCCGGCATACGCCAAGCCGCCCCTCCCGGTCTCTTCCGCCGCATCGGCATGTCGCTTGACGCCTTAAGCTATTTCTGGAACATGGCGGTAATCAATTACGATCTGGAAAAGCAGGTGCAACTGTTGAGCAACGCCAATAACCGGCTGAAAAGGCTCTCCTTCGCCGACTTCATGAAATACCTGCCGCTGTTCACCGGCATTCTCCTGGTCGTGACAATGATGATTGTTTTTCCTCGCTCATGGCGCAGGCGTTCCCCGGAAGAGCGTATTCTGCGTAAATTCCTTCGTCTCATAGCATCAAGATGTCGGATTGCGCCCGATCCCTCCACAGGCATTTTTGAACTTGCCTACAAAATTAAAGAGCCGTCGGCGCGGGAATTCGCGGCAATTTACGCAGGCGCCGTCTATCGTGACAGGAGGCTTTGCGCCGCCGAGATCCGGAGACTTACGCTGCTGCTTGGGGCCATCAAACGCAGCTCCGTCCAGAAAAAAACTTACTGTTGAGAAAGAGGCTTATAGGTGTCCCTGCAATTGGTTGACAAAATGGGCTTCTATGTGGAGAATGGGACAATATAACGTGGTTATGGGGTGTTCGTTTGGAATCAGTCTGGGAGGAATTTGCGGTCATCGTCGCGTTGATCCTGGCCAACGGTTTTTTTGCCGGTGCGGAGCTGGCGATCATCTCGGCAAGAAAGAGCCGGATCGCCCATTTACTTGCCGCCGGGGACCAGAGGGCGAAAACAGTCGAAAGACTGCAAAATGATCCCCACCGTTTCCTGGCAACGGTGCAGATAGGGGTCACCCTGGTCGGGACAATGGCTTCCGCCGTCGGCGGAGTGACTGCCGTTCAGTTCATAAAACCCCTTCTCCAGGCCGCACCTTTCGAGTTCGTAAGGGATGCGGCGTCTCCACTGTCACTGGCGATAGTGGTCGTTATCGTATCGTACTTCTCGCTCATCCTGGGGGAACTGGTGCCCAAAGCCCTAGCTCTCCACTATGCCGACAGCATGGCGCTCCTGGTGGCCAAGCCGATAGACATTCTTGCACGGGTGGGGGGGCTGGCTGTCGCCTTCCTCACCCTGTCCAGCAAGGCCGTCCTGTGTCTCATGGGGGTGAGAGGGGAGGGGGAAAAGGCGTTCATCGCCCGCGAAGAGGTGGCGCACATTGTGGCGGAGGGGCGTGAAACCGGTGTGTTCAGCGCAACGGAACAGGAATTCATCAAGAATATCCTGGATTTTTCTCGTACGTCGGTACGTGAGGTAATGGTGCCTCGCACCCGGATGGCGGCCATCGATCTTGATCTGTCCCGTGACGAGATTCTCCGCCTCATACTGGAAAACCAATATTCCCGCTACCCTGTGTTTAGCGCTGGCATCGAGAACATTGCCGGTTTCATTCACGCAAAGGACTTTCTGGGGGAGATGGTGAGCGATGCCGATTTCGACATGGCTTCTATTATCCGTCCACCGTTCTACGTGCCGGAGGGTAAAAAGGTCAACGAGCTACTGAAGGAAATGCAGCGAAACAGGAGCCAGATAGCCCTGGTGGTGGACGAGTACGGCGGCATAAGCGGGCTGGTAACTACCGAGGACCTGCTGGAAGAACTGGTGGGAGAGATAGAGGACGAGCACGACGCAGGCGATCCACAGCGGGTGCAGCGGTTTCCCGACGGCAGCCTGCTGATGGATGCGCTGATTTCCATTAACGACCTGGAGGACCTGCTGCAAATGAGGTTTGGAGAGACTCTCCCTTATGATACCCTGGCCGGGTTGATTCTTCACCAGTTGGGGCGCTTCCCGGAGAGAGGGGAACAACTTGAGGTGGAAGGATTTCTCATGATCTGCGAGGAGGTGAAAGAAAACGCTATCGTGCGGGTGCGGATTGTCCGGAGGGAGACGGAGGGGCCTTGATTGCCCTCTCATTTTGCGCCATTTCAGGGGATGGGAAGGCGCCCGCTCTTATTGCCGATGGTGATTGAGGTAATGATGGAGATGGCCAGAATCCCTACGATAGCCCCGAGTGAAAAGGGGATGGGGATCGGGTAAATGTCGGAGAGGAGCATCTTCGCGCCGACAAAAGCGAGGATTATGGAAACCCCCAGCTTGAGGAAGACAAACATTTCCAGGACGTTAGCAAGCAAGTAATACAGGGACCTGAGCCCCATAATGGCGAAGACGTTGGATGTGTAGACGATAAAAGGGTCGCGGGTTACCGCCAGCACCGCCGGAATGGAGTCAATGGCGAAAATCAGGTCGCTCGACTCCACTACCAGCAGGGTCAGAAACAGTGGGGTAGCGGCTCGTATCCCCCCCTTTTTGATAAAGAAGCGGTCGTCCCGAACATGTTTGGTGATCGGGACGAAGCGCCGCACCAGCCGCACCAGCAGGTTCTTCTCCGGCTCGATCTTTTCCGTGCCGCCAAAAGCCATCTTTACGCCGGTTATAACGAGTATGCCGCCGAATATGTAAATCATCCAGTGGAACCGCTCTATCAACCCGATGCCGATCACTATGAAGATCGCTCGCAAAACCAGCGCGCCGATTATTCCCCATTTCAGGATCTTAGGCTGGTGGGTTTTGGAGATGTGGAAATAGGAGAAGATCATGATGAAGACGAATAGGTTGTCCACCGACAGCGACTCTTCGATGAGGTAGGATGTGAGAAACTCCAACGCCTTGGTCGGC
Source organism: Geobacteraceae bacterium (assembly GCA_049301475.1). GTDB lineage: Bacteria > Desulfobacterota > Desulfuromonadia > Geobacterales > Geobacteraceae > JBAQKZ01. Next base: position 23,353 of record JBAQKZ010000004.1, on the reverse strand, counting down.
CCCATGGCGTACCATATCCAGATATTGAAGGCCATCGCCAGCGAGACCCACGCCAGGGTCCAGGCAAGCGCCTCGCGGAAGCTGATCGCATGGCTTTTGCGGTTGAATACTCCCAGATCCAGAATGAACATGATGACTATGATAGATGCGAAACCAAGCCACATAATGATTTGCAGGTGCATTTCAACTCTCCCTTCGAGGTGGGGGCATATTATCAGAGCGAGGATGATGAGTCAACGCCCAAGGGGACATGCCCAAGGGGAGCCGTGTCTGTGAAAATACCTGTGAAAATACCTTGACACTATTGCACTGATGACATATATTCAAGCTCAGCTTTGCGGGCCTATAGCTCAGTTGGCTAGAGCTACCGGCTCATAACCGGTCGGTCCCAGGTTCGAGTCCTGGTGGGCCCACCACCTAAAAACAGAGGGATGATGTGGGGATGCCCTTAAAGCGCTTGTTGAGACAACATAATGCCCCTCCGGGGACGAAAAAGAGTGCACACCGTAAGGGTGCACTCTTTTTCTTTGGAGCGCGATGCTGACCCCCATGGTTTCAGATGTAACCGGAATTATTAACAAAATAGCCCCATTCGCGTACGCGGAGGAGTGGGATAACGTCGGTCTTCAAGTAGGAGACACCGCTGCCCCTGTCAAGCGCATCATGGTGGCGCTCGATGTCGGCAGAGACACGGTGGAAGCCGCCGTCTCAGCGGGATGTCAACTCCTGCTGACCCATCATCCATTAATCTTCACCCCTCTCAAGAAGATCGTCATTGACGACTCCGTCGGAAGCCTTATTTTTCATGCCGTACGACATGACTTGACAATTCTTTCGCTCCACACCAACTACGACATTGCCCCCAGAGGCATGAACTTTCTGCTGGCTGAGCGGCTTGGGATATCTTCTCACAAACCGCTCAAAGCTGTCGGGAGAGAGGAGTTGGTGAAGCTATCGGTCTTCGTCCCCGAGGGGTACGAGGAGCAGGTACTTGAATCCTTGTTCCGTTTCAGCGGTTTCATTGGCAAATACAATGACTGCTCCTTTAGAACCAGTGGTATAGGCACTTTCCGGCCTCTGGAAGGGGCACGGCCTTTCACGGGAAAAATTGGCAGCCGTGAGATCGTTTCGGAAAATCGGATAGAGGTGCTTCTTTGCAAGGAAGATATCAATGCGGCGCTGAATGCCATGAAAAAGACGCATCCATACGAGGAACCGGCCTTCGATCTCTATCCAGTACTAAATAAAGGAAACAGGCTGGGTTTGGGGAGGATCGGCGAACTCCCTGAGCCGATTCCCCTTGCGGAGTTTGCCGCTGACGTTAAACAGCGGCTAGGCGCTAAGAATTTGCGATTTGTGGGTGAGCCTGGACGCATTGTGCGCAAAGTCGCACTCTGCGGGGGGAGCGGCGCATTGTTGATACAGGAAGCCCACTGGCAGGGTGCGGATCTGCTAATCACAGGCGATGTGAAGTACCACGAGGCACGGAGCGCCGAGGCTCTGGGTCTCTCGCTGATCGATGCCGGACATTTTGCCACCGAGCGGCCGATGATAATGGAATTCACAGAACAGCTTGATGAAGAGTTGCGCAACAGTGGATTTACCGCAGAGATCATACCGTACGAAGGAGAAAGGGAGCCATTCAGCTTTATCTGATGCAGAAAATTTTGTTAACCATACAATACAACATCCGTAGGAAAAGGGAGGGCAGGGTTTGCGAGCAAATTTGAATATGCTGGATATGCTGCAGAAGATTGACCTTAGGATGGACGCACTGCGAGAAGGAAAAGAAGCTTTGCTGAAAGATATCACGGCGATGGACGTCCACATTACCGAGGCACGGAATAATACTTCCGTCAAGCAGGCTGAGCTTGCAGCAGTGGAGGCGGAAAAACAGGAACTGGAGGGGGGTCTTGCTGATGAGCTTGAGAATATTCTTCGCTCCGAGACGCGTCTAAGGGAGATAAAAACACAGAAGGAATACCAAGCTGTTTCCAAGGAAATAGCAACCGCCAAGAAATTGAAGGCCGAACTGGAGGAACAACTGCTGCAAAAAATCGGCCTGGCGGAAGAGTTGCAGAGTAGCATCGCAGCCTGTGAGTCGGATTTACGGGCGCTGGAGGAGAGTCTTGCCGTACAGCGGGCCGAGGCGCTGACCAAGATGGACCAGTTGGATAAATCCATGGCCAAAGACCTCACTACTCGAGAAGCTTCATCCAAAGGCCTTCCGGCCTCGATGCTGAAACGTTACGGCGCTCTGAGGGAACAACGCAAGGGGGTGGCTGTTGTCGAGGCAAGGGACGGCTCATGCCTTGGCTGCAACATGAACCTGCCACCGCAGCTTTATAACAGTCTGTTTCGCTGTGATGAGTTGATTGCCTGTCCCCACTGCCAGCGGGTGTTGCTGCTCAGGCTTGAAACGAATAACGGGTAGAAAAAGGTTTGGTCGAAGCAGTCAGGATGGCCGCCGCCTGCTTGCGCAGGGGGAGGAAAGTCCGGGCTCCGCAGGGTATGGTGCTGGATAACGTCCAGCGGGGGCAACCCCAGGGAAAGTGCCACAGAGAGCAGTCCGCCCGCTTCGGCGGGTAAGGGTGAAAGGGTGAGGTAAGAGCTCACCGGGTCCGGCGGTGACGACGGATGCCAGGTAAACCCCACCAGGAGCAAGGCCAAATAGGGAAGCGTTAAGGGTGGCCCGCCCGTGCTTCCGGGTTGGCTGCTTGAGGCCGTCGGTAACGGCGGTCCTAGAGGAATGGCCATCACCTGTCGCAGGGTAACCCGCGGCGGGGACAGAACCCGGCTTATGGGCTGCTTCGACCAATTTTGTTACATGTAGCGTAAGGCGCACAACCACGCACGTTGAGGAGCCGAAGGCGAGCCAACGAAGAGGGCGCTTTGATTTGGAATTGGTATTACATGGCAGGTGTCGTGTGACGGATGTCCTTCCCTTTGACCATGAAGATCACCATTTCCGCCACATTGGTGGCGTGGTCGGCGATCCGCTCCAGACACTTGGAGATGTAGTTGATCTTGATTGCGCGGGAGATGGTTTCCGGGTTCTCCATCATGAAGGTAAAAAGTTCCCGCTGTATCTGCTCGTTTAAGTCATCCACGAACTGGTCGTCCCCGCAGACCTTGAGCGCCAGCGCATCATCACCCCGAACGAAGGCGTCGAGGGATTCCTTGACCATGATTCCCGTCCACTGGGCCATTCGTGGCAAGTCAATGTAGGGTTTGAGCGGCGGTTCCTGATTGAGTTCAATGGCCCGGTTGGCGATAGCGGCGCACTGGTCGCCGATTCGTTCAAGGTCTGTGACGATCTTCAGCGCCAGGGTTATGAACCGCAGGTCGCGAGCCGCAGGTTGGCGCCTGGCAAGGACATACAGGCACTTTTCATCGATCTCCACCTCTAGGTGGTTGATCTCGTGGTCAAAGGCGATGGTTCGCTCGGCCAGCCCGGAATCCCGGTCCACCAGGGCCTTCATGGCGTTGGCGATCATCACCTCCACCTTCCCCCCCATTTCCAGGAGTTTTTCCCTGATCTCGTTAAGTTCCGCGTCGTATAGTTTGCTGAAGTGTTCTCTTCCCATCAAAACCTCCAAAAAAACACAGGTATTACTCCGGCAATTAAACATCACAACCCATGATGTAGGGGCGCTGCTTGCCGCGCCCCTGCTTGCCGCGCCCCGATTGGGCGGAGCAAGCGCCGCCCCTACCATTGATATGTTTAATTGCCGGAGTAATAAAGGTAAAGGTAAAGAATGTAAATCCTCTGCCTGGCGTCTTATCCGAACCGACCGGTAATGTAGTCTTCGGTATGCCTATTGTCGGGGTTGGTGAATATCTTCTTTGTGTCGTTGAATTCTATCAACTCACCCAGGTAAAGGAAAGCGGTGAAATCGGAGACGCGGGCGGCCTGTTGCATATTGTGGGTGACGATGATGATTGTGTACCGCTCCTTCAATTCCTCGATCAACTCTTCGATCTTCAGGGTCGAGATAGGGTCGAGGGCCGATGCCGGCTCGTCCATCAGGATCACCTCCGGCTTGATTGCGATGGTTCTGGCGATGCATAACCTTTGTTGTTGTCCTCCGGACAACTCCATGGAGTTTGCCTTCAGCCGGTCCTTGACCTCGTCCCACAGAGCCACCCGTTTCAGACTCGATTCTACAACCGCATCGGCCTCATCCCGTTTCATTCGGCCGTTCAGCTTGTAACCGGCTATTACATTATCATAAACGGACATGGCGGGAAAGGGATTCGGCTTCTGGAACACCATGCCGATCCGCCTCCTGATGGAGACCGGATCAATGTCCTTGTCGTAGATGTCCGTACCGTCCAGCAGAACCTTTCCCGTTACCCGCGCTGCCGGAACCAGATCGTGCATACGGTTGATGCTTCTGAGCACGGTGGACTTGCCGCAGCCGGACGGCCCGATAATGGCGGTTACGCTGTTTGCGCGAAAATCCATGGTGACCATCTTGACGGCATGGGTCTTTCCGAAATGGACGTTCAGATTGTCGAGTTTTACCTTGCTTTGCATAAGAACCTCATCCGCCTTGTTTGCTTCTGCCGAAATAACGCGCTGTCAGGCTCAGCGCGAACATGATCAAAACCAGCACCAGCGCTCCGGCCCAGGCGAGGCGGTGCCAGTCTTCGTACGGGGCGATGGCGAAACTGAATATCTGTAGCGGCATTGCGGCTATCGGCTCGGTCAGCTTGCCACCCCAGAACTGGTTTCCGAGCGCGGTGAAGAGGAGCGGCGCTGTTTCCCCCGAGATGCGCGCTATGGCCAGGAGTATCCCGGTCATCACCCCTGTCATGGCGCTCCGCAGCGTCACCTTGAGGCTGGTGCGCCAGAGCGGCACCCCGAGGGCAAGAGAAGCTTCGCGCAGGGCGTTGGGGACCAGCTTCAACTGTTCCTCGGTCGTGCGGAGCACGATGGGGATCATTATCAGCGCCAGTGCGAACGCCCCGGCCAATGCCGAAAACCCCTTCATCGGGACCACCAGAAGGGTGTAGGCGACCATTCCGGTAATGATTGAAGGGATGCCGGAAAGGATGTCTGCGCTGAAGCGGATTATGCCGGATATTCTGTTGCCTCCGTATTCCGCGAGGTAGATAGCGCCGAAGACGCCGATCGGGATGCCAAGTGTCGAGGCTAGCAGTATGAGCATGGCGGAGCCGGCCATGCCGTTGGCCATTCCCCCTCCGGTCTCGCCGGTCGGCTTCGGTATTTGGGTAAAGAAGTCGAGGTTGATTGAACTGAACCCCATCTTGATGATATGAGTAAAAATCAGGACAAGGGGAATGAGGACAGCCAGGGCAGCGGCCGCCATAAGCAGCGTCATTCCCGAATTCTTCAGCTTGCGCCGGGTAAGAGTGTTCATAACCTCCCCCCTCCCTTCTCTTTGCGGGTGACGCTCCACAAAAGGAGTCTGGCCAGGGCATTGATGATTACGGTCACGACCAGCAGGATAAGGCCGATCTCCATGAGCGCCGCGGCGTGAAGCTTTGAGGTGGTTTCGGCGAACTCGTTGGCGATGACGCTAGGCATGGTATAGGCGGGTGCGAGTAGCGAGAGCGATATCTGTGGGGAGTTGCCTATGACCATAGTGACCGCCATGGTTTCCCCGATGGCCCGGCCAAGCCCCAGGATCACTGCCCCGAGGATCCCCGATTTGCCGTAAGGGAGAACCGCCATCCGGATCATCTCCCAGCGGGTCGCGCCCAGAGCGAAACAGGCCTCTTTCTGGCTTAACGGCACCGCAAGGAATACCTCCTTTGCTATAGAGGTGATGATCGGCACAATCATGATCGTCAGGATGAAGACCGCGGCGAGCATGCTCACTCCGTATGGCGCCCCCCGGAACAAGGGGATGAAGCCGAGCCGCTCGTTGAGGAACGGCTCAACGGTTTTCTGAAGCCAGGGGGCCATGACCAGGATTCCCCACAGGCCGTAAATGACACTCGGAATGGCGGCGAGCAGCTCCACCAGGGCGGCCACCATATTCCCGAGTTTCTTCGGCGCGATCTCGGTGATAAGGATGGCTGTGCCGACACTCAGGGGGGCGGCTAGGAAGATCGCCAGGATGGAGGAGACCACCGATCCCCAGATATAGGGGAGAGCGCCGAAGGAACCCTGGACGGCGTCCCAGTCGCTGCTTCTAATGAATCGCCAGCCGAACTCCTTGAGGGCGGGAAGGCTCTCATATGTCATCTCAGCCACCATCAGGAGGAGTATGACGAAGATCGAGAAGGCGAAGAGGAGAGTAACTCCCTTGAATATGGAGTCGCTGTTCACCTCTTTCCCGGATTTCCACCGATGGGTTTCCGCTTTAGTAGACACGGTTTTCTCCGCAGGAGTTGTCATACCCCTGTCATCAATTCTTAACCTGATCTCAACAATTCCCTATCCAGAAAAAGAGCCCGGACATACCAAGTAGGAAGGGTGTCTGTCCGGGCAAAGCATAGCAGGGTGAAAATCAGTATTTGATGCCCTTGATGGTTTTCTCCACCATCTTTGACACATTGGCTGGAAGAGGCGCATAGAGGAGGGCGCTGGCCATCTTCTGTCCATTCGTCATGCTCCAGTTGAGGAATTCCACCAGTTTCTTCCCGTTGACCGGGTTCTTCTGATGCTCGTAGACCAGGAGCCAGGTGAAGCCTACGATGGGATATGTATCCTTGCCCGGCTGGTTAACCAGGGATACCCGGTAATCTGCCGGCATCTGCTTGGCGGCGCTTGCCGCGGCAGCGCTGGTGGAGTTGATGGAGGGCTCCACGAAGGCGCCGCTCTTGTTCTTGAGAGTGGCGTAGGAGAGCTTGTTTTCGAAGGCGTAGGCAAGTTCCACGTAGCCGATGGCGTACTGCGTGGTCTTGATCTGACCGGCAACCCCTTCGTTACCCTTGCCGCCGAGTCCGACCGGCCACTTGACCGAGGCGCCCATGCCGACCTTGCTCTTCCACTCCGCGCTCACGGCGGAGAGGTAATCGGTGAATATGGCGGTGGTGCCGCTCCCGTCGGAACGGTGCACGACGATGATCGGCTGGCCGGGGAGTTTGACTCCCGGGTTGTCATTAGCGATCTTGGGATCGTTCCACTTGGTGATCCTGCCGAGGAAGATGTCCGCCACGTCCTCGGAGGAGAGCTTCAGCCCCTTCGCCACGCCGGGGATGTTGTAAGTGACCACCACCGCCCCCATGACGGTCGGGATATGGATGATCTTGCCTGGAGCCGCCTTCAACTCATCATCGGTAAGGAACTTGTCGCTTGCGCCAAAATCGATGGTCTGGGCGGTAATCTGTTTGATGCCGCCGCCTGAGCCGATCGACTGGTAGTTGAACTTTACGCTCGGGTCTACCTTGGCGTATTCGCTGAACCATTTGGAATACAGTGGGTAGGGGAAAGTTGCGCCGGCGCCGTTAATGAGCGTTGCGGCTGAGGCCTGGCCGGCAACGGCCATTACTGCTACCAGGGCCAATGTGAGAATGCTTTTCCGGATTCCGTTTAACATTTAAATTTCCTCCTCAAGTGGGTTTATTGTCGTACATTGGACTTAAACATAGCATGGCAATGTTGCATTCATGTGACGGGTTCTCGAAGATTCGGTAAATTCTGGTCCAAACCAACGAATCCTGTGAAATAATAGCATGGGTTCATAATTCTTCCTGCACCCTTTGGGGTGAAAAACTGACGGCGATGATTCTGACGAAGGCCAGGGAAAGAATCAGGGCGATCACCATGGCGACCTTCTGCCACTCCATTTCCTTATACCAGAAAGCCATCACCTCGGTCAGCACAACGACCATGACCGTGTCGATGATGTAGGTGACCTTGACCCGCCCCTCGGAAAAATAGGCCATGCCCGTACGCAGCACCTCGACAAGCGCAAGAACAGTAAGCATGTCGACCAGTATGGTCTTGAAGGCCCCCAGGAAATCCATCCGATAGATCAGGCGCATGTCGTAGAAGGTGTAGATGACGCCCGCCAGAATCGCCAGCAGAATGGCAACGATAAGCAGGCTCAGGATAGCCTGGGCGGAGATGTCGAAGAATTTCTTCAGTTTCAGGTCGATAGTGTCCTCTTTCCACATTTCAATTCTCCTTTTCCATTTTTGCCAACGATAACATGGCTATGTTACGGAGATATTATGAATGTGTGAAAAGATGGCGAATTTTATTAGCAGTATGCTTTTCTTAAGGTAAAGGAGAATATGGAGCCTTTGCCCGGCGTGCTCTCCACGGCCACGGTCCCTCCGTGCAACTGCACGATGTGCTTGACGATCGAAAGTCCGAGTCCGGTCCCCCCCTGTTCGCGGCTGCGCGCCGAGTCCACACGGTAGAACCTCTCGAATAAGCGCGGCAGATCATTGGGAGGGATGCCGATGCCGGTGTCTTTAACCTCTATTGCCAGCATATCGCCCTCTTCATGCGCGGATATCGTGATCGTGCCGTTCTCAGGGGTATATTTAATGGCGTTGTCGATGAGGTTGATCAGCACCTGCTCAATCCTCTTACTGTCCGCCAGGACCGGCGGGGCTTTCCTGGTACCGCTCAACTCCATGGTTATGCGCTTGTCGCCGGCCTTCATCTCCAGGAGTGCGCAGGCGCGCTGTGCCGCCGCCTCTATGCTTTCCGCGCCCATTTTCAGCGACATGGCGCCCGATTCCAGCTCAGAGAGGATAAGTAGATCGCTTATGAGATTTGCTAGGCGTTCCGCATGATTATGGATGATGCCGATGAAACGAAGGGCGCATTCCGGGTCTGTTCTAATCAAGTCACTCCGGAGTGTTTCCGTGTATCCCTTGATTACCGTCACCGGTGTGCGCAATTCGTGGGAGACGTTAGCCACAAAGTCCTTACGGACCTTTTCCAGACGCTTCAGGTCGCTGATGTCGTGAAACACCGCCACCACTCCGTTCGTTTCTCCACCTTCCAACAGGGGAACCCAGTGGGTAAGGGCGGTTTTTTCGCCGTTCAGGGGAAGGGTCATCTCTTCAAGACGCTCGTTTTTCGTCTCCACAACCGACCTGAAGGCAGCGTGGAGGGAGGGATGGCGGGTAATGTGGATGAGCGGCCTTCCTTCGGCCTCCTCTTTCTCCAATGAAAACAGCTCCAGAAAAGCGGGGTTGACAAGCGTGATGACCCCGGAGGCGTCTGTAAGCATTACCCCTTCCCCCATCCCGCGCAGGATCGCATCGAGGCGGTTCTTTTCCGCGGATATGCTTGCCAGTTGGCCTTCGATCCTGATGGCCATGTCGTTCATAACCTCGGCCAGTTCCCCTATTTCATCCCTGCTTTCTACCGTAACCCGTCTCTTGTATTCTCCCTTGCCGATCCGGGCCGCGCTTGCCGCCAGGTCACGCAACGACCGCGAGGTTACGTGCGAAAGAATAAAACTTAAGACCAGCGAAACCAGCATTGCCATGAGCAGAGAAAAGCCGAGGATGGAATGGAGGCTTGCTTTTGCTTTCTCAAGTGCCGTAAGGGGGAAAGCCAGCCGTATAATCCCTGCTTCTCCCCCGACGGAATTAAACGGATAGGCCACATAAAGCATGGGAGTTTCAATGGTTGAAGAATAGCGGATTGAGCTACCCCGGCCGCTTTTCAGCGCCTCCTGCACCTCGGGGCGCCCCAGGTGGTTTTCCAGTTCCCTTAGTTTGTCCGGCTTGATAGCGGAATCCCCCATTACCTCGCCCTGGGAGGAGATGATGGTGACCCTGGTGCCGGTCTCCCTGAAGATGGTGGATGCCAGATAAGGGGCATCCCGCCGCATATCCTTGACCTCCTTGCCGGCCATGAGGCGGGCAAGCCGAGCCTCGTGGGAAAGCCCTTTTTCCGTTTCCATGACCAGGTAATTTTCCAGGGTATGGGAGAGGTAAAAGTAGAGAACACCACCCATCAGCAGTATTACCAGGAGGAATGCCCCCATCAGTTTCCAGCGTATATTGACCCTCATTCCTCCTCCATTTTATAGCCGAAGCCTCGAATGGTCTTGATAAGGTCGCCGGCGGCCCCGATCTTGGTGCGAAGCCTGGTGACGTGGGTATCCACGGTTCGCGTGTCGCCAATATGGGCCATGCCCCATGCGGTCTTCAGGAGCTGTTCTCGGCTCTGCACCCTTCCCAGCCGTTCGGCCAGGCAGAGGAGTAATTTGAACTCGGTCATCGTGAGAAGCGCCTCTTTCCCCTCGATAGTTACCGTATGTCTGTCGGTGTCGATTGCAAGGGGGCCGACCTTGATGATTTTCCCTGTTTCTTCCCCATGACCGGCGCGACGGAACAGCGCTTTTACGCGCAATAGCAGCTCCCTCGTGGAAAACGGCTTTACCATGTAATCATCGGCGCCGATCTCGAAACCCACCACCCGGTCGATTTCCTCTCCCTTGGCAGTCAGAATGATGACCGGTATCCGTGCGGTCTTCTCGCTGCTCTTAAGAATCTTGCAGACATCGATACCCGACATCCCTGGAAGCATGAGATCAAGAAGAATCAGGTCTGGGGGGGCGGATCTGGCGGACTCCAGGCCGGAAGGGCCGTCATGCGCGATAAGAGGCCGGTATCCTTCTTTTCCCAGGTTGAAGGCCACGAGTTCCGCAAGATCGTTTTCGTCTTCAATGATGAGGATTGTTTTCATTGTGTATTCCTTTGGGAGCTATTAACAAGTTACAGGCAAAAGGTTGCAGTTATGTTACAGTTGATTGGAAAGAAAGTAAAATATCACCGGCATTGCGGGTGTCAGGGTGGTGGCGTTTTACCAGTTCCCGGTGCTGGGCCTTGATTTCAGCGAGGGTGGCTCGCTCACCTAGGCCAAGAACCCGAAGCGCCTCCTGCAAGTTGGCATAGGTCATGGCAGAATTTCAGTGGGTCCAGTCTATGATCTTCGTATCGGCCCCGAGTCTTTTCTCGACCGCCGCTTTGATAGCCGCGAAGTGCGGACAAGGATACCCTATGGGGTTGCCATTTTTCATGCAAGAGGCGAACACGATTGCCTCTGCCCCCCGGTCAACCATCATCTTGGCCCGTGTGACGGCCTTCTTGCCGGAGCAGCCGCCGCACGAAAGAAATCCGATAATCTCTACCGGACCGGTCTCCTCGAAGGCCATTGTGCCTTCCCCGGCAACCTTGAAATCGGTGCTGCCGGGGCACATATCCTCGGTCAATTGACAACGAATGATGCCTACCTTCATGATTGTCTCCCCCCTTTGTAATGGCTGATACCAATTCCAAATCAAAGCGCCCTCTTCGTTGGCTCGTCTTCGGCTCCTCAACATACTGGATGTATGCCTTCGTCGCCTCAATCCTCGCCGCCTTGACTGCATCTTTGATTTGAAATTGGTATGACTCACGGGCAGTAAAGGCGTTATCAGGCGAAGGGTTTCCTGAAGAGCAAGCCGTAGTGGTATGGCGGCAGGTCGTAGCGGTTTTGCTCATCGAAACGGAATCCGGCTTCTCTCCCCCACTCGATACACTGTTCCGGTCGGGGGCGAATCTCCATGGCCGGACCTCGTGGGGTCGTGGGATCATAGTTCCAGTGAATGACGGCCAGCATGCCGTTCGGCTTGAGCACGCGAAGGGCCTCTTTCATCAGGGCTACAGGCTCTTCGTGATGCAGGATGTTAAAAAGCAGGGCGGCATCCATGGAATTGTCGTCAAGTCCGGTTCCCTCAATCACGAAATCACGTACCGTTGCCCGGACATTGGCAATGCCGGCTTCGACGCATTTTTGCCGGACTACACCCACCATCTCCGGCTCTATGTCCAGGGCATGCACAGCGTCTGCGGTGATTCCGGCGGCGGCCAGGGTAAATGTTCCATAGCCGCAACCGAATTCCACCAGGTCCCGGACTCCCCGGTCAAGGCCGAAAACAGCCAGTACCTTGGCCGGATCGAAAAAACCTGTCCACATCCCTTCATCGGGCATGCCGCTGTCACGGACTTTCATGGGGTTTCTCCTGCTGCATGTTCAAGGCGGCTGCAAGTGCAGTGGCGCAGACCTGCGGCTGACTCAAGCATGTTGCAGGGAAGGAACACCGGTCTGTCAGCATGATCGTGTTCAAAAAGAGGAGAACTATCGTCACCAGACATAGCAATCCTCCCCTGATGAATGTTTTTCCCTGTCGATGTCTTGCTTGTTTTTTCGGACAACTACTTCACCTTCTGACAACACGGCAACAATAGTTTGCACAATGATGGGACGAGATACGTAGTAGCAGCGCTGTGCGCCATCCTGAGCGAAATCCACGAGCCCTGTATTACGAAGCACAGTCAAATGCAATATCAATTGACGATTGAGAAGTCAATAGCTAAATACGGTGAGGATTTCATTAATATACCTGAATCCGTGACGAGTGAATGGCACAGCGAGCGTAAATGGCGGTTTGTCCACCCCTGCTTGATTACCGCTGGTTACATCTATTACAGGATTTCTTAAGACTTTTCATTTATCAACAAGCCCGTCCTTAACCCGGATAATCAGTTCTGCCCGCTTGGCAACCTCGTCGCTGTGGGTGACGATAACCACAGTTTTCCCTTGGCGGTGGAGGGTATGCAGAAGGTTCAACACTCCAGCTTCCGCCACTGAGTCCAGATTGCCGGTCGGCTCGTCCATCAGCAGGATATCGGGATTATTGGCCAGTGCCCTGGCAATGGCCACCCGTTGCTGCTGACCACCGGAGAGCTGACTTGGTTTCGAGTCGCCTCTCTCTGCCAGGCCCACCAGGTCCAGCAATTTCTCTGCCCTAACCCGTTGCTCACGATCAGGAACCCCCGCCAGCATCATGGCAATCTCCACGTTCTCGATTGCTGTAAGCCCCTGCAGAAGGTTGAAGAATTGAAACACGAAACCCACCCGTTTAGCCCGTAGGCGGGCCAGGTCGTTGTTGGTAATGCGGCTGATCTCGATGTCACCGATGTAGACTTTTCCGTAACTTGGCCGGTCAAGTCCACCGATCAGGTGCATTAGCGTACTTTTGCCATGGCCGGACGGGCCAATTATGCAGGTGAATGCCCCTTGCGGAATCTCCAGGGATACGTCCCTGAGGGCAGTGGTAGTGATCTCGCCAGTCGTATAGGTCTTGGCTGCATGTTCGGTACGGATTATGTTATTCATAGCTGATCGCCTCCACCGGTGTGAGTCGTGACGCTCGCCAGGCAGGGTAGATGCCGGCCACGATGGCTACTACGGTTGAGAAAAGGATTGAATAGATAATAACCTTTACATCGATAAGGGCGCCGCTTCCGGATCCCTTGACTATGGTCGTGAAGGCATTCTGGGCTATGTAGGGGGTTGCGACAGCAGCGGCCAACAGACCGGCAACGACTCCGCTCACTCCGCCGATGACCCCGTAGATGCCGGATTCCATCATGAACAGGGCAAAGATCATTCGTGGGCTCGCCCCCAGTGCCTGGAGGATACCGATTTCGCGCTTGCGCTCGTAGGTGGCTGCCATCATGGTGTTGACGATGCCGAAGGCGGACGCCAGCACCGCCACTGCGGCGATCAACTGCAGGGTAATATTTACCGAGCCTACGATCCCCATCACCGACTTGAGCATCTGCTTGTCTGAAACCACTCCCAGGCTCACCACTGCGCGGATTTTTTCTATATACGCATCGGTCTGGGCCAGGCTGTCCACCCTGACCGCCACGTACGATACGTGCTCCGGGGATTTGAAGAGCCGCTGGGCCATCGGCATGGCAAGGAATATCCCGGCATCGTCTCTGCCGCCGGTCTCAGAGAGTATCCCGATCACGGTCAGCCGCTCACCACGGACGGTTATTGCGGAGCCCGGTTTCAGGTCGAACTGTTTGGCGGCCACCACCCCGATAACAGCATCTTTTGACTCCTCACCGCTAAAATAACTTCCCTGCGCCATCTGCCAGCGCTTAAAGGCGAATGTCGCCTGAGGCTCAATGCCGGTGACACTGACCGGCCGGTTGTTGATGGCGGTCTGCTGCGAGAGATAGGGAACCGCTGTCAATCCCTTGATTCCTCGTATTTTTTTTACTTCGTCATATGTGATATTGGTCGGCATCTGGTCGCCGGTCAGGATCGAGAGTTGTTCGTAGCCGCACGACCCTTTTGGTATCACCAACAGGCTGGCACCTAGTGCAGCTGTCTCGCGATGTATCTCGCGCTTGAGATTGCCACCCATTGCCATGAATGTAACGAAGGAGGCAATACCTATGGTGATGCCGAGTAGTGTAAAAACGAACCTTCCCCTGCGTCGGGTTATATTTCTAAAAACGAGCTTGGCCGGTGTCATCTACCCCCCGATACGGTGGTTACGTACCACCGTTACGCTTGAGGCAGAAAAAATGTAGCCGCCCGCTGTCTGGATGAAACTGCCATCTACCCGTACCTCGTCACCCGGTTTCGGCATGGTACCCTTGTACCTGACCGGTAAGTATAACTTGTTGCAGTTGGGGGTGGTGCACTTAAGCTCCTTAAGATCGAAGATGCCGAAAACGCTTGGATCTTGCGGGGACGTGCCCGCCATAATACCGGTGACCGTTACCGTTCCTCTGTAGGCTGAAGGATCAGAGGCAACCTGATTGACCTGAAGGGCGTTAGCGCCTCCCCTGAAGAAAAGTGCATAAGTCAATGCGATGCCGACCGCCAGGGCGACAGCGATAAGAATGTTCTTTTTCATGAATTCTCCTTTTGGCCCAAAATATCTGTTGGTTTTTCGAGACTAAATCGCATCTTTTCCTCTTTCATTTGTTCTTATTTTTACTATTTCATCAACAGTAGACACAAATATCTTCCCGTCACCGGTATTGCCGGTATAAGCGGATTTCTGAATTACGTTGACAACTTCATCAACCATTTCATCATCTATAACAACTTCCAGTTGTATGCGTGGAACAAACTCCACCATTTCATAAACAATCTTATCCTTTGCGTTCTTAGCTCTGCCTTTGCCAAATCCTTTGATCTCTGATACAGTCACTCCCGGCAATCCGTCAATTTTATGAAGTTCTTCGGTTACTTCCAATAATTTTAACGGTCTTATTATTGCTTTTATCTCTTTCATTGTAGTCTCCTTTTCTAATAGTCATTGTTTGATATGTGAGCGATGAATTCACCAGATACTCATATTCCAACCCATTTACATTTCTGCTTCGACGTTTCTCTTTTCAAACCAACTGTAAACCGATGGAATAATCAACAGGGTAAGCAAGGTTGAAGTGATCAATCCCCCAACAACAACTGTTGCAAGCGGCTTTTGTATTTCGGAACCCGTCCCGCTGGCAAGCAGCATCGGAATCAGGCTGAAAATGGAGATGGATGCCGTCATCAGTACCGGGCGTAAGCGGTCAAGACTCCCCTTTCTGATGGCCTCCTGCAAATCAAATCCTTCTTCACGCAATTGCGAGATGCGCGATACCAGCACCAGGCCGTTCAGCACAGCAACGCCAAACAAGACTACAAAACCGACAGACGCCGGAACAGACAGATATTGCCCGGAAATATAGAGCGCGAATACTCCGCCAATTAAGGCAAACGGCAGATTGGAAATTACCAGCAGCGCCAGGCGTATTGATCTGAACGTCACGTACAGTAGTAGCAGTATCAGACCTATAGCAACCGGTCCGATAATCATCAGTTTGTTCATCGCCCGCTGCTGATTCTCAAATTGTCCGCCCCAGGTAAGATAATAACCGGCAGGCAGCTTGACTTGCTCTTTTATCTTCTGTTTTGCTTCCGCCACAAAACCGCCTATATCCCTACCGGTTATATTCATCTCGATCCCGATCCTTCTAATGCCGTCCTGACGGCTTATCTGCACCGGCCCTTCAATCATCTTCACATCAGCCAACTGTTCTAGCGGAATATTCATGCCTGATTTTGTGGTAATGAGAATATTCTTGATCGATGCAAGGGAATTTCTATTTTCTTCCGGCAGACGAACCGTTATATCAAAACTCCGGTTCTCTTCATAAAATTGAGATGCAGATTTCCCGGCGACAGCTATTTCGATTACCTTCTGCACATCATTGATATTCAATCCATACCGGGCTATTTTTGCCCGGTCGATGTTTACTGTCAGGTATGGCTGTCCCGAAACCTTTTCCGTATTCAGATCGGTACCCCCCTTGATGGTAGAAAGAACTTTGGCAATTTCAGCCGATGTAGTATTCAGCACATCAATATCTTCGCCAAAGAGCTTCAAAATCAGTTGCGCACGTGTTCCGGCAACAAGTTCATCAATTCTGCACTGGATAGGCTGGCTGAATCCGAAAGTGATGCCCGCTATCGATTCCAAAGAGTTCCGCATCTCATTGGTCAATTCTTCTTTGGAAATATCCCGTTTCCATTCACTCTTCGGCTTGAATATCCCGACATACCCGGTTTTATCCGGACCCCTTGTGTCCATGGCGACGCCGGTCTGTCCTGTCCTTGACACCACGATATCCAGTTCATCAAACTGCTTCAGCTTTTCCGCAGCACGTTGATTTACTTCCATCGCTTTCGCCAGGGAGACACCGGGAAGCATGGAGACATCCATGTCAAACGAGCCTTCATCCATTGCCGGTATGAACTCGGTCCCCAATTTTGTTACCAAAAACAGTGAAGCAATCAACAAACCAGCGGCTGTACCCAGGATTACTTTTCTCTGGATCATTGCAAATTCCAGAAGCGGCAGATACCATTTCGTTGCATACCTCATGATAAAGCTTTCTTTTTCCGGCTGTGGTTTCAGAAAGAGGATACAGAGAACCGGAATAACAAATACTGAAAGGAACAACGACGCCAGAAGCGCAATGGCAACTGTTGTTGCCAGCGGGCTGAACATCTTCCCTTCAATCCCTTCCAGGGAAAGAATGGGTATAAACGTGATCGCAATAATAAGTTCGCCGAATATACTCGGCTTCCTGACCTCCATCACCGCCTTAAGTACTGTATACAATTTGGGATGGTTAGCTCCCTCTTCGCTTAAATGGCGCTGGACATTTTCAACTTGAATTATGGTCGTGTCTATTATCATGCCGATTGAAATTGCAAGGCCACCCAGCGACATAAGATTTGCGCTTATGCCAACAAGCTTCATGACAATAAATGTCGCCAGCAGCGAAAGAGGTAATGCAATAAGCACTACAAAACTTCCCCTAAAACTGTTCAGCAATAAATAGAGCACAATCAACACAAGGATAGAGCCTTCCAGCAGCGCCTTGTTTACCGTGCTGACGCTTGCATTCACAATATCGCTTCTATCGTAATAAGGAACGAGTTTGACCCCCACAGGGAGGACATTGTTCTCATTTATTTCGCGTACTTTGTCCTTTACCAGATTGACAACGTCACGGCTGTTTTCACCGCGCAGCATCATGACTATGCCGCCAACTGCCTCGTCTTTGCCGTTCTTCATAGCCGCGCCCATTCGCACGGCTTCGCCGATCCTGACGTGAGCTACGTCGCGTATGTACGTCGGCGTTCCTCCCTGAGATTTCAGGACAATATTTTCTATGTCACTGATATCTTTTATTAATCCGACTCCGCGAACAATATATTGTTCCGAATGCCGTTCGAGGATATTGCCGCCGACGTTTTCATTGTTGTTGCCGATTGCAGAGTAAACATCGTCTACGGATACTGAATACTTAATCAACTTTTCCGGCGATACGATTACCTGATACTGCTTGAAGTATCCCCCGAAGGAGTTGATTTCATTTACTCCCGCCACACTTTTTAACTGCGGCGAAACAATCCACTCCTGAATTGCCCTCAAGTTTGTCAGGTAAGATACCTTCTGAAGTGGATCCTTTGGCATTTCTCCTTCAATGGTATATTGATAAATCTCGCCCATTGCCGTCCCGATCGGACCCATTGCAATTTCAACTCCCTTGGGGACCTTTTCTCTTGCTTCCGCCAGTCGCTCAAATACTAGCTGTCGCGCAAAATAAATATCGACATTGTCTTTGAAAACGATGGTTATAATTGACAGACCGAATTTTGTAACCGAGCGCATCTGTTCAATGTCCGGTAAACCGCGCATCGCCATTTCGATCGGATAGGTTACATTCCGCTCAATCTCTATTGCAGACAGGCCATCTGCGTGGCTGACGACTTCTACCTGAATATTTGTTACATCCGGAAAAGCGTCAATCGGCAATTTCAAGTACGAATACAATCCGAATACAATAATCAGAAGTGAAAGGAATATGACCATTCCTTTCTGCTTTAACGTGTATGTAATCAACTTTTCTAACATTAGTGATTTTCTCCCGTTAATTTAATGGCCATGTTCATCAACAAGTTCGCCTTTTTTCAGCTCCGATTTAAGAATGAATGAACCTTTGACAGCATAGCGTTCACCCTCCTTCAGCCCGGAAACAATCTCAACCATGCCGCCTGCAGAGCGGCCCAATTCCACTTTTCGTGGTTCGAACTCATCTTCTTTTTCAGCCAAGGCAAAGAGCACTTTTTTGCCATCAATATCCTGTACTGCTTCTTCGGGGACCGTCAATACCGGCGGCGCATCATCTGGCAGCGCCAGTTCGACGCTGGCGAACATCTCCGGCTTCAACTTCCTTCCAGGATTCGCAACCGCGACACGCGCCTTGACCGTGCGGGTGAATTGATCCACTACGTCGGCAATATGATTTATTCGGCCCCGGAATTTCAGATCAGGATAGGCGTTAACAATGACGATTGCCGCCTGTCCTTTGTGCACCTTGGCAAGATCCTTTTCATGGATGTCCACCAGCACCCAGACTGTGGAAAGATCGGCCACGGTGTAGAGACTTTTGGAGGGATCGGATAGTTCGCCGACCATGGCGTGTTTTTCGGTGATGATGCCACCGATGGGGGAACGAACCGGCAGGAGCGGTTTTTTGTGGTCATCTCCTTTTAGGTCGGATACCGAGACGCCATAGAGGGTCAAGCGTTCTTCGTCTGTATGCAGTTCAGTCTGGGCGGTCTTAAATTCGGTCTCGGCCTGTAGGATATCCTTGCGGGCCGCGATCTTCTTCTCAACCAGATTCTTGACCCGCTCCATGTTGGAGTGCGCCAGGGCAAGTTTTGTTTTTGACTGGTGGTAACGGCCCAGGGCTTCGCCAAGCTCTACACTGTCGAGGGTTGCCAGAGACTGTCCGGCGGAGACGCTGTCACCTAAAGAAGCCCTGACGGCGACGATCTTGCCGCTGATACGCGGCGATACATGGGCAATCCGGTCGGCGTTGGCCTCCACCTTGCCGGTAACGCCGATCACTCCGCCCAGTCGCTGTTTTTTAGCTGGAGCGACGACCACGCCATTTTCCTTCTGTATCTCGGCGGACATCTTGACGCTGCCCGACTCTTCGTGCTCATCATGCCCATCTGCTTCTTCTTCCTTGTGGTCAGACTCCTGCTTTTCAGCATGTTCTTCGCCACCGCTATTGAGGTTGGTGAACCGATAGAGAAAGCCGCCGCTCAGGGCAACAGCCAGGATAAGTCCTATGATGATTGCTTTCTTGTTCACTGCACACCTCCGGTAAGTTCTGTTGCCACTGCTGATTCGAGCTTCACTAGAGCTGTATGCCGGTCATGCAGCGCCGTTAGATAGCCATCGTTGACCTCAAAAAACTTTTTTTGCTCCTCAATGACCGTGAGAATCCCCACCTCGCCGAGACGATAGGCCTCCTGCACCAGCTTCAGGTTTTCCTCGAGTTGGGGAATGATATCCCTTGTATAGATAGATAAAAATTTTTCAGCCGATGTCAGCCTGGCATAGGCCGCCTCCACCTCCCGTTCGACAACCTTTCGAGCAAACAGGTAGCGGCTCTCGGCGCTCCCTTTCCGCGCTTTAGCCTCGCGGATACCGGCCTGATTCCTGTCGAACAGCGGAATGGGAATCGAGAATTTAAGGCCAATAAGATTATCCTGGCTTTTCACGTCATTTCCCATAACTTCGATAGCCGTATGCTCTCTTTGGTACCCTATCCCCGCCGTGATGTTGGGAATCCGTTCCGCTTGCGCCAAGGAGATTTCCGCGTCGCTTTTTCCCTTTTCGGCTTCCAGCGCCCTTATGTCGGGACGCTTTGCCAATGCAAGACCTTTCAGGTATCCAAGGGTTTTCACAAAAGCCTTTGTCTCAAGGGAACCGCTGAAGCTTGCCGTTTCATCCGGTGAAAGCCCCATGAGGGCAAGAAGCCGCGCCTTGGCCGGATATAGCTCCCGCTCCGCTTCGACCTTCCTTCCTTCGCTCCGCGCCACCTCCACTCGGGCCAGATTCACCTCCAGCTCCTGGATATCATCCGCCTCAAACCTCAGTTTCGTGACCCCCAGGAGCTGATTGTTGAGGGCGATGGAGCGCTCCGCAAGTTCCACCCTTTTTTCCGCCAGGAGGAGATCGTAAAAGGTGGCCTTGACCTCTTCCACGAGAAGTCGGCCAGAGTTTTCGACCTGTAGGTCAAAGCTTTCAATTTCTTTATCTGCTACTTGCAGACGCTTCCCCATTTTCCCCATAATCAGTAATTCCTGGGAAATGCCGACTGATATCCGATTTTCCGAGGAACTGCTGGAAAGTTCCCCGGTTGCGCCGTCTATCTCCAGAACCGGATTCGGGTAAAGACCGGCCTTGATTTTTCCGGCCTCCCGTATTCCCTTCTCCCACCGGAGCGCTTTCAATTCACCGTTGTTTTCCTGTGAAAATTCCACTGCCTGCTGAAGCGTAAATATCTTTACCTCGATTGATGCCAATGCCTCGCCTGACAAACTGCAAACGGCCAGGTACAGGAAGACTGCTCCCGTTACAGAAACTGTTCGTACCAAGACAAACCTCCTAGTCAATTTATTCGGTTGTGATTGATCTGTGATTAATAGAAATAGCCGAAACGGAGATGACTGCGCCTATAGATGCGCCAATCCCTCCAGGCTTCAGGATGAGGCGCTATCTTCAGCTTAGAATGTGAGGGGGAATGAATTTGGAAAGAAATACTTCGGGTAAGAATTTAAACGGATCAGATATGCTCAGATCAACAATAACGGGATTGTAACCAAGCTGATACTGATGAATGAGCAGAGATGCATTACAAGCGCAGTTCACGCACGTATTGCAACCATCATAATCTTTGTGTTGCTCATTAGGGGTACAAGGACACGAATGGGATGCGGATAAATTGGAAGGTGATGTTTGATCACTTGCCGCCAACACGTGACCTTGCATGGCATGAGCGCTTTCATGCGCGCAATGGATCGTGGCGGTCAACATCAGCACGAGGAGAACCCAGGAAAAGAATTTCAGGGGGATTAATTTACGCATAAATGTGCTTGAATCATGTCAGACTTCTTCCCAAACTGTCAAGAAGTTAGTGTATGATGCATTCGCAAATTCGTTTTGTCATGCCCGAATGCTTCTATCTGGCATCCATTATTTCAATGAGTTAAAACCTGGATTCCCGCTCAGAATCGCTGCGGGAATGACATTTTGCGAGTGCATCAACAACTAATACCAATTTCAAATCGAGGATGAAATCAAGGCGGCGAGGATTAAGGCTACGAAGGCGTACAACCACGTACATTACTACAGCCGCATGCAGCATCAGGGAACCTTCCGGGAAAGATAGGTGTCGTGTAAACGGCTACGAATACTGGCACCTTTTCGGTGCCTCGCCCCTGCTTGCCGTTTGGCCCGCCAAAGAAGGCTTCGTCCAACTGGATCAGTCCGGAAAGCTGATATGAACTGTCCCGGCTGGCTATAGCCCTTCTGATCTTGTGGAGCATAAGCCAGGCGGTAGGATAGCTGACAGCAAGGTGTTTCTGTAACCCAAGAGCGGAATAGCCTCTCTTGTCGCTTGCTACAAGAAAAATGGCCCAGAACCATTTTTGCAGTGACGTGCGGGTCTTGTGCATGACGGTGCCGGCAGTAAGGGATGTATGATGACGGCAAGCCTTGCACTGGTATAGATGGCGCGTTTCCATGAAGTAATGCTCTTTATGTCCGCATGCCGGGCAAACAAAGCCGTTGGGCCAGCGCATGCTGGAAAGATAAGCATGGCAGGCTTCTTCAGTGTTGAAACGATTCTGAAACTCGAAAAACCATATGCATTCTCGTTGAGACATACTCAGCCCCCCCTCTCAGTGCTTCTTTACAGCAAGTATAACACTGATTGCCTTCTTGGAAAGGGTTCCTGAGCTAACTTGATAGTCATCTATGGCGATGATGAATGTCCGGCCAGTGGACATGGACATGGATCAGCGGTTCATGCACGTGGTAATGGTCATGGAGCACCTTTCCCTCGCCGTTATCGTGCTTATGCAAATGATGCTCGTCGTGAACATGCCTGTGTCTGTGCGACAGCGGTTCGTGGGTGTGTACGTGACCGTGCCTTTCGCGGTAGAGAAGTACTATCCCCCCAAGCATGAGTGAAGCTGCGAACAAGTATGCCATTGGCGGGCGTTCGCCGAGGACAAGGACGGAGAGAACCGTCCCGACAAAGGGGCCTATGGCAAAGAAGGTGCTGGTCCTGGCGGAGCCGATCCTCCGCAATGCCTCGATGAACAGGACCAGGCTCATGCCGAAGCTCATCGCGCCAATCAGGAGGGCGCCCAGTGACTGCAGGGGAGTTGGCGTCCCGGTGGAAAAGATCAGAGCCAACAGGGTGGTGAAAGTTCCGGCACTGAACCCCTTGATGCTCGCCAGAACCGTTGCCGGCAACTCCTCCACGTCACGGGTCAGGTTATTGTCGATCCCCCAGAAAATGCAGGCCAGAATCACCAGCAGGCCGGACAGGGAAAAGGTCAATCCCCCTTCGGTCCTGAGAATGATCATTAATGCCGCCATCATGATTAGTATCTTGCCGAGCCATACGCGCAGACCGACGTATTCCTTGAAGATCAGCCAGGCGATTAGCGTGGTGGCAACCGTCTCGAAATTCAACAGAAGGGAGACCTCCGAGGCTGTGCCGTATTTAATGCCGTACGCAAGGCATAACGGAGCTATGACCCCACCGGACACTATCGCCCCCATGAGTTTGAGACGGTGCCGGGGAGACAATCTCTTCAACTCCCTTAAGGAGTCCTTGCGCTGGATTAGAAGGACAACTTGCAGACCAACGCCGGAGCCCAGATACAGCAGGCCAGCCAGTAGAGCGGGTGACATGTCGCCGATTACCAGCTTGCACAATACCGGAGAGACGCCAAAAAGCACGGCAGATAGCAGCGCGAAAAATTGTCCTGAAAACATCGTTACTCCATTTCAAACCACTCTACTACCGTGTAACACCTGTTTTTTCGTAGACTGGGTTAGCGGTTTCATCGCGTAACCCAACAGCTTTGAATGCCATCGGCCTGGTCATGTTGAGTTACGGCATACACCCGCCTAACCCAACCTACAAAATCAACAATGCGAAAGAAATAATGTTCCAA
>JBAQKZ010000003.1:0-2390 GCA_049301475.1 Geobacteraceae bacterium | reverse complement strand
GCCCGGACAACCACTGGTCGCGGTCGGGAAGCCAGCAGCTCCTTGATCCCTGGCCATTCCAGCGCCTTGTCAACCTTTGGAATCCGCCGCAGCAGTGTCACAAAAAGCCGCCTTTCCTTGCGGAGTTACAAGATACTAGATATCCAGTCGACGAGTGATCTGTTTGCTATTCGGTTTCAGTTTAATGCTATCCTCTCCCTCCTCCATGAGAACCTTGCCGCCATATTCCGCGTTCTTGCGCACCAGCCTTTCGGCCAGTTCTCCGTTCCGTTTCCGAAACGCCTCGATGATCTTCTCATGCTCCTGCACCGAGATACGCATCCTGCCCGGGAGGCTCAGGGAAGCAAAGCGGAGACGCTGGAACTTGTTGAGGAGGTTGAGGATCAGATCGTACAGTTTTTCGTTGTTGGCCGCCTTTATGAACAGCTCATGAAAGTCGTTGTGTATATTGAAGAAGCGCTTTATGTCGCTCTCATCCGCCAGTCGGCGGAGCTTGTCGTTGATCGCCTGCAACTTGTCGATCTCACGGATCGTCAGGTTCTCACAGGCCTGCCGCGCCGCGTACCCTTCGAGTATGCTCTTGATGGCGTAGAACTCCTCCACGTCTTTTTGGGAAAAGGATGCCACCACCGCCCCCTTGCGTGGGATGACGGTAAGGTATCCCTCCGATTCCAGTTGCCGGAACGCCTCTCGTATCGGGGTCCGGCTTATGCCGAAGCGTTCGGCGAGTTCCGGCTCCACAACCTTCTCGCCGGGCTTTAGCGCTCCGGTCATGATGGCATCGCGGATGGTTTCCAGGATGCTCTCTCTAAGGGTTAAGTGTTTCTTTTTCATTATACGTTCTCCCGCCGGAATTTGCGAAAACTGTTTCGATCCGGGAAGTTATGGATTAAGAACTACAGACTCATTGTTCCGGACAGAAGTTAAATTGTATACCGCATACAAAATTTGTCAAGAATTGTCTGCTAATTCAGTAAATTGTGAAAATAGGGTTAATAATTCGACAAGCGCGCTCTATTCGCTTGAAATATGCGTCTCACGATAGTAATCTTTCCGAATGGAACCAATCCGACACCTGAAAATATCCATATTTGTTCTGGCGATGCTGGTTTCGCTTGGCGTCGCGGGTTATATGGGCATTGAGGGGTGGCGTTTCATTGACGCCCTCTACATGACAATCATCACCCTCGGCACGGTAGGTTTCAGGGAAGTTCACGACCTGAGCGATAGCGGCAGGGTATTCACCATGCTTCTCATCGTATTCGGCGTCAGCGTCCTCGGCTACATTGTCGGGAGTCTGGCCCAGATTATGTTCGAAGGACAATTCCAGCGAATTATCGGGAGGAAAAAGGTGGAAAAAAAGATCGAGGCGCTGCGGGACCACTACATCATCTGCGGCTACGGGCGAATGGGAGCGTTCATCTGCAAGGAATTCGCCGCCAAACCAATTCCGTTCGTCTTGGTGGAGAAAAATACTGAAGTCATCGAGAAGTTGAAGGAAGAGGGATATCTGTTCATGATAGGAGACGCCACAGACGATGAAACCTTGCTAAGGGCCGGGATCAAAAAGGCCAAGGGGCTGGTCTCCGTGGTCACTTCCGATACCGAAAACGTCTATATCACCCTGACCGCGCGCGGCCTGAACCCCGATCTCTTCATCCTGGCCCGCTCCGGCGAGGAGGGTTCCGAAATAAAGCTTCAGCGGGCCGGTGCCAACAAGGTGGTCTCTCCCTACCTGATCGGCGGCAGCCGGATGGCCCAGGCGATCCTCCGCCCCAACGTGGTCGATTTCATCGAGATCGCCACGGGTCGCGAGCACCTGGAACTACAGATGGAGGAGATCGCCATCCCCCCGGAGTCCGGCTTTGTCGGGGAGAACCTGGCCAGTTCCGGGTTCCGCAAGGAGACCGGGGTGATCATCATAGGCATCAAGAAGGCGACCGGCAAGATGGTTTTCAACCCCTCTTCCCACACCAAGATCGAGGCGCACGACACACTCATCGTCCTGGGAGAGCCGGAAGCAATCCAGAAGCTCGAACAACTCGTCGGATGCGGCAGTTGCGCGGATGAAGTCATCAATAAACATAAGCATCATGAAACCCATCATGAATAATCAAATCTTCGCACATATCCCCTACCCGCTCCTGAAGCAGAACCTAGAGCTGATAGTAACACGCCGCATAAATCCGGAGATATTCCTCCCAGGCGAAGTCCTGGACACACTCATTCCGGACGAACTCACCTCCATCGCGGAAACACTGACGCGAAACGGCCTGAAGAGCACTATTCACGCCCCTTTCATGGACTTGAACCCTGGATCGGTGGAACCGCTGGTCCGCGAGGCGACCCTGCGCCGCTTCAACCAGGTGTTCGACGCCGCGGCCATGGTA
>JBAQKZ010000002.1:0-9319 GCA_049301475.1 Geobacteraceae bacterium | reverse complement strand
ACTTCAATCGCCAAATCCTCAACGTAGCTCTGCTACGTCTGCGGTTTGGCTCAATCAGTTCAGCCAAATCTGACCTAAATCTGAGCGCAATTTTGACCATGTTATTCATTTACAGTTCCTAAGTGCGCGGAGTGTCATGCAAAATTCCGGGACTGATTACGGGATTTGCCGTATTCCACGAATTCTAACTTTCGCTTGCAGAAACGATCAGAGGAGAAAAGATCATGTTAAGAAAAGTTCTGGCAATAGCGGCTGTTTTGATTGTTGGAATCATCGCCGGGTGCGGCGGCGGGTGCGGCAGCGCCCCCGCAGCAACGGTCAGCGGAATAGTGGCCGACGGCTACCTTGTGGGGGCAGAGGTTTTCATGGACAAGAACGGCAACTACCAGTGGGATGCAGGGGAGCCGAAGACGATAACAGGCGCAGGTGGCGCTTACAGCATGACGGTATCTGCGGCTGACGCGGCGAAATATCCGGTCATGGCACGGGTGATTGCCGGGACAACCGTTGATGAGGACACGAATGTTCCGGCCGCAAGTGGTTATGTCATGTCGGCGCCGCCAGGTGCCGCCGGATTTATCAGCCCCATGTCCACCCTCATCAGGGAGAAAATGGCCGCCAATCCTGGCATGACCGTAGTTGAGGCGATGACACAGCTTCGTAACCAGATGAACCTGCCGGTCGGCATTAATATGATGGCGGACTATGTGGCCGACTCTCAGCCGGGTTCTTCGAATATGGCCCAGTCAGTACCTGACAATGCATGCCACCGCCCGGCAGATGGCCGGTTTGATGGCCGGACAAGCGCCCTTGGTCATGAGCAACAACGGCGCCGTGAACATGAACCGTTACCTCAGCATGATGGGCACGATCAACAACAACATGCCCAATATCACCGACAATGCCGTGAACGGCCTCGGGATGGACAGTTCATTCATGACCTCAATGCGAACCCAGATGCTCACGACTATCCAGAATATGCCGATTGGCTCCGGTTTCATGAACTACTCGGGGATGTTCCGCAACATGACCAGCCACAACACCTTCTGGAACTATACCGGCAATCGCTGGCAGACGGGAACAATGATGGGGAACGGCAGCATGATGCGGAAATTGCACTACTGAGCTGAAGCAGGATAAAATGGGGAAGTCCGGGGACATCAATACAGTTCATTCTCCAAGACTTTTAAAAGAAATTGCATTATGCCAGCTACGTCCTACTGGCCGTCCAGACGGATTTGCAGCAGATTTACCTAAGGACGCCGGTGCTAACCCGAACCTCTTCACACGCGTCAACTAGTCACAGACCGGGATTTTCCTGTTGACTTTTTTCGTCTCAAATTGATAGAGTGGCGAAGGACGATGATTACGCAGCAAAAGCGACAGGAGGATTTACAATGCAGTGTCAAACAGTACTTCCCGGCACAGAGTGCACTTTCTGGGGCAGACAGGGATGTAATCTATCAGATGGCTCCTGTAAAGTGGTGGTGGAGAATTGTGAAGGGTGCGATAGAATCGTCAAAGGCACCATCGGGATGGTCTGCGGCGCCTACCCAGCCCCCGTGAGAAAATGGCAGGGTGGTATCTGTAACTTCGCTACCCACGTCAAGATCGAAATCAAGGGTGAAGACGCCAAGATCAACCCCCTCAAGGCGTCCAAGAAAGCCTCGGGCGGCAAGAAAAAATAATCCCAATAGCGCACCATCAAAAGGGGAGGATTTATTTAATCCTCCCCTTTTTTTGCGCCATTTCCATCTCCTGTTCCGGTTGTACGCCTCCGTCGCCTCAATCCTCGCAGCATTGGTTTCATCCTTGATTTGAAACTGGGATTACGCGGCCGTCGGGAAACATCCGGATGTCCGGCGCTTCCGGCAAGAGATTTATATCAGCGGCAAGGCGAAAAAACAGCCTCAGCCCTTCAAGGTGGCGGGGTGTCAGGTCATAGGAAATGGTGCGCCAGTATTCGACCAACGCCTTCTCACCCATCCACAATCGCTCCCGCGCATGTACAGCGATGTCGGCATAAGAATCATAGGCAAGCTGCTTGGCTGCTATGAGGGCCTCGGAAATAGCCTTTACTTCCCCGCAATACGATCTAACCGCCTCTTTCCGCACAATCCAGAGGGCAAAAACAAAGGGAAGCCCGGTGAACCGGTACCAAAGTTCTCCCATATCATAGACGAACAGGTCATGGTTTCGCCCACTTTCCGCCAGGGCGGAGTCGCCGATGAGCAGAAGCGCGCTGTACTTGGCAAGCGCCTGATGTAATGGGAGGGTGCACCGCTCGAAGAAGGCGGGAATAGCCAGGTTTACAGCGAATAGTATCTTCAGCAGGTTAACCGAGGTCTCCGATTCCGTTGTCAGACCTATCGTCTGATGCCGCAACTCCTCCAGTGGGAGTCGGGAAAAGAGAAGTACACTCCGCACGGGCCCGATCGAACTGATTGAAATATCCGGCAACAGATAGTAACTATCCGGGTTTTTGCCGTATTCAATGGACGATGCGGGGCAGAGGTCGATCTCTCCATGCGCAAGCATCATATTGAGTGTTGCGGGCACCCCTCTGATGAGCCTGTACTCGCAGCCGTCGGAATGCGTCTGGAGCGCCTCGAAAATGGGAGTACAGTTGGCATAGTCTATCCGGCCTACCTTGAGCGTCAACTGCTTCCCTCTCATTCAGTCAGGCTAAACCAATTCCAAATCAAGGCGCTATCTTCTTTGGCTCGTCTTCGGCTCCTCAACGTGCGTAGTTGTACGCCTTCGTCGCCTCAATCCTCGCCGCCTTGATTTCATCCTTGATTTGAAATTGGAATTACATACTCCTGGTAGTCATCCGCTGACATGTGCGATACGATCTCTTCCGGATCACTGATACCTACCACCACGAGCCAGCCGCCGTCATAGGGGTCGCCGTTCATGGTATCCGGGGTCTCCAGTATATCTTCGTTAACCTCCAGAACCGGTCCGCTCAAAGGGGCATAAAGCTCAGCTACAGTCTTGCGGGCCTCCACGGAACCAAATGAGTCGTC
The DNA here is from genome assembly GCA_049301475.1 of Geobacteraceae bacterium. Taxonomy (GTDB): domain Bacteria; phylum Desulfobacterota; class Desulfuromonadia; order Geobacterales; family Geobacteraceae; genus JBAQKZ01. The sequence goes on along the minus strand of JBAQKZ010000002.1, from coordinate 6,290 downwards.
CTGCTCCAATTCGTAGCCAACCTCGGGCAATTCGACAGCGGTTATGCGCCCCAGTTCCTGTTGTGCAAAATCAGTTATGCCGAGAACCGCCTTATCTCCCTCCACGCGGATCCAGATATGTTCTTTGCTGTATTTCAACTCATCGGGAAAGTCCATAACAACTACTCCGTAACAATCCTATCGAGGAAACCCGTATCAATATTTCCCTCTATGAAATCCTTGTTGGCCATGATCCTCTTGTGAAAGGGAATGGTGGTTTTGATGCCTTCCACGACATATTCGTCCAGCGCTCTGGACATACGCCTGATGGCGTCCTCACGGGTTTCGGCATGAACGATCAGTTTCGCAATCAATGAATCATAGTTGGGAAGGACCGTGTACTGGTCATAGACAAACGAGTCAACCCGCACCCCAAGGCCACCCGGCGTATGGTAGCCGGTAATCCTGCCGGGGGATGGGGTAAATTTCACCGGGTCCTCGGCATTGATGCGGCACTCGATAGCATGCCCTTGTATCTTTATGTCACTCTGCTTGTAGCGCAATTCCAGACCAGCCGCAGAGCGAATCTGCTCCCTCACGATATCAACTCCCGTCACCATCTCCGTCACCGGGTGTTCCACCTGTACCCTTGTGTTCATTTCCATGAAGTAGAAGTTATTGCTCTTGTCCACCAGGAACTCCATAGTCCCGACACTGTTATAACCGACCGACTTGGCGGCCCTTACCGCAGCCTCGCCCATGGCCCTGCGCAACTCCGGGGTACTGACGGTGGAAGGCGCTTCTTCGATGATCTTCTGGTGACGGCGCTGAATGGAACAGTCCCGCTCCCCCAGATGTATGACATTGCCATGCTTGTCAGCCAATATCTGTATCTCTACGTGCCTGGGCTGCTCGCAATATTTCTCGATATACACTTCGGGATTGCCGAAACCGGCCTGGGCCTCGGCCCGTGCCATGGCAAAGGCATTGGGAAGCGTCGCGGGGGAGTGAACAATTTTCATCCCTCGTCCGCCTCCGCCCGCGGTCGCCTTGATTATCACGGGAAATCCGATTTCCTTGGCGCTTTGGATCGCTTCGTTTACATCTTTCACCCCTTCACTGGTCCCCGGAAGAATTGGCACGCCTTCCTTGACAACCGCTTGACGGCTGCTGATCTTGTCTCCCATTATCCTCATGCTTTCGGAGGAAGGCCCTATGAATGTTATGCCGCAGTTTTCACAGATTTCCGCAAAGGCCGCATTTTCGGAAAGAAAACCGTATCCGGGATGAATCGCCTCGGCATCGGTCAACTCCGCAGCGCTGATAATTGCGTTTATGTTGAGGTAACTTTGCAGGCTGGAAGGGGGGCCGATACAGACGCTTTCGTCCGCCAGCTTGACATGGAGGGATTCGACGTCTGCGGTGGAATATACTGCGACCGTCTTTATTCCCAACTCCTTGCAGGCCCTGATTATGCGGAGGGCGATCTCCCCCCGGTTTGCTATAAGGATTTTATAAAACATCCGGTAGTTCCCCATTTAAAATTACAGTGACTCTACAATAAAGAGTGGTTCGCCATACTCCACAGGCTGCGCATTTTCCTTGCATATTTTTAGTATCTTGCAGCGAAACTCCGCTTCGATCTCGTTCATAAGCTTCATCGCCTCGATTATGCATAATACCTGCCCCTTCTCAACTATCTGCCCTGCCTCTACATATGAAGGCGCATCAGGCGACGGCGTACGGTAAAAGGTCCCGACGATCGGCGAAGTGATGCTCTGCCCCTTGTCGGCGGACGGCGCCGCCCCGGCAGAATCGGCAACCTGCGCCGGTTGCGGCTGGAGCAAAGCTCCCTGGGGGCTTGTCTGCATCCGTTCAGACGCCTGATAATGGTGAACAACCTCGGGAGACGCCCCCCGCTTGATCCGGAGTTTCTCCCCGGCGCTCTCTAATTCGAACTCGGCGATATCCGTTTCCGTCACCATTTTTATGAGCGATTTAATATCCTTGATATCCATAACCGGCTCTCCTTTTGGACTTCATACTATCAGCAGTTCCTTGGGAACAGTGGTAAGCAGCTTGCAGCCATCAGCGGTTACCACCACTGTGTCCTCAATCCTGATCCCGCCCCACGAGGGAATATATATCCCCGGTTCAATGGTGAAGACCATCCCTTCCTCTGCCACACCTTCCCCGCGAGAGGAGACCGTAGGTTTCTCATGCACTTCAAGACCTACGCCGTGTCCCAGACCATGACCGAAAAACGCGCCGTACCCCTTCGATTCGATAAAATTCCTGGCTGTTCCGTCCAGCTCCCTGAAGCTGATTCCAGGCCTGACAGCGCTGATCGCCAGGTCATGTGCATCCTTTACAATCCCGTATAATTCCCGTTGTCGCGCATCCGGGGTTCCGACTGCAACCGTGACGGTCTCATCCGAATGATATCCGTCACAGACAGCTCCGAAGTCGATGGTGACAAGTTCACCGGCTTTAATCGCCTTATTGCTTGCCCTGCCATGTGGCATCGCCCCTCTCGGGCCGGAAGCAACGATGAAATCAAAGGATTTCCCATCAGCGCCCCCCCGCTTCATGGCAAACTCAAGCGACAGAGCAAACTCCTTTTCCGTGGTTCCCGGTTGCAACTGTTCAAGAACGCACAGAAAAGCCGTGGAGGCGATTTCCGCGCTCCTCATCAGGAGGTTTATCTCGCCTGAATCCTTGACAATGCGCAAAGCGGCAAGTTCGGCTCCGATGGGAACAAGCTCAGTCCCGGGCAGGGCCTCGGCCAGCGCCTTATGGACGGCGACTGTTGTATGCTCCGCCTCAAAACCAAGTCGCGCCACCGCTGATTCCCGCAAGCATGAAGCAATTCCCTCAATTTTGTCGCGATACTCGGTAACAGTGAAACCGTTGACCTCGGTCGCCGCCTGCGCGGTATAGCGTGAGTCAGTCAAAAACCACGCCCGCTCCCGGCAGAGTATCACCGCCCCTTCACTGCCGGAAAAACCGGTCAGATATCTGATGTTGCTAAGATTGAGAAAAATAAAGGCATCCAGGACAAACTTTCCCAGATAGCTCCGCGCAGAAGCGATTCTGTCTAACACAATAACGCCCTTATTTCAACGTTCTTTCAATGTGATTAAAAATCGCCCTGAGCCCGAGCAGGTAGCTGTCCGGGCCTAGTCCGGATATCTGTCCCATCACCACTGGAGCGATGAAGCTTCTGGTTCGAAACTCTTCGCGTTTGTGTATGTTTGACAGATGCACCTCAATAGTCGGCAGGGCCACGGCTGACAGGGCGTCACGGATGGCGACGCTGGTGTGGGTGTAGGCGGCGGGATTTATCAGGATACCGCAAAATGAATCGGCAGTAGCGGCATGTATCCTGTCGATGAGCTCACTCTCGGAGTTGGATTGGAATATGGATATTTCAACGCCCAGTTCCTGGGCCAGAGCGAAAAGCGCCGCATTGATTTCAGGCAGCGTGACCTGCCCGTATAACTCAGGTTCACGGCTACCCAAAAGGTTCAGATTCGGGCCGTGCAGCACCAGTATTTTCATAGGACTCTCCTACCGCAGCTCATCACGCAGCTTTACGACATCCCGCTTGAGTAGATAGCGACCCTTCCCGTAATTCCCGTCACTATCCAGAACCAGCACGACAAAGAACTCACTGTTTATGGCGCGGGCTATGACCCTGGAACGGCCGGTGACTATGGAGATTTCTTCCATTTCACCGGTATTCAGGAGTTCAATGGTCCGTCTGACTTCTTTCAGAACAGAGGTGTATTCCACCGCAAGCAGTTGAATGTCAAACGGCGCGACATCCTTTACATATTCATCAATGGGTATCCCGTCATAGCCCATGATAACAGCGCCAATGCCTCCATCAACGCTTTCCACTACATCTCTCAGAATCTCCTTGAATACCATTATCGCATCCCCCTGATATTAGCCAGCCATCTATCCAGCGTATCGAGAGCCTGCTCCCTGGGATCTCTCGCATTTGCCTGTCCCGTCATGGAATCCGGGATATCGGCGGCAGACGAAGCCTCTGATACCAATTCCAAATCAAAGCGCCCTCTTCGTTGGCTCGTCTTCGGCTCCTCAACATACTGGCTGTATGCCTTCGTCGCCTCAATCCTCGCCGCCTTGACTGCATCTTTGATTTGAAATTGGTATGATATCTTCTCTGGGACAGATGAGATCACCTGATCCCAGGCATTTGCCTCGTCCCTGTCAATATCGAGCTTCAGATCAATCAAGCGCTGCTTTAATTCCCTATTCTCGGGCTCTGTTTTCAGCAACTCCCGGTAAATGGCAATTGCGCGCTTCGGGAATCCCTGGGAAATATACAGGTCGGCCAACGTCACCGTAGCCAGAGAGCCCTTCACCTCGCCAAGTAACTCATCTCTCTCCCCAGGTTCTAGAGCAGGAGAGGCCGTGGCTACTTCCGGACACTGGAATTCTTCTTCCGCAAAATCTTCCTCGGTAAGTTCTTCAATAACTTCAACTTCTTCCAGCAGAGCTTCATCTAATAGCGGCTCGGACACAACAGTCGACTCGTCCCCGGCATCCACCACGGAAGCAAGCGTTTCCGGCGATTCGTCCAGTTGCTCCGCATCAGTTTCGGCAATTCTGGACAAGGAATCAAGCATGGTCTGGCTTTCCATGTCGCCGGGGTTCAGAGAAAGCATCACGCGCAAGGTGTTGATTGCCGCTACGGTATTCCCCTCCTCCATATAAATCTGACCGAGCAGTTTCTGTGCCAGCAGGTTCTCGGGCGTGGCCCGCACCACCTTTTCGAAGGCCATTTTTGCTTCATCTTTAAGACCCTTATCGAAATGAGCCCTGGCAAGAGCCATATGTCCACCCACATATTCCGGATGGATTTCACAGCCCCGTTTCGCCACATTTACCGCATCGTCAAGAAGCCCAAGTTTCCGATAAAGCTCTGCCAGCGGGGCAAAGCAATACGATTGCGGATCCTTGGTAAGCGTATCTTCATATTTTTTAATATCTGCCCAGAATGAGGTGGTTACCGGTTCCATTATCAGCTCCCAACGCCACAGATTCTCAGCAGCGCATTGACATCCTTTACCCTGGTTATCTCAAACCCGCCAATATTACTATTCAAAACAAAATTCAATCCCCCATCCCTGACTTTTTTGTCCCGCGTCAGTGCGTCGACATAGGCCTTTGCCCCAAAAGGAGGGAGCTCAACCGGCAGTTGCAACTGTTTCAGCGTCTCAATGATTTTCGCCGTAGCGTCCCGGCTGGAAATCCCCATTGCCTCGGATATCACGGATGCCTGCGCCATCCCAATAGCCACGGCCTCGCCATGTATATACCGCACATAACCGGTCAATGTCTCAACGGCATGCCCAAAGGTGTGCCCATAATTAAGAACGGCTCGCAAACCGGCTTCCCGCTCATCCTTTTCAACTATGGAAGCCTTGATCCGACATGATCTTTGTATAACATGCAGCAGGCACTCCGTGTCCATAGTCAGCAGTTTCCCAGCATTGGAGCGGATATAATCAAACAGTTCTCCGTCCAGCACAATACCGTATTTCACCACTTCCGCCATACCACCCAGATACTCACGCTCCGGGAGGGTGTCCAGAAGCGCCACATCAATCATAACAAGCCCGGGCTGGTAGAAAGCGCCTATCAGGTTTTTCCCCTTGGGGTGATTGATGCCGGTTTTCCCCCCGACACTGCTGTCTACTTGGGCAAGCAGGGTGGTCGGTATCTGTACGAATGGAATACCGCGCAGATATGTGGCGGCCGAAAAACCGGCTATGTCGCCCACAACCCCGCCACCCAGCGCCGCAATGAAGGCGGTGCGATCCAGTGCGCAGGAAATAAGCCCGTCGTAAATTTGGAGCAATGTATCTGAATTCTTGTATTGTTCGCCATCAGGCATTTCAATCTTGTAAACCGTAAAACCGGCAGCGTCAAACGAAGCGCGCACCGTCTCAAAATAATGTGCACCGACCGTAGGATTGGTGATTACGGCTACGCGGCTTCCAAATTTTCTCGCCCTGCAGAGCGCCCCGATTTCCCCAAGGATCCCGTGGCCGAAGAGTATCTGATAACTTCTATCTCCCAGCCCGACTGTCAGACTATCCAATTTCAACGATCCTTTCTAGTACCGTGTAACACCTGTTTTTTCGTAGATTGGGTTAGCGGTTTCATCGCGTAACCCAACAGCTTTGAATGCCATCGGCCTGGTCATGTTGAGTTACGGCATACACCCGCCTAACCCAACCTACAAAATCAACAATGCGAAAGAAATAATGTTCCAA
>JBAQKZ010000001.1:0-8683 GCA_049301475.1 Geobacteraceae bacterium | reverse complement strand
ATATGGTTTCCAGATAAACCCGCTTTTTACTCTTCCTTCCAGATAACATGCAGACGACGAATCTCTATAACGTGTGTAACTTCAATACAATAAATGGATATAAGAATTGATTCTGCGTATTATATGGTTTCCGCATAATACTCACTCCTTCTGGTTTCATAGGGTATCTACCGGACTGCGAACCCCGCGGCCGCCTCTATTCAGCACGTGGGTATAAATCATCGTGGTGCGCACATCACTATGGCCAAGAAGTTCCTGAACTGTCCGAATGTCGTAGCCATCTTCGAGCAGATGCGTCGCAAATGAATGCCGAAGCGTATGGCAAGTTGCATGTTTGGTTAAACCAGCCTTGCCCACGGCCTGTTTGAACGCCTTCTGGAGAATGGACTCATCGACATGATGCCGCCCCTCTTCACCGGTCTTGGTATTCTCCCATCGGTTCTCCTGCGGAAAGACCCACTGCCACCGCCAGTCGGTGGGCGCGTTGGGATACTTGCGGTCCAAGGCATCGGGCATTTGCACCCGTCCCCAGCCGCTGGCAAGATCTTTCTCATGAATCGCCTTGACCATCTTCAGGTGGTCCTGAAGCGGAGACTTAAGCGATTCTGGCAGCATGGTGATCCGGTCTTTCGCGCCTTTGTCGCTGGATGTCGTACGTTATGGAAGCAGATGAATCGCTTAACCCAATTGCAATAGGTAGACTCAGTCCTACGGCTGTAATGGCGCGAGCGCAGGGCTTCACGTAGCAGATCGAGGAGTTTCGGTTTATTGTGAGGCTGTTGAGAAGACGGAACAGCATGGACTGTCGGTATAGATGAGAGATGGGTTCGATCTTTGAAAGCGGTTGGTAAGGTTGCTCTATATTCGGCCATTCCTATCTCCCTCAAGGTGTTTTGAAGGTTGGAAGCTAAATCCGCTAACTCTTGGATTTTCCAAGTCAGCCTAAGCGCGGGGTAATTAAATCACGTTGCATATTGTTTGTCAAAAATATTTGCTCTTGATATTTGCTCTTGACAGCAAAAAAACAAAGTAGGATTTTTCTTATGAACCGGATAAAACTCTGCTATACTTACGGAGTTTTATGCGGGCTTGGCGCCGCCCTGTTTTGGCGGACGTACAACGCAGCACGAAACGGCCCGATTCCGCCGCGTGGGGTGCGCCCCGCTGTTGGCCGAAAAACCATTACGAGGGTTGATAAACCTGCCGATCTCCTGGAGTGTGCCGTTGCGACACGGTTTGCATGTCGCGTCGGACGCTCTTTTTGGGCATACGTCGGTTTGTCCCCGGAAAAGGATTAAACATATGTCAAAAAAAATGCTGATTAATGCAATGCATCCGGAAGAGGCGCGGGTGGCGATCGTTGAGGAGGGCCATCTCGTCGAGCTGGATGTGGAAATCGAGGGGAGCGAGCAGACACGCGGCAATATCTACAAAGGGGTGGTGGTGCGCGTAGAGCCCGGACTGCAAGCCGCCTTTGTGGACATTGGACGGAAGAAGCTCGGCTTTATCCAGATGGGAGAGCTTCACCCCGATTACTGGCAGTGGCGGGACGATATCCCGGAAGAGCAGAAAAGAAGTCGGCCCCGCATACAGGAAGTGCTGCGGCGCGGGCAGGAGATCATCGTCCAGGTTGAAAAGGGAGAGCGTGACATGAAGGGAGCGGCCCTGACCACTTTCATCTCCCTGCCGGGGCGCTACATGGTAATCATGCCGGGAAGCGACTCGGCCGGCGTTTCCCGCAAGGTGGAGAACGATACGGAGCGGAAGAAACTGAAGGAAATGGCGGCTGAACTCGATATTCCCGAGGGAATCGGCTACATCATGCGGACCGAGGCGCTCGGCAGGAAAAAACCAGAGCTGGCAATGGATATCGACTATCTCATCAGGCTGCACAATGAGATACAGGATCAGGGAGCGAAGGTCAAGGCCCCGGCCCTCATCTACCAGGAGTCCAACCTGGTTATCCGCACCATCCGCGACTACTTCACCTCCGAGATCGACGAGGTGCTGGTGGACAACGCCGAGGTGTACAAACAGGTGCGTGATTTTTTCAAGAAGAACATGCCAAAGCATGAAAATCTGGTCAAGCTCCACCAGGAGAAGCGCCCTATTTTCTCCAAATACCAACTGGAAGAGCAGATCGACCAAATCTACGAAAAGAAGGTGCTCCTGAAATCTGGCGGGTCAATCGTCATAGAGCCGACCGAGGCGCTTGTCTCCATAGACGTCAACTCCGGCAAGTCTACCGGAGAGAGGGGAGTGGAAGAGACCGCCTTCAAGACCAATATAGAAGCCGCCGAGGAGTCCGCCCGCCAGCTCAGACTGCGCGACCTGGGTGGTCTTATCGTCATAGACTTCATCGACATGCGTGACAAGAAACATATGACGGAGGTGGAGAAGGCCCTGAAGAACGCCCTGAAGGCGGACAAGGCGCGGGTCTCGGTGGGGAAGATATCCCAGTTCGGCATGCTTGAGATGTCCCGGCAGCGAATCAAGCAGACGCTGGAACATGCGAGCTATCTGGAATGCCCCCACTGCGGTGGCCGCGGCAAGGTCAAATCGGTGGAAAACATGGCTCTCTCTTTCCTCCGCAAGGTTCACGCCGCCGCCGCCAAAGGGACTAACGCAGATGTGCATGGTGATCTGCCGCTGGACGTGGCCTATTATCTTCTGAACCGGAAAAAGCGGGAGCTTGCCCGGATAGAGACCGATTACGATATAGACGTGACCATCAAGGGGAAACCGTCATTCCTCATGAACCAGATTGATCTGGTGGTGTTGAAACGCGAACGGTCGCATCAGCCGGAACTGCCGGCGGTGGACGAAGATTGGTCGGCGGAGAAACCGGGCGGGGGAGAGGAGGTCACCCGCCCCGGAGCGGGAACAGAGGGTAAAGGGAAGAAACCGCGTGGCGTCAATAAGAAGCCGCGCTCGGCAGAGCCGATCATTCAGCCGGAAGCCGCCGAAGTCGAAGATGAAGGCGCCGAGGCAGGAATCGCGGAGGAGACGCTTTCCGTGGATACCAATGTGACCGGAGCGGAAGGTGTATCTGATGGGGCAAGGAAAAAACGACGTCGTCGTCGTCGGCGAGGCGGCAAGGGGCATGCCGCCGAAGGCGCGAACACGGAGGATACGGACGGAGTTAATCCTCCGGAGCCGGAGGAAACGCAGGCCCCGCTACCGGCGCTCCTGCCGGCCAATGGAGAAGAGCCCCCCCATGAAGGGAAGAAGAAACGGCGGCGCAAGCGACGGCGGGGAAGCAAAGTCGAGACATCCGAGCTGTCGGCCGGTCAGCCGCCGGTGGAATCCGTTGATCAGGAAGCGGCGGCAGTAGAACCGCCAACGGCTGTCGCGGATAAAAAGCCGAGAAAACCACGAGTTAGCCGTAAACAGAAAACCGTTGAGGCTAAGCCTGTAACGGCTTCCGAACAAGAGCATGTTGTAGTGACGGCGTCGGAAGAATCGATGCCGACCGCGCCCAAAAAACGCGCGATACGGAAGAAGGCCGTAGTTGATGCCTCGGATGAGACTACGCTCCCAGTAAAGGAGCCCAAGCCAAAGAGGGCGCCTCGTAAAAAGAAAGGGCAGGATTCAACCGAATAAGTCGTGGAGACAAGTCCTACGATGAAAGCTCTCAGGATTGTCATGATTCTCTGGTTGCTGGGGACAACCCCGGCGACGGCTGCTTCCTTCGGTGGCGTGGAGGAGTGGTATCTCTATCCGTCGCTACAGTATTTCACCTGGGAGGAGTTCTTAGACGGCAGCCGCTTGCTTAAGGAGAGCGGCGTACTTGCAGGCTTCGGCGCTGCGGTCCATATCAACCTCCTCAGGACGGAATCGGTCGGCGACCTGATGCTGAGAGGGCGGGGGGAGTTGTTTGGAGGTATGGCGGAGTATGATGGCCGGACCACCGGCGCCGACCCTGGGCTTGAAGACCTGCCGCTCAAGACCGACACGGATTATTTCGGAGCGAAGCAGGAAGCGGACGTGGGATGGCGTTTTCCGACAGCTCCGGTCACCATAGAGCCTTTCGCGGGACTCGGCTATCGCTGGTGGCTGCGTAGCATCCGGAATTCATCCACACGTGATAATAGCGGCAACCTGGTACGGGTCCAAGGCTACTATGAGTGGTGGCAAACCGTCTATGCGAGGCTTGGGGTTAGCGCCAGTCATCCGCTGAGCAGGGAGCTTAAGATATTTGCCGAGGGAGGGGCTAAATACCCCTTTTACAGCAGAAATGAGGCCGATTTCCCTGGCGTTGGCAATGTTATCCTGGAGCCGGGAGGCGCATGGTCGGCGTTTGCCGAGGTCGGTTTCCGCTACCGCAGCTTTCGGCAGAGCTTTTACTACGAAGGATTCCGCTTCTCACAATCTCCGACAGTGCGGGTGGAAGAGGGGGTTGGGCTACTTCAGCCAAAATCGGATTCGGACATATTCGGGATTACCTTAGGATGGGCCTTCAGATAAATTGCAATATCCCGCCTCTCCGCTAAAATTGTTCCATTCGTATATCCCCCCTAAAACCACTTCACCGTCGGAATAAGGTCAGGACCTCCCATGAATTTTATCGACAACGTCAGCGCTGATTGGCTCGAAACACAGCACCGTCTCTGGCGGGAGGCGCCGGAGCAACTGAGCGGGGAGTGGCGCGCCTTTTTCAGCGGCTTTGATCTGGCGCAGGAACTTCCTGACGGACGGGAATGCCTCGACCCTCAGCTTGCCCTCAAGCAGTCGGGGGTTCAGTCCCTCATTTACCGCTATCGGGACATCGGCCACCTGCTTGCCTGCACCGATCCCCTCTCTCCCTGTGAGACCAGCCAACCTCTCTTAGACCTGGAGGCCTTCAACCTAGAACCAGCCGACCTGGACCGGTCCTTCCATACCCGCCGGTTCATGAAGAACTCGGCGACCCTGAGGGAAATCCTTGGTGTCATGCAGGAGACCTATTGCCGATCCATAGGTGTCGAGTTCATGCACATCCAGGAGCCTGCGGAACGACAGTGGTTCATCGACCGGATGGAGCCGTCTCGCAACCGGACGGATTTTACGCAACAGGAGAAGCTTGCGATCCTTGGCAAGCTTCTGGAGGCGGGGCTGTTCGAGGCATTCCTGCACCGGAGGTTCGCCGGCCATAAGCGCTTCTCTCTCGAAGGGGGCGAGGCGCTCATTCCGCTCCTCGATTTCCTGGTGCGGACCGCCGCAGAAGAAGGCGTAAGCGACGTCGTCTTAGGCATGTCACATCGCGGCAGGCTCAACGTCCTGGCCAACATTTTCCGCAAGCCGTACGAAAACATTTTTGCCGAGTTCGAGGATAACATCAAGCACGGGGTAGTCGGAGAAGGAGACGTCAAATATCATATGGGCTTCTCAACCGATCTTGAAGCTGGCGGAAAAACTATTCACATATCCCTAGCGTTCAACCCCAGCCACCTTGAGGCCGTGGACCCGGTGGTGGAGGGAAAGTGCCGGGCACACCAGGACAGATATGGGGATAATGCCTACCGGAGGGCGCTGCCGGTCCTGCTCCATGGGGATGCGGCCTTCGCCGGTCAGGGGATAGTCGCCGAGACACTCAACATGTCCAGGTTGGAGGGGTACCGCACCGGCGGGACCTTTCACATTGTCCTGAACAACCAGATCGGCTTCACAACTGTTCCCGCCGACGCACGCTCAACCCGCTACGCCACCGATGTAGCCAAGATGCTTATGTGCCCGATCTTCCACGTCCATGGTGATGACCCCGAGGCAGTGGCGCACATAGCCAAGCTTGCACTCGATTATCGTCAGCGCTTTGCAAGGGACGTGGTGGTAGAGGTGATTTGCTACCGCCGTCATGGCCACAGCGAAGGAGACGAACCGTACTTCACCCAGCCGCTCATGTACAAAAAGATCAAGGACCGTCCGCCGATCCACGAACTCTATACCCGGAGTCTTATGGATGAAGGGGTAAGCGGGGATGTGATACGGAAACTGACGGAAGAGGTGACCGCCCGGCTAAACCGCGCATTCGGGAAAAAGGCTTTGCCGACCGCCCCCGGCTTCGGCGGCAAGTGGGACATGTTCCATCACGACTACACCACTGTAGAGGTGGAGACTGGAGTAGAGGGGAATATCCTGGTTGATCTGGCCGAGAACCTGGCCCTTCTTCCCGTCGGCTTCAACCCCCACCCGAAGATCGCGGCCATGCTGGAGAAACGCCGCGATGCGGTACTAAAAGGGGGTGAGATCGACTGGGGGACCAGTGAGACCCTCGCCTACGCCACCCTTCTTTTCGAAGGGATTCCGGTCCGGCTGTCGGGCCAGGATTCCCGTCGCGGCGCCTTCAACCATCGGCACAGCGTCATCTACGACCAGAATACCGGGGAACAGCACGTCCCGCTATCTGGAGTGGCCCGCAATGGAGCGGTATACCAGTGCTACGACAGCATGTTGTCCGAAGCGGCGGTTCTCGGCTTCGAGTACGGCTACTCGGTTGAGGCGCCGGACACCCTGACCATATGGGAAGCCCAGTTCGGGGACTTTTCCAACGGCGCACAGGTCATTATCGACCAGTTTGTCTCCGGTGGCGAGGCCAAGTGGGAGCGGGCCAGCGGCCTGGTCCTCTTCCTCCCGCACGGATACGAAGGGCAGGGTGCCGAACATTCCAGCGCCAGAATCGAGCGCTACCTGCAACTTTGCGCCGAGCACAATATGCTGGTAACCCTCCCCTCCACTCCGGCCCAGTTCTTCCATCTGCTCCGACGCCAGATATTGCAGCAGTTCCGGAAGCCGCTCGTTATCTTCACCCCCAAGAGCCTGCTGCGCCATCCCGCCTGTGTCTCCCGAATGGAGGAATTTACGGCCGACCGGTTCCATGAGATACTGGCCGACACAGGCGATTCGGAAGAGGCGCGGATCGTACTGCTCTGCTCAGGCAAGGTCTACTACAACCTGCTGGAGCGGAAGGTGAACGATGACCGGCGCGACATTGCCCTGGTGAGGATCGAGCAGCTCTATCCCCTGCGCATCGACCTCCTGCGGGAGACGCTGGCCCTCTATCCAAACTCCTCGGAGGTGAGGTGGGTACAGGAGGAGCCGCGCAACATGGGGACCTGGTGCTTCATCCGCTCCTATCTGGCAGATATACTGGGCAAAGAGCCGCTCTACGTTGGACGGCCGGAGGCCGCAGCACCGGCGACCGGTTCCCACCGGCAGCACGAGGTAGAGCAGGCGCAGGTAATTGAGGCGGCATTTGCGTAATGTTTACACCCCCCTTTTGTAAAGAAAAATGATTTTGATTTCCCCCCGCCCTTTCAAGGGGAAGGGACTAAAAGCTCAATTTTTCGGAGCCCCACATGGAGATAATAGTTCCCTCAGTAGGTGAATCGGTGGTAGAGGCCCTGGTGGCCAAGTGGCACAAGCAGGAGGGCGAGCGGGTCGAAAAGGACGAGCCTATCTGCGAGATCGAAACCGACAAGATCACCCTGGAACTGAACGCGGAGGCGGACGGCATCCTCTCCATCAGGGCGCGGGAGGGGGAGACCGTAAAGATAGGTGCAGTCATAGGCGTCATTGCCGAGAGCGATGCTTCCGTTGGGGTATCGGTCAGGAAAGAGCCCACGGTCCCGGAGCTTGCACAGGCAAAGCCGGAACTGGCTCTCTCACCGGCGGTGCGCAAGCTGGCGCAGGAAAGGGAGGTTGATCTGCATACCGTCCAGGGGAGCGGCAAGGGGGGGCGTATCACGGTGGACGACCTGCTGAAAGAAATAGGGAAAGAGGAGAAATTTGAGGCTAAGGCTGAGAAAATCTCTGAAATCCCTCCTGTCGCGCCGGTCAAAGGGGTGGCTGAACGGCAGGCGGAATTACCGCTTGCCGTGAAGTCGGAGGAGCCGGCGCAGTACAAAGTCAATCCCGTCCCATCCGCCAAAGCGGAGCGGACGGTGCGGAAACCGATGAGCCCCATTCGCAAGCGGATAGCCGAAAGGCTCTTGGCAGCCCGAAGCCAAACTGCCATGCTCACCACATTCAATGAGGTGGATATGGGAAGGGTGACGGCCATTCGTCAGCAGCACCAGGAGCAATTCCGGAAACGTCACGGGATCAAACTGGGACTAATGTCATTTTTCGTAAAGGCCTGTGTGGAAGCGCTTCGCGAGTTCCCTATTGTCAACGCCAGGATTGACGGCGATGACATCGTCTGGCAAAACTTCTACGACATCGGCATCGCCATCGGAGGGGAGAAGGGACTGGTTGTGCCGGTGATACGTGACGCAGACCGGCTACATTTCGCCGAGATCGAGCAGGCCATCGCAGGGTTCGTGGAAAAGTTGCAGACCAACCGGCTTGCCATCTCCGACCTTGAAGGAGGAACCTTCACCATCAGTAACGGGGGAGTATACGGCTCACTTCTCAGTACCCCGATCATTAATCCGCCTCAGTGCGGTGTTTTGGGGATGCATGCCATTCAGGACCGGCCCGTGGCGCTGCTTGGCAAGGTGGTGGTGAGACCTATGATGTATCTGGCGCTCTCCTACGACCACCGGCTCATCGATGGCCGGGATGCGGTAGGATTCCTGAGGAAGGTGAAAGAATATATCGAAGACCCGGAGGAGATGCTGCTGGAAGGGTAAAAGAGGATTTACAGGAGGTTAGTTGATGCCCGAAGAAATATACGACATTATCATCATCGGCGCCGGTCCCGGCG